>CAZMSZ010000068.1:17689-25362 GCA_964569055.1 uncultured Planctomycetota bacterium | reverse complement strand
GCGCCGGTGATCATGTTCTTGATGTAGTCGGCGTGGCCGGGGCAGTCGACGTGGGCGTAGTGCCGGTTCTCGGTCTCGTACTCCACGTGCGACACGGCGATCGTGATGATCTTCGAGTCGGAGCGGCGGGTCCCACCCTTGGCGATCTGCTCGTAGGTCATCGCCGAGCCGCCCGACGCCTTCGCCAGCGTATTGGTGATGGCCGAGGTCAGCGTGGTCTTGCCGTGGGAGATGTGACCGATCGTCCCGATGTTGACGTGCGGCTTGGTCCGCGCGAACTTCTCCTTGGCCATTGAATCCTCGTCATGCCCCTGGAGGGCCCTGAAGGGTGTTTACTTGTCGGTTTGGACGAAGCTGCTGATGGGACTCGGACCCATGACCTCGTCCTTACCAAGGACGTGCTCTACCTACTGAGCTACAGCAGCGCGTGTTGACAGCGGGCGATGGGACTCGAACCCACGACGAACGGCTTGGAAGGCCGACACTCTACCACTGAGTTACGCCCGCGTTGTCCCTCGAAATCTCGGCAAATTCGTTGATCTCTGGTTTGGGCCGAGGTGGATTCGAACCACCGAAGGCTGAGCCATCAGATTTACAGTCTGACCCGTTTGACCGCTCCGGAATCGACCCGATCTGGTGTGGAGCTAGCGGCGGGATCCGAACCCGCAACCCTCCGCTTACAAGGCGGATGCTCTACCAATTGAGCTACGCTAGCTTGATCTTCGTGGAGACCCCTGGGGGCGCCCATGAAGGCCCCCCTTATACCAGAGGGCCTCGGCTCCGCAAGCATAAAGACGGCCAGCGGAGCACGCCTCCGCTGGTGGTGAAGGGGGCCCAGGTTACCGCCGGGCTCGCGGCGTGCAAGCGTCATCGCTCGGGGCCCCTCGCCGCGCAACTCGAAGGCGAAGCGGTGGTTGCGCTCAGAACGTCGGCAGCGCCCGACCGGCGCCGCCTCGCATCGGGCGGCGCGCGGGCCGCTCCGCCGCGCCACAACTGGCTCGCCACGGGCAGGATCGGCAGACCGACCCGGGTCGGGCGGGCAGGTCGAGCGCCCGGCGGGCGGCGGTGAACTCGCCGAGCAGCCGGCGCGCCGCGTCGAGGGCGGCCGGGCCCACGTCGATCGGCGAGGCGACCCCGGGGACGAGGTGCACCACCCGGGCCGCGACCACCGGGACCCCGAGCGCCCGCAGCCCGAGGGCGTAGAGCTGGAGCTGCAGCTCGGGGCCGGCGAGGTGCAGCGGGACCTCGAGCGCGGTGATGTCCGTCGTCTTGTAGTCGACCAGCACCACCCCGCCGGCGCGCGGGAACACGAGGTCGATCGCGCCGCGCAGGAGGAACGGCTCGCGCTCGCGCCCATCGCCCGGGTCATCGCCCTCGGCGGGCACGTCGAGCGCGACCAGGAACGGCTCCTCGACCCGCGCGGCTCCACCCTCGAGCGCCGCGACGCCCAGGGGGCTCTCCAGGAAGTCGCGGGTCAGCCGGCGAGCGTGCGCCACCACCCGCGAGGCGGCGTCGGCCGCCAGGTCGCGCGGCGCGGCCAGCTGGGTCAGCCGCGCCGTGAGGGCCGTCGGTGAAGGGAGGCGGCCGCCGCGCGCCACGGCCTTGGCGAGCGCCTCGTGGACCAGGGTGCCGCGCACCTCGGGCGGGACGCCCCCCCACAGCGCGCTCTCGCCCCCCAGCTCGCCGGGATCGTCCCACCCTCGCCCGCTCGCCTCGTCGCCGATCACGTATCGATACAGCGCCTGCCGGGGGCAGGCGTGCCAGGCGAGCACCTCGCTGACCGAGTACACCGAGGCGCCGTGGTCGAGGTCGGGCAGCTCGGGCGCGCGGATCCGCGCCAGGAGCGCCTCGGCCTGCGCGACGAGGGCGGGCTCCACCGGCGGGAGCCCCGGGTCGGCGCCCCGCGCCAGCGCCTCGCACTGCGGCGCGTCGAGCACCGGCTCGGCGCCGGCGGCCGGGCCGCGGCGCCCCACGATCGGGGTGCCCGCCAGCTCCTCGCTGATCTCCAGGCTGCGCACCAGCACGCCGCCCCGGGTGCCCACCACGCGCGCCACGCCGCCCGCCGGGTCGTCGCGCTCGAGGCCCAGCGCCGGCTGCGTCGGGTCGAGCGGCGCGCGCGCCCAGGTCAGCCAGTCGCCGCTGGTGCGCGCCTGCGTCCCCTGCGCGCCCGCGAGGATCAGGTGGTCGCGCGCGCGCGTCATGGCCACGTAGAGCAGCCGCTTCGACTCCTCGCGCTGCAGCTCGCGCTTGCGCTCCGACAGCGCGGCCAGCCCCGCGGGCGTGATCGCGCCGCCGCCGTCGGGGTCGCGCAGGTCGAGCGTGACCCCCGTCTCGGGCGACCACTGCACCGGGTCGGTGAACGGCGGGCGGCGCCGCCCGAGGTCGGCCACCACCACCAGCGGCCACTCCAGCCCCTTCGAGGCGTGGACGGTGAGCAGGCTGACCGCGTCCTCGTCGTCCGCCGAGACGTTCGCCTCCGACTCGCGCGCGTCGCTCGCGCGCAGGTCCTCGAACACCTCCGCCACGGCGCCCGGCCCCGTGACCCCGTCGCGCTCCAGCTCCTCGACCAGCGCCAGCAGCTTGTGCAGGTTGGCGAACCCGCGCACGTCGCCGCCGCGCAGCAGGCTGCCGTCGAGGAGCCCGCTGCGCTCGAGCGCGCGCGCCAGGAGGTCGCGCGCCCGCAGCCGCCCGCGCAGGGCGCGCAGCTCGTCGAGGAGGTCGAGCGCGGCGCGCGCCCGCCCGGCGTCGCGCGGCCCGAGGCCGCCCTCGCCCGCCTCCGCCGCCAGGGTGGCCTCGCGCAGCGCGGCCAGCAGCGAGGCGCCCCGCCCGAGCCGCGCGCGCCGCTCGGCCAGCGCCGCGAACGCGTCGTCGCTGAGGCCGGCCGCGGGCGAGCGCAGGAACGCCAGCAGCGCCAGGTCGTCGTCGGCCGCGTCGGTCACCGCGAGCAGGTTGACGGCGTCGACCACCTCGCGGGCGTGATAGAAGCCACGGCCCGACGAGACGCGATACGGGATCCCGCGCTCGCGCAGCGCCCGCTCGTAGGTCCCCAGCGCGGTGGTGGCCGGCAGCAGGATCGCGCAGTCGCGGTAGCGGAGCGGCCGGCCGAAGGAGTCGGCGCGCAGCGGGTTGGTGCCGCGCACGCGCTCCTCCTCGATCAGGGTGGCGAGGCGCGCCGCCACCGCGCGCGCCTCCTCGGCGCGCGCCCGCGCCAGCGACTCGCCGCGCCCCACCACCAGCTCCACGCAGGGCGCGGCGGCGGGCGGGTAGGCGACCCCGGCGCGCAGCGGCTGGTGCGGCACCGCGCCCGGGCGCCCGCGCGACTCGCCGAACACGCGCTCGAACACCTCGCTGGCGTAGGCGAGCAGCTCGGGGCGCGTGCGGAACGAGACGTCGAGCGAGATCGAGGCGCCGCCCGCGGCCGTGACCTCGGCCTCGAGGTCGAGCAGCCCGCGCACGTCGGCGTGGCGGAAGCCGTAGATGCTCTGCTTGACGTCGCCGACCACGAACAGCGCGGCCGGGCGGCGGATCAGCTCGACCAGCCGCTGCTGCAGGCGCGAGGTGTCCTGGAACTCGTCGATCAGGACCGCCTCGAAGCGCGAGCGCACCTCGTCGCGCACGTCGGGGCGCCCCTCGAGCAGGCGCCGGGTGCGCTCCTCGAGGTCGTTGAAGTCCAAGACCGCCTGCGCCTCCTTGATCGCGCGGAAGGCGCGGTCGAAGCGGGCGAGCAGGTCCTCGAGCCCGCGCCCGAGCGCGCGCGCCGGCCCCTCGGCGTAGGCGCCCGCCGCCCGCTGCGCGGCGGCCCGCACCGCGGCGAACGGCTCGGCCAGCTTGCCCTTGCAGCTCGCCGCCTCGGCCAGGGCGGCCAGGTCGCGGTAGACCTCGAGGCGGAAGCGGTCGAGCGGCGCCGCCGCGATCCGCGCCGACAGCTCGGCCACCGCCGCCCCGCGCCGCGCCAGGAACGCGCTCGGGCGCTCGACCTGCCGCAGCTCGCCCAGGAGCCAGCTCACCGCCTCGGCCAGAGCCTCCAGCGCCAGGCGCACCTCGCGCTCGGCGAGCGCCTCCGCGTCGACCCGCGCCCCCGGCGGGAGCTCGCGCAGCTCCCCGCCGGCCGCGCGGACCTCGTCGTACAGGGCGAGCACCCGCTGGCGGATCGAGGCCGCGCCGCCGCGGTCCTTCCCCCAGCGCACCCGATCCACCAGCGCGTCGTACAGGCCGGGGTGGGCCGCCCGCAGCTCGCGCTGCGCCTGCAGGAACGCCGCCCGCCGCGCGCGCGCGGCCGGGACCTCGGTCAGGACGCCGAACGCGGGGTCGACCCCGGCCTCGAGGGCGCGCTCGCGCAGGAGGCGCGCGCAGAACCCGTGGATCGTGGAGATCCAGGCGCCCTCCACGACTCGCCGCGCGTCCAAGACCCCGTCGCCCTCGAGCGCCTCGCCGATCCGCTCGGTCATCTCGCGGGCGGCCTTGTCGGTGAACGTGATCGTGAGGATCCGCTCGGGCACCACCCCGTCGCGCACCAGCCCGCGGAACCGCTCGGTCAGCACGTACGTCTTGCCCGAGCCGGCGCCGGCGCACACGCACACGTCGCTGCCCCGGGCCGTGATCGCCTGGACCTGCGCCGGCGTCGCGGCCGGCCGGGCCGGCGGAGGCGGGTCGAGGTCGGCTCCGACTTCTGGGGTTCGAGCGGGGCTGCTCACGGGCAACGAGGGTACGCTCGGGGTCGGACACGCCCGTCGAGACCAGGACTTAGGCTACGAAGCGGCGCGGACGAGTCCCCGGGTAGAGAGAGAGCGCCGAGGACGCAGAGACACTCTGCGGTCCCGGCGGTCTCTGCGAGGCGGCCTGCAAGGCGACAAGCTCGGAGCTCGAACCGGCGGAGCCGCTGAAGGATTCGGCCGATCGGTGTCCAGCCACGCCCGCCGCTGACGCGGCCCCCTGCGGGTATGCTGCCCGGACGTGCCGCCCGCCGGATTCGCCCTACCGATCTTTCCCCTCATGCTGGTGTTCGCCGCGGCCTTCGTGGTGATCCTCGTGGCTGCGGTCCGCGTGTTCACCTCCAGGGCCATGGATCGCGCGGAGGCTGCGCGCGAGGAGGACGTCCCGCGCGCGGAGGCTGCGCGCGAGGAGGAGGCTCCCCGCGTCGACGTGGCCCGGGCCCCAGGGCGCGGCGGGGCCCGCTGCCCCTACTGCCACGCGCCCGCGGCCCTCGAGGAGGCCGTGGTCTGCGCGGCCTGCGCCGCCCGCCACCACGGCGCCTGCTGGGACGAGCACGGCGAGTGCAGCGCCTGCGGCGCGCGCGAGCGGTTCGCGTCCCTGGAGCGCTCCCCCGGCCGCGAGCGCCCGGACCGATCCGGCGACCTGAAGGCCTGAGGGGTGCCGCCCCACCCCATCGTGTGCTGACCCGACCCGCTGTGGGGCGGGTATGCTCGCCCGCATGAGCACGACCGGGCCGGAGTCGAGGTAGCCGCGTGGAGATGGTCTGGAACCTCTTCGCCCTGCTGCTGGTCGGCTTCGCCGTGTTCATGGTCCTGTCCACCGTGATCCGCTTGGAGCCGACCACGAGCCCGGACGGCGCGAGCGAGGGGCCGCCAGAGGTGACGCTCACGGGGGCGCGCGCCGCCGGGCGCTGCCCCTACTGTCACACCCCCGCGGCCCTCGAGGAGGCGGTGGCCTGCGCGGAGTGCGCCGCCCGCCACCACACCGCCTGCTGGGACGAGTACGGCGAGTGCAGCGCCTGCGGCGCGCGCGGGCGGTTCGGTTCGCTGGAGCGCTCCCCCGGCCACGAGCGTCCGGACCGATCCGGCGGCCTGAAGGCTTAGGCGTGCCCGGCCGGATCGCGGTGGTGGACGCCGCCGACCGCTTCGTGCGCTGGACCGACCGGGCAACGATCCACCGCGAGCGCCTGATCCATCGCTCGATCCACGTGCTGGTGTTCGACCCCGTGGGCCGACTGGTGATCCAGCGGCGGCACCGCAGCAAGGACACCTGCCCCCGCCACTGGGACTCCTCCTGCGCCGGGCACGTCGAGGAGAGCGACTACCTCGCCGGCCCCGACGACGACCTCGACGCGGTCTACCGCGCCGTCGCCGGGCGCGAGCTGCTCGAGGAGCTCGGGATCGAGGTGCCGCTCGAGGAGCTCGCCCACCTCGCCCCCTACCCGGGCGTCCACTACGAGCAGCTCCGACTGTTCCGCGCCACGAGCGACGGCCCGTTCACGCTCCAGCCCGAGGAGGTCGAGGAGGTGGCCCGCGTCACCCCCGAGGAGCTCGCGGCCCGGGCGCGCGCGGGGGAGGCGATCACGCCCACGCTGCACCACCTCGGGCGCTGGCTGCGCAGGCGGGGGCTGTGGTGAGCGAGGCGGTCGCGTTCGGCGGGCGGCTGCGCCCGGGGGTGTTCCTGGCCACGGGGCACCGCGGCGCGCGCGGGGTCGCGCCGGAGAACACCATGCCCTCGTTCGAGCGCGCCCGCGCCGACGGGGTCGACGTGCTCGAGCTCGACGTGCAGGCCAGCCGCGACGGGGAGGTCGTGGTGTTCCACGACCCCACGCTCGATCGGACGACCGACGGGACCGGGCCGGTGGTGGAGCGGACCTGGAGCGAGCTCGCCGCGCTGGACGCGGCCTACCGCTTCACCCTCGACGGCGGCGCCAGCTTCCCGCTGCGCGGGCAGGGGGTCCGGATCCCGCGCCTGAGCGAGGTGCTCGACGCCTGGCCCGAGCAGCTCCTGACGGTCGAGCTCAAGCGCTCGCCGCACCCCGAGCTCCTGCCGGCCGTCGTGCGCCTGCTGCGGCCGCACGCGCACCGGGTGGTGGTGGGCTCGTTCGACCACGAGCTGTTGAGCGCGTTCCGGCGGGCCTGCCCCGAGGTCCCCACGAGCTGCTCGGCCCGCGAGATCCAGGCGCTGTTCCTGCTCGGCCGCGTCCCCCTCCTCGGCGCGCTCGTGCGCACCCCCGCGCTCGCGATCCAAATGCCGCGCACGAGCGACCACGAGCGCGACGAGGGGATCGTGCTCGCCACGCCGAGCTTCGTCCGGTTCCTGCACCGGCGCGGCATGGCCGTGCAGGTGTGGACGATCAACGACGAGCCCACCATGCGCGCGCTGATCGCGCTGGGCGTGGACGGGATCACCACCGACTTCCCCGACCGGCTGCGCGCGGTCCGAGCCGGGCTCGCGGCCACCCCGGAGCCGGCCGCGTGACCCGCGAGCGCGCGCTCCAGCTCGGGCTCGGCCTGGCCGTGCTGCTGATCGCGGCGCTGACCGTCCTCGCCTGGCGTCTGTCGCGGCGCCTCGACGACGTCAGCGCCGAGCACGAGCGGCTCGAGGAGCGGCTGGAGCGGGCCCGCACCGAGCAGCAGCAGCTCCGCCGCGCGGTCGAGGTGCTCGACGCCGCGGCCGAAGTCCCCGACGGTGTGACGCCCGTCCCGGCGGGCCCCCCGGCGCCGGAGCCCGCGCCCGCCGCCTCGGAGGTCGCCCCGGAGGGCTCGCGATGAGCGAGCTCCTCCTCCGCCGAGCACCTCGCCCGGTGTGTCCGTTCTGCAAGGAGGAGGTCGCGGGCGGGCTGATCTGGGTGTGTCCCGGCTGCGAGGCCAGCCACCACGCGGAGTGTCAGACCGAGCACGGCGCCTGCGCGAGCTGCGCGCTCGCGCCCGCGGGCCGCGTGGATCCCAAGGCGAGCG
>CAZMSZ010000068.1:0-17589 GCA_964569055.1 uncultured Planctomycetota bacterium | reverse complement strand
GCCTGCGCGAGCTGCGCGCTCGCGCCCGCGGGCCGCGTGGATCCCAAGGCGAGCGACCCTGCCGACGAGGCGCTCGCCGCGCGCAGGGCGGAGCTCGAGCGGCTCGGGTTCGAGGTCGACGAGGGCCCGCCGGGGGAGCTGCGCGCCGTTCACGCCAAGTGGATCCAGCCGGGTGAGCCCGCCTGGCTGGCGAGGCGGTTCACCGTGGTCGTGCGGCGGCTGGAGCGGCTGACCCTCGAGCGCCTCGGCGCCGACCGCGCGACGTTGGTCCAGCCCGGCTCCGACGTTCACCCGCTCGCGGTCGTGGTCTGCTACCTCGCTGACGAGGTCGATCCAGGCGCGCAGGCGGCGATCGAGGCGGGCTTCGGTAACGTCGCCTTCTTCCCCGCGAGCTTGAACCTCGCGACGTGCGAAGGGAGCTACCTCCGCTCCACCAAGATCTTCGGCGCAGCCCTGTACCCCTCGCTGCGGTACCTCGCGCGCCGGCTGCTGTTCCCCCAGCTCGCGCCCGAGGCGACCCTCGAGCCGCTGGCCGGCCCCAAGATCGCCGCGTTCTTCGCGACCGTGCTGATGCTGTTCGGCGCCTTCGTGCTGCAGCTGATCGCGGGCTGACGCTCAGGGGCGCACCTCGCCCAGCGCCCGCAGGTAATTGCCGCCGAGCACCTTGCTCACCCGCTCCGCGCTCCAGCCGCGGCGGAGCATCTCGGCCACCAGCCGCGGCTGGTGGGTGACGTCGGGGAGGTCGCGCGGGAGCACGACCATCCCGTCGTAGTCCGAGCCGAGCGCGAGGTGGTCCTCGCCGATCACCGCGATCACGTGCTCCATGTGGTCGACCACGTCGCTGATCCCGTAGTCGTAGGCGGTGCGGCGCAGGAACGGGCCCTGGTACACGACGCCCACCACGCCGCCGGTGCCGGCCACGGCGCGCAGCTGCTCGTCGTCGACGTTGCGCGGGATGTCGCGCAGGGCGCGCGCGCCGGTGTGGGTGACGAGCACCGGCACCCCCGCGGGCATCACGTCGAGCGCGTCGTAGAAGCCGTCGCGGTTGATGTGGCTGAGGTCGACGAACACCCGCCGCGCCACCAGCGCCTCGACCAGGCGCCGACCGAGCGGGGTCAGCCCGCCGCGCCGCTGCAGCCAGTCGGTGGCCGAGACGCCGATCGTGGAGTTGCTGAGGTGGACGAGCGTCACCCGCGAGAGCGCGTCCTCGGCCACGTCCAGGACCTCGAGCGAGTCGAGCGCGTTGCCGCCCTGCACGCCCACCCAGCAGGCGAGCAGCCCCTGCGCGCGGGCCGCCTCGTAGTCGCCCCGGCTGGCGACCAGCCGCATGTCCTGCGGGTGACGCGCGATCAGGCGCCGCAGCCGCGCGAGGTTGCGCCGAAACGCCTCGGCCCGCCCGCGCCGGGTGCGGTAGGGGTTGGTGGTGATGTCCCACACGATCCCGGTCAGCGCCTCGCGCGCGCGCGGGAAGTCGACGTGGTTGAAGAACGGGGTGCCGCGGGCGAGGTGGGGGCGGTGGCGGCGCGAGAGGTCGTAGCCGAACCGGGCCCAGATGAAGCTGCACGTGTGGAGGTCGATCACGTCGCAGGCGAGGTACAGCTCCACGGCCTCGCGCGGCACCCCCAGGGCGCGGGCCCAGCTCGCCGGGTCGCGGCGGTGATCACGGGCGGCCAGCGGGCGAGGACGCGATGGGGGCATCGCGCGGATTCTATGGGCCAGGTGCGGAGCGCGCGCGGCGAGGGCGGGTGGGCGAGCGTGACCCCCCGTGACGCGCGTGACCGACCGCGCGGGTCGGGGGCGCGCGGAGGGGCGCCGCCGGCGGGCTGGCACCGCGGTTGCACCACATGGCTCGCCGAGTCGGGCGGGTCCGGGCGAGGCCGCCCGGGAGGATCCATGCGCACCGCCACCCTGCCGGTCTCGCCCGACGTCGTCGTCGACTGCGCGGGCGCGACCGACCGCGGCCGCGAGCGACGCGAGAACCAGGACCAGTTCCTGATCGCCGAGCTGACGCGCTCGCTCACCCTGCGGAGCGCGAGCCTGTCCCCCGAGGCGCAGCAAGCGCTCACGCGCCGGCGCACGATCACCGCGCTGATGGTCGCCGACGGGGTCGCGAGCAGCCCGGCCGGGCAGCGGGCCAGCGCGCTCGCGCTCGAGACGCTCGCCCGGACCCTGCTCGAGGAGACCCCCTGGGCGGCGCCGCTGCGGGAGGACCCCGACAGCGCGCAGGCCCGCGCCCTGACCGACGCGGCCTTCGCCTGCCAGGAGGCCCTCGACGCCGAGGGGCGCCGGCTGCCCGCGCGGCGCGGCATGGGGACCACGCTCACCGCCGCCCTGCTCGAGTTCCCGCGCGCGGCGCTGCTGCACGTGGGCGACAGCCGCTGCTACCTGCTGCGCGACCGGCGGCTGCGCCAGCTCACGCACGACCACACCGTCGCCCAGCAGCTCGCCGACGAGGGGGTGATCGCGCTCGAGGAGGTCGAGTTCAGCCGCTATCGCAACGTGCTCTGGAACGCGGTCGGCGGCGGGACCGGGGAGCTGGCCCCCGACGTCCATTCGCTCGAGCTCCGGCTCGGCGACACCTTGCTGCTGTGCACCGACGGGCTGACCAAGCACCTCGGCCCCGCGGACATGGCCGCGCTGCTCGACGGCCCCCCCGAGGAGTGCTGCGACGCCCTGGTCCACGCCGCCAACATGGCGGGCGGCAGCGACAACATCGCGGTGGTGGTGGCGCGGCTCCTGCCGCGCGGCCGCCCCCGCTCCTGAGCGCCGGTGCGCCCGCGCGCGCCGAGGAGGAATGCATGCTCCGCGCCACGCCCGGCGCGTTCGCGCCTGCCCTGACCGTGCCGCTGCTCGACGGCGACCGGACCTGGACCCTCGCCCGCCAGCGCCCGCCGCGCTTCACCGCGGTCGTGTTCTATCGCGGCCTGCACTGCGGCGTGTGCCGCGACTACCTCGGAGAGCTCGACGACCTCACCGACGAGCTGCTCGCGCGCGGGACCGAGCCGATCGCGATCAGCGCCGACGACCGCCCGCGCGCGGCGCGGACCCGACGCGAGTGGGGCCTCGAGCGCCTCCCCCTGGGCTACGCGCTCCCGCTCGGGGTGGCGCGGCGCTGGGGCTTGTTCATCTCCGAGGCGATCCGCCCCGAGGAGCCCGAGCTGTTCAGCGAGCCCGGCCTGTTCCTGGTGGACCGCGAGGGGCGGATCTACGCCGCCGCGGTCACCTCCATGCCGCTCGGCCGCCCGCCGCTCGACGAGGTGCTCCACGCCATCGACCTGGCGCTCGACACCGGGGCGCCGGCCCGAGGCGAGGCCGCGTAGGGACGTGCTCGTGCTCGCACGCGCGGCGACGATGAGCGCTCTCCGTGCCCGTGCCCGTGCCCGTGCGCCTGACCCGTGCCGGTTGCCCAAGGAGCGACCCAGAGCGCCTTCGCCTGCAGCCGCTCCTCCGCCGCAGCGAAGTGGGACCGGGCCACGCGCACGGAGACGGGCACGGGCACGGGCACGGGCACGAAGGCTGACGCAGAGCGACGACCTGCCTACCGGCGATCGGGGTAGATCTCGGGCATCTCGGGGCCGAGCAGGCCCGTGATCTTGCCGCTGAACACGACCTTGCCGTCCACCAGCGCCTGGCAGTCGTAGCTCGAGCGGCGCAGGCGGAGCTCGTCCACCTTGCAGACCACGACCAGCCGCTGGCCGGGGAGCACGGCGTCGCGGAACTTCACGTCGTCGATCCCGCCGAACAGCATCGCGCGGCCGGGCGCCTGCTCGCGCCCCACGACGTGCCGCCAGTAGAAGACGCAGAGCTGCGCGACGGTCTCGACCAGCAGCACGCCCGGGAACACGGGGCGGCCCGGGAAGTGGCCGCGCACCCAGAACTCGTCCTCGCGGACGTCGCGGTAGCCGACCGCCCAGCCGGCCTCGACGTTGAGCTCGAACACGCCGTGCAGCTGGCGCATCTCGTGCGCCTGCGGCAGGTACGCGTCGAGGGCGGCCGCGTCGAACGCGACCGCCTCCAGCGACACCGAGCTCAGGTCGACCAGCGGCCTGGGAGGCATGGCCCTTCCGGCCGGCTAGACGTACTTCTTGACGGTCTCGACCACCGCGTCGAACGACGCCGGGTCGTGCACGGCGAGGTCGGCGAGCACCTTGCGGTCGAGCGCGATGTTCGCCTTCTCGAGGCCGTGGATCAGGCGGCTGTAGGACAGGCCGCGCAGGCGGGCCGCCGCGTTCAGGCGCGTGATCCACAGGCTGCGCAGGTCGCGCTTGCGGGTCTTGCGCCCGATGAACGCCTGCTGCTTGCTGCGGCGGACGACCTGCAGGGCCGCCTTCCAGCAGCTGTTCCGCTTGCCGTAGAAGCCCTTGGCTTGCTTGAGGACGCGGTTCTTCGACCGGCGCGGCGCCGATCCACCCTTGACTCTCATCGGTGGCTCCCGTCAGCGCGCCCTACGGGCGCGCTCCTCCGAGCATCTCGTGCACGATCTTGGCCTCGGCGGTGACCGCCACCGCGCGGCGACGCAGCCGCCGCCGGCGCGCGCCGTTGCGGCCCGACATCAGGTGGCTGGTGAAGGGGTGGCGGAACTTCACCTTCCCCTTCTTGCTCACGCGCACCCGCTTGGTCGCGCACTTCTTGGTCTTGGCCTTGGGCATGACAGTCCCTCCGCCGGCGTCGCTGGCCGGCGCGAAGCGACACGTTTTAACCGCCGCCTCACCCGAGCACAAGGCTCGCGTCCCGAGAGCGGCTCGAGCTGCGCGGGCCCAACCAAACGGCAGGCGGCGCCCCGGGGGGCGCCGCCTGGGTCTGAGCGCGAGAGCGCGGGCGGCCGGAGGCCCCCACCCGCTCAGTCGTCGGAGGCGTCCTCGTCCTCGCCGAGGTCGTCCTCGCTCGCCTCGAGCTCGTCCTCGTCCTCGAGGTCCTCGCTCTCGTCGAGCTCCTCGTCGGTCGCGGCGCCGCCGGAGGACGCCTTGCGGGCGGCCTTGCGGGCCTTCTTCTCCTCCTCCTGCAGGCGCTCGCGCCGCTCCTTCTCGGCCATGGCCTTGGGGGTCGGGGCGAGGACCATGATCATGCGGTAGCCCTCCATCTTGGGGGGCACCTCGACCTTGCCCATCTCGACCACCTCCTCGGCCAGCCGATCGAGGTGCTGCTTGGCGATGTCGGTGTGCGCGCGCTCGCGGCCGCGGAACAGGACGTTGACCTGCACCTTGCAGCCGTTCTTCAAGAAGCGCAGCGCGTGCTTGACCTTCACCTGATAGTCGTGCTCGCCCGTCTTGGGGCGCATGCGCACTTCCTTCAGGACGACCTTGTGCTGCTTCTTGGCGGTCTGGCGCTTCTTGAGCTTGAGCTCGTACTTGTACTTGCCGTAGTCCATGATCTTGCAGACCGGCGGCCGCGACTTCTCGGCCACCTCCACCAGATCGAGACCCTGCTCACGCGCCCGCGCCAGGGCGTCCTCGGTGGGCACCACACCGAGCTGGTCGCCGTTCGCGTCGATCAGCCGCACCTCGCGGACGCGGATGCGGTCGTTCATGCGAGGACCCCGGTCGGCGACCGGGCGGTCCATGATCATGTGCCTTCTGCGTGGGGGAATGTTCGTCCTCCTGGTTCGTGAAGCGAATCGAGGCTACGCGCCGTGACCGTCACGGCGCGGGGCTCCCGACGCGAGCGCGTCGGGAGGTGTGTCGAGGCGGCCCGCCGCGCGGCGGGCGCGCGCCAGCTCGGTGAGCAGGTCGCTCGGCGGGAGCGTGCGCAAGCAGGGCTCGCCGGCCGGGCCGACGGTGCGGAGCGTGACGGTGCGCTCCCGCGCCTCGCGCGCGCCGACGACCAGCGTCCAGGGCACCCGGTCGCGCGCGGCCCGGGCGACGCGCGCCGGGAGCGGCCCACGGTCGGGGGCGAGCGTGACCCGGGCCCCGGCCTCGGCCAGGATCCGGGCGACCTCGGCCGCGTAGCCGCGCTGCGCCCGCCCGACCGGCAGCACGCGCGCCTGCTCGGGCGCGAGGGCCAGCGGCAGCCGGCCGCCGTTCGCCTCGAGCACCGCCGCCAGCAGCTCGCCCTGCGCGCCCACCAGCGATCCTTCCAGCCGGAGGCCCCCGGCGCGCAGCGACGCGCCCCGCGCCAGCGGTCCCACCCCGCCTCCCAGCCAGAGCAAGGCCTGCGCCGGGCGCCCGGCCGGCACCTCGCTGACCCAGGGCGCGAGCCCCGCCTCGCGGAGGGCCGCGCCGAGCGCGTCGGCCGCGGCGCCGCCGCCCGCGGGCAGCTCGAGGTCGACCCGCGCCAGCTCCAGCCCGAGCAGCGCGCGCAGCGCCCGCTCGGCGGCGAGCGCCTGCGCCGCGGCCGCCCGCAGCTCGCCGACGCTCGCGCCGCGCGCCCAGAGCTGGTGCCCCAGCGACGCCGCGCCGATCAGGCCGAAGGCGGGCCGCGCCGGGGCGGGCTCCCAGCGGGCGCCCCGCGGGGCCGCCGGATCGGCCCCCGCGGCGAAGCCCGCGGCCGCGCCGGCGGCGTCGACCGCGGCCGTGAGCGTCGCGAGCACGAGGCGGCCGCGCTCCGTCCACAGCGGGCGGGTCGGCTCGATCAAGGACAGCGAGAGCGCGTCGGGACGATGGTCGCGCGCGAGGGCGCGCTCGCCCAGGGCTGGAGCGGAGCGCTCCAGGGTCGCCTGGGAGACCATCACAAAGCGGAGTGGATCAAAGGCTCGGCCTCGCGCGAACGCTCCCTGAACACCGGGAGCACGCCTTGGAATCTACCACAGGGGGCCGGTCGGCAATACCCCGCCGCCCGTGTGCGCTCAGCGCAGCCGGATCCCCGCGCCGGCCGTCCCCACGAGCACCCGGCCGCCCGGCCCCACGGCCAGGCACGTGGGTGGGCTCACCTTCGCGGCGTCGAGCTCGAGGTCGCGCGCGATTCGCACCCAGGAGGCGCCTCGATCGTGGCTCTCGAGCAGGCCGCCATACGGGGTCGCGAGCAGCAGCCGGTTCGGGTCGGCCGGGTCGCGGGCCAGCGCGTTGCGCGCCGCGCCGAACCACGAGAACCCCTCCAACCCCTGGGCCTCCGTCCAGCCTCGGCCCCCGCCGCCGCCGTCGTCGCAGCCCGCCACGAGCACGCCGAGGATCGCGATCGCCCCCAGCGTCCGGAGCACCCCGCCCATCGCCTCTGCCCCCTTCCTCGGGAAACGTAGCGGCCCTGGCGGCGCGGCGCCAACGCTCGGCCAGGCAACCGCTCCGGGCGCGGGCGCCGCGCCCCGCGCTCGTTCAGTTAGAATCCGCGCCCGCCATGGGTCCGTCGCCTGGGGCGGGACGGAGAAGCTCGACCGCGATGCCGGCCGCCCTCAAGGTCGTCTCGGGCCCCCTCGGCGAAGGTCGAGTGCTGCTGCTGCCCTCGAGCAGCGGCGCGCCGTTCCTGCTCGGGCGCTCCCTCGAGGCCGACCTCACGCTCGGCGGGCCCGAGGTGGAGGACCGGCAGGCGGTGTTGATCGCCGAGCGCGGCGCGCACCGGCTGGTCCCGCTCGCGGCGCAGGCGCCGGTCCGGGTGGACGAGCGGCCGCTGACCGCGGCGCGGGTGCTCGGCGACGGAGACCGGCTGCGGATCGGCAAGCACGTGCTGGTCTACGTGGCCGACTCCGAGCGCGTCCCGCTCGCCGCCGCGGCGGGCTGGGGCGCCGGGTCGCGCGGCACCGACCCGGGCGCCCCGTGCGCGGCCTGCCGCGAGCCGCTCGGCCCCGCCTCGGGCGACGCGCTGACCCTCGCGGCGCTGCGGATCGGCGGGGATGTGGTGTGCCCGCGCTGCGTGGACCTCCGGCTGCAGGCCGCGCGCGACCTCGACAGCTATCGGGTGCTGCGCAAGATCGGCACCAACCCCGAGGAGGTCACCTACCTCGCGGTCGACCGCGAGACGAACGAGCGGGTGGCGCTGCGGATCCTCAAGGCCGACCGGCAGGCGGACCCGGGGCGGTTCCGGCGGTTCCTGTGCCGGGCGCTGGTCGGCCTGACGCTCGACCACCCCAGCTACCTCGCCGTGAAGGCGATCCGCTCCACGCGGGGGATCACGTTCGTGGTGCTCGAGCACCTCGAGCAGTCCGCCAAGCTCGAGGCGTTCGTGCGCGAGGCGGCGCCGGTCCCGCTCACCGACGCGATCTACCTGACCAACCAGCTCGCCGAGGTGCTGCGCTACGCGCGCGAGCGGCAGCTCGTGGTCGCCAAGCGCAAGAAGTCGGGGGTGCTCGTCGACGCGCGGCTGTGGGTCAAGGTGCTCGCGTTCGACATCACCGCCGAGCTCGAGGCGCAGGCGGCGAGCACCGCCGCCTTCGCCGAGCTCGCCCGCCAGAGCGGCGAGGACCCCGAGCGGCTGGCGGCCGCCGTGGTGACGCCGCGCACCCCCGAGGAGGAGCGGCTGTCGCGGCTCGCCTCCGAGTTCGCGGAGGTCTACTCGGTGGGGCGGATCCTGTATCAGCTCGTCACCGGCGCGCCGTTCTCTCCCGCCGCGATCGACATCGTCCGCGAGGCGAACGCCAGCGTGCGGGGGGGCGCGGTCCAGACCGGTCCGCTCCGCGGGCGCTCCCGGGCCGAGGTCGACCTGCTCGACCGGGTGCTCGACCCGCGGGGCGAGGGGCGGATCCGCACGCTGGAGGGCTACACCCGGGCCTCCAAGACGGCCTTCGCCGCCGCGGCGACGGTGACGGCGGGCTGAGCCGCGGCGCTCCGGGGCTCGTGGCGTCTCGTCCGACCGTGATGCTAAGATCCGCCCGTTCTGGGGTCGGCGGGGGGCCGCCCCACGGTAGCCATGCCCGATATCCACCCCACGGCGATCATCGAGGACGGGGCAGAGCTGGCCGACGACGTGTGCGTCGGCCCTTTCTGCTACGTGGGCCCGCACGCGCGGATCGGCGCGGGCACGCGGCTCCGGCACGGCGCGATCGTCGACGGGCGCACCACCCTGGGCGCGCGCAACGACGTGTTCCCCTACGCGGTGCTGGGCTCGATCCCGCAGGACAAGAAGTACGCCAACGAGCCGACCCGGCTCGAGATCGGCGACGGGAACACGATCCGCGAGCACGTCACGATCCACATCGGGACCGACGGCGGCGGGGGCACGACGCGGATCGGCGACCACAACCTGTTCATGGCCGGCGCCCACGTGGGGCACGACTGCACGATCGGGAGCCACGCGATCCTGGCCAACGCCACCGGCCTGGCGGGGCACGTGCAGGTGGACGACTACGCGATCCTGGGCGGCCAGACCGGGGTGCACCAGTTCGTGCGGGTCGGCGCGCACTGCATCACGTCGGGCGGCTCGAAGGTCGGCAAGGACATCCCGCCGTTCACCATCGCCCAGGGCTATCCGGCGCGCCTGCGCGGGATCAACCACGTCGGCCTCAAGCGGCGCGGCTTCAGCGACGAGACGATCAAGCGGCTGCGGCAGGTCTACCGGGCGGTGTTCTTCGACACCGACACCCCGCGGTTCGAGGACCTGCTCGAGCGCGTCCGCACGGAGTTCGTGGGGAGCCACGAGGTCCAGTTCTTCCTCGACTTCCTCGGCGCGGCGCAGTCGAGCGACCGCGGCTTCCTCCGCCCCAATCGGTCGGAGGAGAACGGGGAGACGACGCCGCCCGGCGGGATTCCGTTCCCCGCGTTCTGAGTCGGGCACGGGGCACGTCCTGACCCCGGGGCATTTGATGTCCCGCGCTCGTCCGCGCACAATGGCCGCGAGGTCCGCCTCGACCACAGGCGGCGAGAGGTTCCGTGCCGACCACGTTCCTCGACCTGCTGCGCGCCAAGGTGGCCGTCCAGCTCGGGCTGCTCGACGCCCAGGGCGCCCGCGATGGCCTGCTCGCGGTGGACGCCGCCGGCGGCCCGGACGCGCTGCTGACCTGGCTCGGCCAGGCCCGCGGCCTCGACGCGGCGACCGTGGCCAGGATCGACCGCTACGCCGCGCGCTGCATGGTGCTCAAGGGCGAGTCGTTCTACCTGCGCCACCTGCGCGCCAAGAAGCTCGTCCCCGAGGCCGAGCTCCAGCCGATCATGTGGCAGGTGCGCCAGGCTCCGGACGGCGCGACGCTGGGCAAGGCGCTGCTCGCGGCGGGGCTCCTGACCCCCGCCGCGCACGAGGAGCTCGACGGCCTGGCGCGCGCGTCGCTCGACGCCGACAACGTGGGGACGGCGACCCGCTACCGCGAGCGCGGCTACGAGGGGATCGAGCGCGAGTCGCAGGCGGTCACGCAGGTGATCGCCGAGGGGGAGCGCGAGGCGCCGCCGCTCGTCCCCGGCGAGGGGACCCAGATCCTCCCTCAGTCGGTCGCCGCCGGGATCACCCCGCTGGCCGACCCGGGCGCTCGGTCCGCGCAGTCGGCGCCGTCGGCCGACGACGTGGAGGCCACGGCCGCGCTCGCCGCGCCCGCGAGCGCCCCGCTCCCGCCGGAGCTGGAGGGGACCGGCCTCGACGAGAAGTTCACGATCGTCAGCAAGCTCGGCGAAGGCGGCATGGGCGTGGTCTACCTCGCCTTCGAGCGCGACGACGAGGCGCGCACCCGCCCGATGGCGCTCAAGGTGGTCCACCGCTCGGTGGTCAAGAGCAAGGACGCGGCGGCCCGCTTCAAGCGCGAGATCCTCGCCACCAGCTTCTGCGCGCACGAGAACATCATCGAGATCTACGACGCGGCCGAGACCAAGGACGGCTCCTACTACATGGCCATGGAGCTGATCGAGGGCGAGGAGCTGGCCGACATCCTCAAGCGCGAGGGTCCGCTGTCGCTCCCGCGGGTCGTCGACCTCATGGACCAGGCGCTGCAGGGGCTCGACGCGGTCCACCTCGCGAACATCGTCCACCGCGACATCAAGCCGCAGAACTTCCGGATCAGCCCGCAGCCCGACGGGCGCGAGAAGCTCAAGATCGTGGACTTCGGGATCGCGCGCGTGCTCGACGCCGAGGACTCGGGCGCGGGCGAGCAGTTCTACCGGACCATGGGCGGCAAGATCACCGGCTCTCCCGCCTACATCGCGCCCGAGAGCATCACCGAGCCCACCGTCGACGGACGCGCCGACCTCTACTCGCTCGGGATCACGATCTTCCGCATCGCCACCGGGCGGCTCCCGTTCCAGGCCAAGGAGCCGACCGAGTACCTGCCGATGCACCTCTACAACAAGCCGCCGCCCCTGCGCGCGCTCCTGCCCGAGGCTCCCGCCGAGCTCGAGGAGTTCGTGGCGAAGCTGCTGGAGAAGGTGGCGAGCAAGCGGTTCCAGACCGCGGCCGAGGCGCTCGAGTTCCTGCGCACCCGCGTTCGGCCCATGGTGTGCCCCGACGCGCCGCTGCCCGAGTCGAGCGGCGCGGCGGCGCCGGCCAGCGAGCCCGCGCCCGCGCTCGCCGAGCCGGCGCTGGCCGAGCCCACGCAGGTGGTCCCGCTGCCCTCGGCGCCCCTCCCGCTCCCGAGCGTGCCGCCGCCGCCGCCCCTTCCGGGCGCGCCCGAGCCGAGCGCGGCCGAGCTCGACGAGCTGGGCTTCACGCAGCCGGAGATGGCCGTCCCGCGGCTCGACGGCGGGCCTCCCGCCGAGCCGCTCCTCCCCGCCGTGCCCGAGCCGGCCGCGCCGAAGCTCGGCTTCTTCGCTCGGCTGTGGGCGTTCTTCTTCGGCCGGCGGCGCCGCGCGGTCGAGGGGAACGGAGCGAGCACCGACGGCCCCGCGCCCGCGAGCGCGCAGGAGAGCGAGGTCGGCTGAGGTCCCCTCGAGCCTCGTGCTCGTGCTCGTGCTCGTCCGTGCTCGTGCTCGTGCTCGTCCGAGATCGTGCGCGTGACCGTCGCCGTGCGCGGTCTCGAGACGCAGTCGCGGATGCGATCGGGTCTCGTGTGGGCGCGGGTCACGAGCACGGGCACGAGCACGAGCAAGGGCAAGGGCACGCTGCCGCCAGAGGGCGACCTCCCTGCGGGAATGGGTGAGTCGGACGGGCCGCACGCGCTACCATTCTGGGCATGCTGCGCGACCTGATCGCCGAGCTCGAGGAGGCGGGGGACGACGAGGCGACCGTCGAGATCGCGGCGGTCGCCCTCGCCGAGGGGGAGACCGCGCCCGGCGAGCTGACGGGCTTGCTCGAGCACGGCTGCGCGGCCGTGCGGCGGGCGGCCGCGCTCGCGCTCGGGCGTCGGAGCGAGGGGGCGGCGCGGGTCGCGCTCGAGCGGCGGCTGGAGGACCCCAGCGGGCCGGTGCGGCGCGCGGTGTGCCGGGCGCTCGGTCAGCTCGGCGACGCCGACGGCCTCGGCGCGGTGACGCGGGCCCTGGGTGACCGGCTGCCGTCGGTGCGGGCCGCGGCGGCCGAGGCGGTGCGCGCGCTCGGCGGCGCGGGCGCGGTGGCCCGCCTCGACCAGCTCCTCGCCGACGAGCGGGCCCGCGCCCCGCGCCTGGCCGCGTTCGAGGGGCTGGCCGCGCTCGGCGCGCGCGGGGAGCCGGAGGCCGCGGGCGAGGCGCTGCAGGCCCTCGCTCGGCACATCCCGCGCGAGGACGAGCCCGAGCTGCGGCGGCTGGCCGCCGGGCGCCTGGTCACGGCCACCGCCGAGCGCGACTACGCCGCGCTGCTGCCGTCGTTCCGCGGGCTGCCGCGCTCGGCGCAGGGCCCGCTCGCGGACGCGCTCGAGGAGCAGCCGCTCACGGCGGCCCAGGGCCGGATCGCCCAGGAGCTGCGCCACCTGCCGGCCGACCCCGCGGCGCTCGCCCGCTTCGGCTCCAACCTCACGCAGCGCGCGCTCGGGGGCGAGCTCGACCGGGCGCACGGGCGCGAGCGCGAGCTGCAGGCGATCACCGAGCGGTTCGCGCGCTCGGGCCCCAAGAGCGTCGTGCTGCTCGGCCCCTCGGGGGTGGGCAAGACGGCGATCGTGCACGAGCTCGCCCGCCGGCTCGGGGAGGAGCAGGTGCTCGTCCCGCTCACGATCCTCGAGGCGACCACCGGCGAGGTCCTGTCGGGCACGCGCTACCTCGGCGAGTGGCAGACCCGGCTCAAGGAGCTGATCGACGCGATCCGCGCCCCGAGCCGCACCGTGTGGTACGTCCCCGACGTCAACCTGCTGCTCGAGGCCGGCACCTCCGAGCACTCGCAGGAGAGCTTCGCCTCCATGCTCGCCCCCGCGCTCGAGCGGGGCACGGTGGTGATCCTGGGCGAGAGCACGCCCGAGGCGTTCCAGCGCGGGCTCGGCCGGATGCCGGGGTTCCGCAAGCTGTTCTTCGCGCTCGAGGTCGAGGTCCCCGCGGCCGGCCCGGCCCGCGAGATCCTGGCCGGCGTGGCCGACGACCTGCGGGCCCGGTGGCGCCCTCGGGTCGAGCTCGAGATCCCGCCGGCGAGCATCGGGGTCGCCCTCGACCTCGCCGACGACTACTTCACCTCGCAGGTCCGGCCCGGCGACGGGGTGCGCCTGCTGCGCGAGGCGGTGGAGGCCGCCGTGCAGGAGGCGCTCGCCGCCGCGGACGCGTCCCCCGGCGCGGCAGAGCCGGCCGCCGCGCCGCCGCCGCGCGCGGTGGTCACCCCGACCCGCCTGCTCGGGACGCTGTCGCACTTGACCGGCGTCCCGGTGCGCCTGCTCGACGACTCGGTGCCGCTCGACCTGCGCGAGGTGCGGCGGTTCTTCGCCGAGCGGGTGCTCGGCCAGGACGAGGCGGTCGAGACGGTGGTCGACCTGATCTCGCTGATCAAGGCCGGGCTGACCGACCCCGCCCGCCCGCTCGGCGTGCTGTTCTTCGCCGGGCCGACGGGCGTCGGCAAGACCGAGATGGCCAAGGCCATGGCCGAGTTCCTGTTCGGCAGCCCGGCGCGGCTGGTGCGCGTCGACCTCGGCGAGTTCCGCGAGCCGCACTCGCTGCGGCGCCTGGTGGGCGACCCGCACGCGGTCGACCCCGCGGCGCGCTCGGGCCTGCTCACCGCCCCGATCCGCGAGCGCCCGTTCTCGGTCGTCCTGCTGGACGAGGTCGAGAAGGCCCACACCAACGTGTTCGACCTGCTGCTGCCGCTCATGGACGAGGGGCGGCTGATCGACGAGCGCGGGCAGGTCACCGACTTCCGCCGCTCGATCATCGTCATGACCTCCAACCTCGGCTCGGACCTCACCGAGGGGACCGACCTCGGCTTCGCGGCGGGCGAGGCGGACCTCGAGGCCCAGACCGCCAAGGTGCGGCGGGTCATGCGCAAGACCTTCCGCCCCGAGTTCCTCAACCGCCTGACCCGGACGGTCGTGTTCGCCCCGCTCACGCTCGAGGTCATGCGCCGGCTGACCCGCCGCGAGGTGCGGCGGGTGCTCTCGCGCAAGGGGATCACCCGCCGCGGCGTGATCGTCGAGACCGACGACGCGGTGATCGGGATCCTGCTCGAGGAGGGCTTCTCGAGCACGTTCGGCGCGCGCCACCTCAAGCGCCGCGTGGAGGAGCTGCTGCTCAAGCCGCTCGCCCGCGCGATCCTCCGCCTGCCGCCCGGCGACGAGCGCCCGGTGATCCGCCTCGCGGTGGGCGCCGACGGGACCCTGGCCTCCGAGCTGGTCCTCCAGCCGCAGGAGGAGGAGGACGAGGTCGAGCTCCCCGCGCCGGGCCGCGCCTCGGCCCGGATCAAGGACCCGCGGCTCGGCCGCCTGGTCGACCTCGACGACCTCGAGCAGCGCGTGCTCGACCTGCAGGAGCGGGTCGAGGGGCTGGCGCGGGCGCAGGAGGAGCGCGGCCTGCGCGGCCGCAAGAAGGAGCTGCTCGACGCCACGCTGGCGCCCGACTTCTGGGAGCGCAAGGAGCAGGCGGGCGCCGTGCTCACCGAGATCGCCGCGCTCGAGCGGCTGCTCGAGGCGCCGGGGCACCTCGACAAGGCGGTCGCCAAGCTCGACCGCCTGCTGGGGCGCGCCCGCGGCCAGCCCGGGGAGACCCGCACCCTGCACGACCTCCTCGCCAAGATCGACGAGCTCGAGCACGAGCTCGAGTTCACGACCTACGCCGTCCACTGCCCCTCGGCCGAGGACCGCGGCGACGCCTACCTGCTCTTGCGGCAGGTCGGCGACGCCGACATGCCCGAGGACCCGATCGCGCTCATGAGCCGGATGTACAAGCGCTACCTCCGGAGCAAGCGGCTGGGCTACCAGGTGGTCTACGAGGCGCTGCGCGGCGAGGGCACCGTCCGCGAGGCGGGGGTGCGGGTGGAGGGGACCTGCGCCTTCGGCCTCCTCCGCGGCGAGGCCGGCCTGCACGAGTGGGTGGTGCGCGACCTCGAGCAGCGCCGCGCCAAGCGGGGCGGGTTCGTGCGGGTGAGCGTGTTCCCGCCCGCGCCCGAGCCGCTCCGCCCCGCCGAGCTCAAGCTCGAGCGCCGCGCCACCGCCGACGAGCAGGGCGTCCTGCTCAAGCGCCACCGCCAGCACCTGGTGCTCACCCACCAGGAGACGCTGGTCGCCCTCGACGGCAACGTCGACGGCCACCCGCGCGCCGAGGAGGGCGCCCTCGCCTACCTCGCCGCCCGCGTGGCCGCCGCCCGCCGGCGCGACCCCCGCGCCGACCCGGGCGTGATCCGGCGCTACGTCCTCTCCCACCAGCCCATGGCGCGCGACATCCCGAGCGGCACCAAGCAGCATCTCGACCAGGTCCTCGAGGGGAAGCTCGATCCGTTCGTGCTGCCGCGAATCCTGGGGGAGTGAGCGGGGCGCTGCCGTACGCCGCGCCGGAGTCGGAGTCGGAATCGGACTGGGATTCGGCTTCGGATTCGGCCTCGGATTCGGTCTCGGACTCTGAGCTCGCCGGAGGGAGCTGACCTCACCAGCGACAGCTCTTCCTTGGCGCTCTTGGCGCTCTTGGCGGTCATTCCTCAGGCGATGGAGCCGTTCTTGCCAGCGACAGCTCCCCTCGGCTCCCTTGGCGGTCAGCTCTCAGGCGAGGGAGCCGACCTCGCCAGCGACAGCTCTCCCTTGGCGCTCTTGGCGCTCTTGGCGGTCAGTTCTCAGGCGAGGGAGCCGAGCTTCCCAGCGACAGCTCTCCCTCGGCTCCCTTGGCGGTCAGCTCTCAGGCGAGGGAGCCGTCCTTGCAGCGACAGCTCTTCCTTGGCGCTCTTGGCGCTCTTGGCGGTCAGTTCTCAGGCGAGGGAGCCGAGCTTCCCAGCGACAGCTCTCCCTCGGCTCCCTTGGCGGTCAGCTCTCAGGCGAGGGAGCCGTCCTTGCAGCGACAGCTCTTCCTTGGCGGTCTCTGCCCGGCGAGCACGAGCACGAAGGGTCGATGCGACAGCCTCTCGGATCGAGCCGCGCAAGGGCCCCGGTGGTCGCCCTCGCGGCGAATCCGCTGGCGCGGGCCGGGCCAACGAACCAAGATGGCCCGCGGGTGGGGACTCCTGGGGAGGTTCCCGTGGCCGACGACAAGCAGCGCCTCGCGGCGGCCCTCGATTGGCTCGATCGGGCCGAGGCGCCCGGCGGCGAGGACGACGACTGGCTCGGGGTGGGTGAGGGGCTCGGCGGCGGCGACGCGGCGTTGCGCGAGCAGCTCGCGGTCGAGGCGACGCTGCGGCAGCTCGGCGGCAAGATCCATGCGGCAGGGCTCGACGAGCTGATGCGCACGCTCGGGCCCGAGCTCGAGCGGCTGTTCTCGGTCGAGCGCGCCACGCTGTTCGTGGTCGACCGCGCCAAGCAGGAGGTGTTCACGCGGCGGCCCTCGGGCGCGGCGGCGCGGTTCCCGCTCGGTCCGCACAGCCTGCCTGGGTTCGTGGCGGCGACCGGGCGGATCGTGGTGCTCGACGACGTCTACGACCGCAAGCAGCTCGCGGCGGTGAGCGAGGAGCTGCGGTTCGACCGGACGTGGGACGAGCAGGCCGGGTCGCGGACCCGCCAGGCGCTGCTGGTGCCCGTCAAGGCGGGCCACCACACCGAGGGCGTGGTCGAGCTCGACAACCATCGCGACGGGAGGCCGTTCACGGCGCGCCACAAGCGGCTCCTGATGGAGATCGCCGAGATGCTCGCGGCCGCGTTCAGCAACCAGCGGCGGCGCTCGCGCCTGGCCGGCTTCGACCGGCTGCTCGCGACCTGCCTGGTCGACGAGGCGATCCTCGAGAAGGCGGCCGACCAGGCCCGGCGGGAGGGGGGCTCGATCGGCGGGCGGCTGGTCGCGGCCTTCTCGGTGCCCAAGAAGGAGGTGCTCGCCTCCCTGGCCGAGCACTACCGCGTGCCCGCCGTGGACCTCGCCGCGCACGAGCCGCCGCCGGCCGCGCTGCTCGGGCCGTTCACCCGCACCGCGCTCGTGCAGCGGGGCTGCGCGCCGATCGGCGAGGAGCGCGGCCGCGTGGTCGTGGCCTGCGTCGACCCGCGCGACGTCCCGTCCCTCGACGAGGTCGCCCGGCGGCTCGAGCGCCCGATCCTGGCGAAGGTCGCGCTGCAGGAGGACCTCGTCGCCTACGTCGACCGGGCGCTGGGGACGCAGGGCGCGCCCGAGCCGGCCCGCAAGACGGGCCGCGGCGCGGCCGCCCCCGCGCCGGTCATGACCGACCTCGGCGCGCTGCTCGGCGAGCTCGACCTCGAGACGCCCGCCGAGGAGGCCCGCCCGGAGGAGGCGGAGGTCAAGGACGGCAGCTCGGGGCTGGTCCGCCTGGTCAACCAGATCATTCAGGACGCGCACGCCCGCG
>CAZMSZ010000067.1:0-25441 GCA_964569055.1 uncultured Planctomycetota bacterium | reverse complement strand
TCGACGACCCCGAGGAGTGGCAGCGCTGGGCCCGCGAGGCCCCACCCCCGCGCCGGTCGCAGGACTCGGAGTCGGAGTCGGAGTAGCTCTCGGGAAGCCGTCGTTCTGGCGTCAGCCTTCGTGCCCGTGCCCCTGCCCGTGCCCGTGAGTTGTGCTCGCGACCCGTGCGCGTGC
Source organism: uncultured Planctomycetota bacterium (assembly GCA_964569055.1). GTDB lineage: Bacteria > Planctomycetota > J058 > J058 > J058 > JAWLGW01. The sequence goes on along the minus strand of CAZMSZ010000067.1, from coordinate 25,267 downwards.
CCTTCGCCCAAGGGGCTACCCAGAGCGCTCTCGCTTGCGGCGCTCCTCCGCCGCAGCGAAGTGGGAGCGGGCCACGCGCAGGTACGGGCACGGGCACCGGCACGTGCACGATTCGCTTGGCGCAACGATGTGGAGACGTAAGCGGGCCACGCGGGCGGGCGCGGGCACGGGCACCGGCACGGGCACGAGGCTCAATGCGACCCGCACCTCCCTCCTCCATCCTTGGATTGCGCGACGTCCGGGCCAGGTGGTAGCGTTACGCCCGCACGAGAGAGGGGGTCCTGCCAATGGCTATGAAGGACTGCTTCGGCCACGGGATGCAGTGGTGGATTCCCGTCAAGGACGGGGTCACTGACCCGGATCAGCAGCGCATGTGCTACGAGTGCGAGGACTTCGACATGTGCGCCAAGGCGCACCAGGTCCACAGCCACCGGCACCTCGCCGAGATCGTCCTGCACCACGTGCACAAGACGACCGCCTCGACCAAGAAGCGCACCAAGTAGCCCGCCGCTAGCGGGACGCTAGGCGGCGTAGCGGCTCGAGGCGGAGCAGCGGCTCGGCGATCGTGGGCGCCGGGCGCCCCGCGGCGAGCGCCGCCAGGAGGTCGTGCAGCGTCCCGGGCCACTGCCAGCGCGTCAGCTCGCCCAGCTCGCTCCGCCCGAGGCTCGGCTCCACCCACACCCACAGGATCGCCTCGAGCGCCAACAGACCCGGCCCGACCCGCCGCTCCGCGGCGCGGTCGAGGTCCACCAGCGCGCGCTCCAGCACGGCCGCCCGCTCGGGCGCCGACGCGTCCGCCGGCAGCCCCTGCACCGCCAGGATCGTGCGCGCCACCCGCGCCACGCCGCTCCGCGCGCCGCCGCCCTCGACCTCGGCGTCGAGCGCGTGCAGCAGCCCGGGCCCGGCCGCGACCTCGCTCAGCAGCAGCAGCGGCTCGAGCGCGGCCGGCTCCTCGAGCGCCAGCTCGGCGCGGACCAAGGCCCGCTCCAGCACCGAGCCCTTGCCGCGGGCCCGCTGCTCGAGCAGCCGCACCACCGGCGTCTCGGGGAACGCCGGCAGCCCGCGCCCGCGGCCCGCGACCTCCGCCCGCGCCAGCCGGCGCAGCAGGCGCGCCGCCGCGGCGTCGACCGGGTCGGCCGGCGACGTGAGCTCGGGCAGCTCGGGCGCGGCCGCGTCGAGCCACTCCAGCAGCCGCCCCTCGTGCGCCTCGAACCGCGGCCCGTCGGCGGCCCCCCACGGCTCGAGCAGCCGGCCGCGCTCGGCCGCGAACCGCGCGCGGTCGTGGACCCACAGCGCCTGCAAGAGCACGCTCCAGGCCTCGGGCGCGCCCGGGTCGACCAGGCAGGCCACCGCGGCGTCCTGCAGCGCGCCGCGGCGCCGGCGCTCGGCCAGCTCGGCCCCGAGCAGCGGCTCCCCCGCGCCCAGGAGCGAGAGGCGCGCCCGCGCGAGGCGAGCGCCGAGGTGGGTCGGCGCCTGACGGATCGCGAGCGAGAGCAGCGAGCCCGCGACGCGCCGCGCCGCGTCGCGCTCGCTCTCCGCGGCCTCGAGCTGGTGGAGGTAAGCGGCGAGCGCGGCCTGCCCGCCCCGCAGCCCCCGCGGGCTGGGAGCGCGCGGCGCGCGCGTCGGCTGGGCCGCCAGGCGGCCCCGCGCGAGGCGGGCCGCGGCCGCGACCGCAGGGTCGGCCAGCACCTCGGGGAGCGCGGCGCCCAGGAGCTCGGAGGCGCGCAGCCGATCGCCGAGGTCGAGGAGCAGCACCACCGCGCCGGCGAGCGCCGCCGGGTCGCGGCTGCGCTCCCAGGCCGCGATCAGCGGCGCCGCCTCGGCCACCAGCGGCGGCTCGCGCTCGGGCGGGAGCGCGAGGCCGAGCGCGCTCAGCGCGAGCCGCCCCAGCGCGGCCTCGATCGCCGGGGCCGCGGCCGCCAGCGCGGCGGCGTCGCGCGCGCGCGCGGCGGGCCCGACCAGGGGCGGCTCGGGCGAGGGGAGCGGGACGGTGGCGTGAGGGTCACGCAGCAGCGCCAGGCGCGCGGCCGCCCACCAGGACGCGCGCGCCAGCTCGCGATCCTCGAGCAGCGGCGCGAGGCTCGCGCTGTCGGCGGGGCCGAGCTGAGCCGCCCAGGCCTCGATCAGTCGGACCTCGCCCGCGAGCGGCCCGGGCTCGCCGCGCAGGTCGTCGATCGCCGCCAGCGCCCCCGCGGCCCGCCCCTGGTCGAGCGCGGCCTCGGCCCGGAGCAGCTGGGCCTCGTGCTCGAGCCCGGCGGGCGGCGGGTCGAGGCATGCCTCGAGCGCGCCCCAGCGCCGGGTCGCGGCGAGCACGCGGGCGCGGATCAGGCGCTCCCACGGCTCGCGCGACGCGCCCGGCAGCAGCGCCAGGGCGGCCAGCGGATCGCCGCGCGAGAGGCGGGCCGCCGCGTCCAGGTGCGCGGCCGCGCGCGCGAGCGGCCCCGCGCCGAGGTGCGCAGCCCACGGCTCGGGTGGGCCCGCCCCGAGGGCGGCGAGCGCCGCGCGCAGGCGGAGGCTGGCGGGCTCCTCGGGGAGCGCGAGCCGGGCGACCACCGCCGCGGCGCGCGCCGCCAGCTCGGCGCTGCCGCGCCGCTCGGCCAGCTCGATCAGGGCCACGACCGCGCGCAGGTCGCCCGCCGCGAGGCCCGCCGCCTCGAGGTCCGCGACCGCGTCCTCGCCGCTCTCCGCCGGCGCGCCCGACGCGAGCGCCCGACCCCGCAGCCCGCGGATCCAGGCGTCGAGCTGGGGCAGCACCCCGTCGCGCACCAGGCCCGAGCTCACCTCCTCGGCTCGCGGCGGCGCCTCGGCCGCGCCGGCGGCCGCTTCGTCGTCCACCTCGCCGGCGGCGCGCCGGCTGGCCCGCTCCAGGCACGCGGCCGCCCACGCGAGCTCGGCCGCGGCCTGGCGCGCGAGACCGAGCGCCTCCTCCGCGGCGCCGCCGGCCAGCGCCGCCTCGGCCTGGGTGGCCGCCTGCGCGGCGGCGCTCCGGCGCGCCGCCGCCCGCGCCACCAGCTCGCTCGCCTGGTGGGTCGCGCGGGTCGTCGCGAGGTAGCGGCCGGTCGCGGCGAGCGCGGCCGCGAGCACGAGCAGGCCCGCCGCCGCCGCGACCGCGCCGGCGTGCAGCCGCGCGAACCGCAGCGCACGCCGCACGCGCACCGCCGGGGTCACCCGCCCGGCGAGCACGGGTCGGCCTTGCAGGTAGGCCTCGAGGTCGCGCGCCAGCTCGCCGGCGCTGCGGTAGCGCAGCCGCGGGTCCTTGCGCAGCGCCGCCAGGCACACCCGGCTCAGCGGCTCGGGGGCGTCGGAGGCGACCTCGCTCGGCGGCTGCGGCTCGAGGTGGACGACCGCCTGGCCGACCTCGTCGACGGTGCGCCCCGGGAAGGGGAGCTTGCCGGTGAGCAGCACGTAGAGCATGACGCCGAGCGCCCACACGTCGGAGGCGGGCCCCACGGCGCGCACGTCGCCGCGGATCTGCTCGGGGGACATGTAGACGGGCGTCCCGATCAGGTCGCCGTCGCCGGTCAGCGACCCGGAGGCGTCCTGGAGCTTGGCGAGCCCGAAGTCGGTCACGCGGGGGGCGCCGTCCGCGCCGATCAGCACGTTGGCCGGCTTGAGGTCGCGGTGCAGGACGCCGCGCGAGTGGGCGTGGTCCATGGCCCGCGCGAGCTGGGCCAGGAGGTCCGCGGCGCGCGGGATCGAGAGGGCGCGCCGGTCGATCAGCTCCTGCAGGTGGGTCCCCGCCACGAAGTCCATGGTCAGGAACGGGATCCCGTCGTGGACCCCGTAGCTGTGGACGGCGACGATGTTCGGGTGGGACAGGCGCGCGAGCGAGCGGGCCTCCCGCTCGAACCGCTCGCCGGCCTCGTCGCGCCGGCTCCCCACGACCAGGATCTTGAGGGCGACCTCGCGGCCCGTGCGCTCGTCCACGGCGCGGTAGACCACGCCCATGTTGCCGCGTGCGACTTCGCCCTGGACGAGGAAGGTTCCCCACCGCTCCCCCGCCCGCGGTCCGCCCCGTCCGGTCACGCAGGCGCCGCGGACGAGGGAGGGGTGCGATCGCTGGCGGGCATGGTTGGTCCGGTCCCCGGGGGCCCGACCCTACCGCATGGAGGGCCCCCGACCAATCACGTCTGGGCGCGGGGGAGGCCCATGCTATAGTGGCCGCCCGCCCCCGCGCTGGCGGCCCCGAGTCTCAAGCCGTTCGTGCGCGGTAGGTTGCGAGAGACCAGTGCGAACAAAACGGGCGGCCGGTCGGAGCGGATCGTCGCTCCCGGCGCTCAGGGGGAACGGTGTCCGACCAGCAACAAATCCTGCGGCTGCTGGCCACGATCCGCGAGGAAGTGGCGAACATCCGCAGCCGCCAGGAGGAGCTCTACGAGATCCTCCTCTCCTACAAGGACCAGATCCACGAGGTGAGGCGCGCGGTGCAGGAGGGCCTCGAGGGGCTCCCCAAGTCACCGTACATCGCCGGGGCGCTGGTGCCGGCCCCCGGTCAAGTGGAGGGGGTCGACGAGTTCGCGCAAATGCTCGCGACCTACCTCCACAAGGCGCCGCCCGTCCACGACGACACCCCTCCGCGGGACGTGCAGTTCGAGCCGGAGCGCCCGGCGCGGGACGAGGACATCGAGCTCGAGCCCGACGAGGACCGCGAGCGGCGGCGCGGCCGTAACGGCGGCCGCGGCGGCGGGCGGCCCCGCGACAGCGACCTCGAGCGCGGGCCCGACCGCGACATCGAGCTGCTCGACCTCGACGACGAGGGTAAGAAGAAGAAGCGCCGCCCCCGCCGCCGCAAGAAGAGCGGCAAGAGCGAGGCCGCTTCGGACTAGCGGCCCGGCCACCGGGCCCCCAACCAACAAAACCGGGTCGGGCGCCCGCGGGGACCACCCCCACGGACACCCGACCCAGCGCCTCGGTTGGTTGGCGGGCTCGCCCCGCCGTCGCTCGCCTCCGGTGCAGGGCGGAAGCCAGCGGGTCCTCGGGGCTAACCGCCGCCAACCGGAAGGGTTGGCGCCGCGGGCCGTCGTCTCGTCGCTGGGCAGCTCTTGCCCGTTCGTTTCAGGTTCGTACCGCGTTTCCGAATCGGAACGGTCGGCGGGTCCTGCGTTCCACGTTCGAACGGCGCTGAGCGCGTAAATCTCGGGCGTTCCGTGGCAGCACGCTGGCCGTCGAATTGCACCGGTGAGCGGACGTCGAACTGTCTACTCCAGTTGAGAGCCTCCACACGCCGACAAGATTAGGGACACGAACCAGGCACTTGAACAGGACCCGAGCCGTGCGCGCCTTGACCTCCCTCCTCCTGCTGCTCTCGCTCGCCGCACCCGCCGCCGCGGGCCCGCTCGCTCCCGCCGCCGACGCCCGCTCCGCGACCGACCACGCCGTGGTCCAGCGCCTCGACGACGGCGACCTCGGCGCGCCCCTGCCCAGCTTCGCCGATCCGCTCGAGCTGACGCTGCCGCGCTTGCCGTACGACGCCTCCCCCCAGTCGATCGACCTGCGCATGGAGGAGCCCGGCCCCGAGTCGCTCTCGATCCGGGTGCGCGTCCTCCCCTACCTCACGCTCTACGTCTCGGCCGACATGAGCGCCGCGCTGCCGCGCCTCGACGCGGTCGATGGCGACACCTACTTCGCGCCCGGCGCCGAGCTCCACCTGACCCCGACCGTCAGCCTGTTCCTCGAGGACTTCCAGCCCGCCAGCGGCGTGGTCGGCGGCGGACCCGAGGAGGAGGAGGCCTGGATCCCGCGCCGCTCGTGGGACGGCCACCAGATCGGGGTGGGCGTCCGCTGGCAGGCGCACGCGCGGGTCCGGTTCGAGGCCGCCGCGATCGTCTACGCGCTCTCCCCCTCGCAGCGCGCGAGCGACGTGGGCGGGACGTTGTCGGTCGCGTTCGCGTTCTGACGGGCCGCTGCCCACCCGCCTCGCCGGCGGCTGCGCTATCATTCGCGCACCCGGCGAGCCGGTCGGGACGAGGAGGCCTCATGGGCAAGCTGGGCACCTGGATCTGGGGCGGAGCGCTGCTGCTCGCGCTCGGCTGCGCGGGCAACGGCGGCGCGGTCGCCCAGGACGAGGCGGGCAAGCCCGAGACGCAGACGCCCGAGGCGCCGCGCAAGGACGAGCCGGCCGAGCAGCCCAAGGCCACCGGCGACGAAGAGGAGAAGGAGGACACGCGCCGCTACGCGGCCCGGATCATAGACGTCTACCAGCCCCCCGAGGACAAGCCGTTCGTGGTGGAGGACGTGGCGCTGTTCGTGCCCGAGGTCTCGCTGTTCGGCGGGAGCGGCGGCAAGCGGGTCAAGACGTTCGAGCTGCGCAAGGGCGCGGCCACGATCGAGGTCCCCTTCGCGCGGATCGCCAAGATCACGGTGGGCAAGGTCGACGAGGACCTCCTCAACGTCACGATCGAGCTGCGCGACACCAAGCCCGAGCACAAGACGCTCACCGGCAAGGTCAAGGCGAACCTCGAGCTGCGCGGCACGTTCGTGGCGGGCGACCTGGAGACGAACGTCAAGCTGCGCGAGACCAAGGAGATCGAGCTGGCGCCCGCTCAGGAGGGCTAGCTAGCCAGCTTCGGCGGTGAGCGCCGCGCCGCTCGGTCACGTCGCCGGCTTCGAGCTCCTGGGCGAGCTCGGTCGGGGCGGCATGGGGGTGGTCTACCGCGCCCGCGACCGCGAGAGCGGGCGCGAGGTCGCGCTCAAGCTCGCGCTCGGGAGGCTCGACGACACCCGGCTGGCGCGCTTCCGGCGCGAGGGGGAGGTGACCGCCGCCCTGCACCACGTGGGGATCGTGCGGGTGTACGGCGCGGGCGAGCACGAGGGGCGCCCCTGGCTGGCCTACGAGCTGCTCGAGGGGTGCCGCGCGCTCGACGAGGCCTTCACCGGGCTCGGGCGCGACGCGCGGGTGGCGCTGGTGCGCGACGCGGCCCGCGCGCTCGGGCACGCCCACGCCGCGGGGGTGGTGCACCGCGACGTCAAGGCCGAGAACGTGCTCGTCGACGCGGGCGGGCGCGTGCGCGTGGCGGACTTCGGCCTGGCGACCGCGAGCGACCTCGAGCAGCTCACGCAGAGCGGGGCGCTGGTGGGGAGCCCCGCCACCATGGCGCCCGAGCAGCTCCTGGGCGAGCGGGCGGCGATCGGCCCGCCCACCGACGTGTGGGCGCTCGGCGCGCTGCTCTACCTGGCCCTGGTGGGCGAGCTGCCGTTCGCCGAGGCGGCCACGATCCTGGAGCTGACGGCGCAGGTGGTGGAGCGCCCGCCCCGCCCGCCGCGCGCGCACGACCGCTCGATCTCCGCCGAGCTCGAGGCGATCTGCCTGCAGGCGCTCGCGCGACAGCCCGAGGCGCGTTACCCCGACGCGGGCGCGTTCGCCGACGACCTCGACGCCTACCTCGCGGGGCGGCCGGTGTCGGCGTCGTCCACGCGGAACTGGCGCGTGCGGCTGGCGCGGCGGCGGCGCCTGCTCGTGCCGCTCGTCGCGGCCGGGTTCGCGCTCACGCTCGCCGCGGCCCTGCCGCTGCTGCACGCCCGGCTCGCGGGCGGACCGAGCGCGGGGGCGGCGCGCGACGTGACGCCGCCCGAGCTCGAGCTCGAGGGCGGCGAGGAGCCGCTGGTCTCGAGCTCCAGCGTGACCGTGCGCGGCGTGGTGCGCGACGCGGCGCCGTGGGTGCGGGTCGAGGCGGCGGGGGTCGCGCGGCGGGTCGCGCCCGGCAGCGCCTTCACGCTCGAGGTGCCGCTCGAGCCGGGGGCGCGCGAGCTCGAGGTCGTCGCGACCGACCCCGCCGGGAACGTCGCCTCGCGCGTGCTGCGCGCGCTGAGGGTGCCGGCCTGGTATCTGGAGCGCGCCCCGGGCGAGCGCGCGCCGCTGCCGCTGCCCGAGGGGGTCGAGCTGGGCGAGGCGCCGGGCGAGTACCTCAACGTGGTGGACGGCTCGATCCTGGTGTGGATCCCGCCCGGGACGTTCCCCATGGGGACCTACCGCGGCGAGTTCGACGAGCAGCCGGTGCACGAGGTGACGCTCACGCGCGGGCTGCTGCTGGGCAAGCTCGAGGTGAGCTGGGCGCAGTGGGAGCGGTTCTGCGCGGCGACCGGACGCCGGCGCCCGCGGCGGCCGCCGCACGCCGACGCGCGCCACCCGGCGACCGGCATGGGGTGGGACGAGGCGGCCGCCTACTGCGCCTGGGCCGGCGGGCGGCTCCCGACCGAGGCCGAGTGGGAGTACGCGGCCTGCGGCGGCGCGGAGGACCGGACCTACCCGTGGGGCGAGACGCCGCCGGGCCCCGAGCACGCCAACTTGCACGGGCACGGCGACGGGTTCGAGCTCACGGCCCCGGTCGGCTCGTTCCCGCTCGGCGCCTCGCGCTGGGGCTGCCTCGACCTGGCCGGCAACGTGTTCGAGTGGACGGCGGACGCCTACGTGCACCGCTACCCCGAGCACGCCCAGACCGACCCCTACTTGCCCGTCGGGCCCGAGTCGCGGCGGGTCTGCCGGGGCGCCGGCTACGAGTCGTTCCCGACGCGCGGCACCAGCACGTACCGCGACTCGTTCCCGCCCCTCGAGCGCCCGCCCGACGTGGGTCTGCGGCTCTGCCGCTGATCGACGGCGAGTTGTCGCTCGTTCGGCGGGCCGTACAATTCGCGGGTGATCACGAGCCGCGCCGCGCCCACGATCGGGGTCGTCACCAACCCCAACTCGCGCAAGAACCGCGGGCAGGAGGGGCTGGCCGCGCGGCTGCAGGAGATCCTGGGGGAGCGCGGCCTGGTCCGCGAGACGCGCTCCCCCGAGGAGCTCGGCCCGGTGCTCGACGAGTTCCGCGCCGAGGGCGTGCGCACCTGGGTGGCGGACGGCGGCGACGGCAGCCTGCACTGGCTGCTCAACACGGCGGCCGCGCGGTTCGGCGGACCCGAGGCGTTGCCCACCCTGGTCTCGCGGGCGGTGCCCACCAACGGCGGCACGATCGACTTCGTGGCCCACCACGTCGGCCTGCGCGGGCGGGGCGAGGCGATCCTGCGTCACCTCGTGGCGCTCGAGACGCGCGGCGAGGCGCCGCCGCTGGTGGGCGTGCCGACGGTGGTCCTGCGCGGGCGGACCGTCGCCGGGCAGGAGGTCACGCGCCTGGGGTTCGCCGCGGCGGTGGCGGGCGTGGGCGCGGGCTTCTTCGCCAAGTACTACGCGGTCCCCTGCGGCGGCGGGCCGCGCGCGATCGTGGAGGTGATCGCGCGCGGGATCGCCTCGTTCGCGGTCGGCGCGCCGGGGCTGCGGCGGGTGGTGCCGGCGCGCTGGGTGGCCTACGGCGAGGAGCTGCGCGGGCGCGTGCAGGGCGAGGTCGAGCTCGACGGCGAGCGGCTGCCGTTCCGCGAGCTGACGGCGCTCAACGTGGGCGCGTTCCCGATCGACCTCGGCGGGGTGGTCAAGGTGTTCCAGCAGGCGCGGGGCGGGCAGCTCGGCGTGATCGCGGGCGAGATCAGCGACCTCGGCATGGTGCTCAGCCTGCCTCGCCTGTTCCGCGGCAAGCCGCTCGGCGCCCGCGGCCTGGTCGACCGCCCGGCGCGCCGGGTGCGCGCCTGGGCCGAGCCCGCCGGGCCGTTCCGCCCGGTCATGGACGGCGAGTTCCTCCCGCCGCTGGTCGAGCTGGAGCTGAGCCCGGGCCCCTCGGTGGCGGTGCCGCGGTTCGACGCGCGGTGAGGCTGCGGGAGCGGGACGACGCGCGCGCCCGCTGCCCGTATTGTCACGACCTGCTGGCCGCCGAGGGCGAGCGCGTGGCGTGCCGCGCCTGCGGGACGACGCACCACCAGGCGTGCCTGGAGGAGCTCGGCCGCTGCCCGGTGGCGGGCTGCGCGGCGCCCGTGCCTGGCGCCGCGGCGCGCCCGGCGACGAGCGAGAGCGAAGGGGAGGCGATCCGCCGGCGGGTGCGGGAGCGGGCGCGCGCGTTCGCGAAGCGGTCGCGACCGCGGGCACCCGAGCCGCCCCCGCCCGAGTCGGCGTCGATCGAGCAGCGCCACGACAGCTGGGTGCTCCTCCTCGTGGACTGGGTCGTGCGAAACCCCGAGCTGGCCCTGTTCGGCGGGATCTTCGGCTTCCTCGCGCTGATCTTCGCGCTCGCGCTCGCAGGCTGACGCCTCGAGCGTCGGCGACGCTCGGCTCCGTCCTGCCGCTCGATCGGCTCGCCTGACCCCTGGCCCGGCCCTCGCGGCGCTCGGCTATAGTCCCGGCCTCCCAGCGCGGGCCGCGCGCCCGCAAGAGACGAGGACGCATGCGGCGGATCGTGGGGCTGTTGGCGCTCGCGCTGAGCGTGGCGGCGGCGGGGTCGGCGGCGGGGCAGGAGGGCGGCGAGCAGCCCGATCCCAAGGCTCGGGGTCAGGCGCTGCTCGGCGCGCTCTCGGGGTGCGACGAGGCGCTGCTCGGCACGACGCGCTTCGGCTACTACTACCAGGGCTTCAAGCAGGTCGGCGAGGCCACCCTGAAGGTCGAGCGCGCGCCGGCCGGGAGCGGGGCGGTCTACAAGGCGACGACCTCGATCTCCATGGCGTTCGGGCCCATCCGCAGCCGACTCCACGAGGAGGTGCTGCTCGACGAGAAGCTCGCGCTGGTGAGCGCCAGCTACGAGGACTCCGAGGAGGAGGGCGAGTTCCGCCACCAGACCGCGCGCACGCTCCGGCGCGAGGGCACGGAGTGGGTGGCCGAGCAGACGATCGACGGGCAGCAGAGCGCGGGGCGGCTCGCGGCGGCCGGCCCCAACCACTGGGACATGACCGTCATGCTCCTGTTGGTGCGCAAGCTCGACCTGTCGCGGCCGGGGAGCTACGAGCTCGGGGGCGTGCACTTCACGCTGGCGGACGAGGGCGAGCCGCCGGCCGACGGCTCGCCGGCGCCGGGGGAGCTGGCGGGTGAGCGCCGCAGGCTGGTGCTCCGGGTCGAGCCGGCGGCCGAGGTGCAGCACCGCGGCAAGGGGGTGCAGGCCCACGTGATCCACGTGGAGCGCGACGGCAAGGAGCCGCTCTCGGCGACCGTCACCGCCGATCGCGAGCTGATCGAGTTCGGCGGGACGAACGCGCCCGTGCGGCTGATCGCGGGCACCGCCGAGGAGGTGGCCGCCGACCTGCCGCGTCCGCCGCGGCCCGCCGAGCAGCTCGGTCCGCACGCGGCCGTGGTCACCTACCTCGAGGTGCTCGGCAAGCTGAAGCCGGTGGACGCGCTCGACGGCGTGTTCGACTGGGGCGCGATCTACCAGGAGCTGGGCGCCGACTCCGGGCTGACCCAGGGCCCGTTCGTGGAGGCCATGAAGGAGGACTACACCCACCAGCCCCCGCTGGTGACGCAGGAGATGATCGAGCTGACCGCGGCGCTGCTCGAGGTCAGCGTGCAGGGCGACACGGCCGAGGTCCGCTCGCCCGGCGTCGAGGGCGACCCCTACCTCCTCCGGCGCGCGGGCGGGACGTGGAGGATCACGCACTTCCCCCGCTGAGGCGGACGCCGCTCGCGGCCGTCCTGACGCTCGTCGTGCTCGGCGCGCCGAGCGCCGGGCAGGAGCCGGCCGCGCTCGACCTCGCGGCGCGTCTGCGCGCGGCCGCGCCGACCCTGCTCGGGACCACCCGCTTCGTGTATCGGCTGCGCGAGCGCAGCCTGGGCGAGCTGGCGGTCACGCTGGAGCGCGGCCCCGGGGCGGCGCGCTACACCGCGCGGTTCTCCTCCGAGCTGCGCCTGGGCGGCGTCCTGCGGGTGGTGAGCGAGCGCGCCCTCCTCGACGAGCGGCTGGCCGCGCTCGAGGTGGAGCGGCGCGAGGTCACCTGGCGCGAGGGCGTGGCCGAGGTCGTCAGCTCGACCCGCGCGCTCGAGGGCGACGCCTGGGTGGCGGGGACGGCGCGCGCGCCGGCGAGCGGCCCCGACTACGGGCCGTTCGCCTGTCGGCTGCTGCTGGCGCGCGCGCTCGCCGGCGCTCCGGCCGGAAGCCGCCTCACGCTCAGCGGGGTGGTGCTCACGGCCGCGGGCGTGAGCGCCACGCCGCTCGAGGTGGTCGTCGCGGCCGACGAGGCGCGCGGCGCCGCGGCCCGGGTGGTCACCCTGGCGTTCGGCCGCGAGCGGAGCGCGATCGCGCTCGACCCGGCGGGGGCTCCGCTCGAGATCGTGGTGCCGAGCTCACCCCTGCGGCTGATCCCCGCCTCGCAGGCGCCCCCCGCCGAGCCCGTGCCCGCGCTCCCGCAGGCGCGTGGCGCGCCGAGCCCGCGCGAGGCGGTGCGTCGCTGGCTGCGGGTCGCCGCGAAGCTCGAGCCGGTGGACGCGCTGGACGAGGTCGTCGACTGGGCCGCGGCGGAGCGGCGGCTCGAGGCCGAGATCGGGCCGTTCAGCGGGGGCCCCGCCTGGCTGGCCGAGCTGCTCAAGGCGCAGCTCGCGGGCGCGCCGGCGCGCCTCGCCGCGGGCGAGGTCGAGGTGGCGCTGCAGGGCGCGTCGATCCACGCGCAGGACGACGAGGCGATCGCGGTGGTGCCGGGCCTGGGCCACCCGATCGAGCTGGTGCGGACGGGCGAGGGGTGGGTGATCACTCACTTCCCGCACTGAGAGGGCTTCGCTCAAAACTCGAGCGAGCCGACCATGCCCTGCCGGGGCGGGGCGGCAGGCCGCTGCGCGGCCGGCTCGTCGTCGGGCTCGCAGGCGAGCGCGGGCGCGCAGTCCGCCGCCGCGCTCGCGTCGTGTTGGGCGAAGCCCGTGCGCGGCGGGAGCGGGAGGCCTTGGCCGTCGTCGGGCGCGGGCTCGACCGGCTTCGGCTCGGGTTCGTCGAGCGCGCGCACGAAGCTGCCGCCGGTGCCCGGGGCTGGGGCGGAGAGGATCCGTCCGACCAGGGTGGGCTCGCTGCGTGGGGCGCCGCGGAAGCGGCTCACCAGCCGCGCCGCGCGCTCGCTGACGATCGGGCTCAGGCGGCCGAGGGCGTAGCGCGTCACGCGCATGGCGCCGAGCGAGGCGAGGCCGGTCCCGGCGCCGGCCGCCGTGGCGCGCACGACGCCCTGCTGGAGCGGGCGGCCCTCGATCGCGTTGTCGGTCACCTGCTCGGCCGCCCCGCCCGCCGCGCCGCCCGCGGCGAACGCCACCACCTGCCGCGCGGTGCCGACCCCCACGATGCTCGAGGCGCCCAGCGTGGCCGAGGTCACCGCGCCGGCGACGGCGCCGCCCAAGACGGCCAGGGCGACGGCCTTCCAGCCGGGCCGGCTCCCGGTCACCAGCGCGACCACGGCCACGGTCATGAGCGAGAGCGTGCCGCCCACCAGGGCGCCCAGGAGAATGTGCATGGCCGACCCAAGAGCAGCCGGCGCGCCGGCGTAACTCGCTTCGCGCTCGCAGCTTGTCCCCGAAATGCGTGTCATTCCCCAGGGCGCGCGACCCATGCGAGCCCGTCCGTGCAACGAACCCGCTCCCTAGCCAGGCAGGGACGATCGCCTGGCTCCCTGCCCAGGGTAGCGACAACCTCCTGGCCGAACGCCAGTTACAAAAGATCGGACTTTTGTTCTTGCTTGCCAAAAAGGTCCGACTTATTCTCCCGTCCCATGAGCAGCGCCGATCGCAAGGCCGACCGCGTGGCCGACGACCTGCTCCGCCGGATCGTGGCGGGGGAGCTCGCGCCTGGGGACCTGTTGCCGCGCGAGAACGAGCTCGCGGCCGAGTACGGCGTGAACCGGGGGGTCGTGCGCGAGGCGATCAAGCTGCTCGAGGTGCACCGGCTGGTGCGTCCGCGGCGGCGGGTCGGGACCGAGGTGCTCGACCCGCTGGCCTCGCTCAGCCCCGAGGTGATCCGGGCCATGCTGCGGCCCGTCGCCGGCGGGCCGATCGATCGGGGCATGCTGTCCGACCTGCTCGAGCTGCGCGCGCGGGTCGACGAGGCCATGGTCGCGCTCGCGGCCGAGCGCCGCACGAGCGCCGACCTCGCCGAGCTCGAGCGCTGCCTCGCGGGGCTGCGCGCGGCGAGCGGCGACGTGGCCGACTACTCGCGCGCGCTCGACCGGTTCGGGCTGACGCTCGCGCGCGCCACGGGCAACCGGCTGTACGTGATGCTGATCCACTGGCACCGCCGCGTGGTCGAGGACCTCGGCGAGCTGATCCACGCCGTGCGCCGCCCGAGCGAGCCGCACCTGCAGGGCGTGGAGACGCTGCTCGAGCTGATCCGCGCCCGCGAGCCCGAGGCGGCGCGCGCGCTGGTGGCCGCCTTCCACGCCTGGGCCACGCCGCGCCTGCTCGAGGCGCTCGCCCCGGCTCCCTCCCCGAGCGCGCGCGACGAGCGCGCAGGAGCGTCTTCATGACCGCGACCGCCCCCTCCGTGGCCGCCACCCGCGTCCGCCGCGACGGCCCCTGGCACCGGCAGGTGGCCGGGCTGCACGTGCTCAAGGTGCAGGGCAGCTACCGCGCCATGGGCCGCCAGCACGGCGAGCTGCTGCGCCCCTGGGTCGCGCGCGGGCCGCTCCCCTACTACCGGACCTACCTCGAGAAGCTGCTCGGCGGCGCGCAGCCCGGGCCGGCCGCCCGGCTGGCCTGGCCGCTCCTCAACCACGCGGTCGGGACCCGCGTCGCGCGCGCCCTGCCCGAGTTCGCCACCGAGACGCTGCGGGGGCTGGCCGAGGGCGCCGACCTCCCGTATCGGCAGGTGCTCGCCGGCGCGACCATGCCCGACGCGATCCTGTGGTTCGCGAGCCGCTTGATGCAGCTCAAGCGCGTGCCGGCCGCCCTCGACCACCGCCTGCAAATGGGGCTGGGCTGCACCAGCGCGATCGCCTGGGGCGAGGCCACCGCGGACGGGGCGCTGCTCCACGCGCGCAACTTCGATTACCACGGCGTGGGCTGCTGGCCCAAGACGGCCGCGGTGGTGTTCCACCAGCCCGACGCGGGGCTGCGCTACGTGTCGGTCGCGGCGGCCGGGATCCCCCTGGGCGGGGTGACCGCCATGAACGAGGCGGGCCTCTCGCTCACGGTCCACCAGCACATGTTCTCGGACGGCGCGGCGCTGGGCGGCACGCCGATCGGCCTGGTGGGCGACCTGATCATGCGGGGCGCGCGCTCGCTCGACGACGCCGAGGCGATCCTGCGCGCGCACCGCCCGATCGGCTGCTGGACGTACCTCGTGACCGACGGGCACCGGCGCGAGGTGCTGTGCTGGGAGGAGAACCCGCGCCGCCAGGCGCCGCGCCGGCTGCGCGCCGAGGGGACGTTCGGCTACGCCAACGTCTACCTCGACGAGGCGCTCGGCGCGACCGAGCGGCAACTCTACGGCTCGTACTGGCGGCACAACCGCGCGCGCCACCAGCGGGCCAACGCGCTGCTCGAGGCGGGGCGCGGCCGGCTCGACCCGGCGGGCATGGCCGGGATCCTGGGCGACACCGGCGAGAGCGGCTGCCGGCTGCACGCGGCGATCGCCATGCTCATGACCGTGGGCTCGGTGGTGTTCCGCCCCGAGGACGGGGTGCTGTGGGTCGGGACCGGCGAGGCGCCCACCAGCCACGGGACGTTCGTCCCGTTCGAGCTCGGCCGCGAGGACCACGCCCCCGAGCGCGGCGAGCTCACCCCGCAGGCCGCCCCCGACGCGCCCGCCCGCGCCGCGTTCGACGCCTATCGCCGCGCCTACCTGGCTTACATCGACGAAGGCGACGTGGCCCGCAGCCGCGCGCTGCTCGAGGAGGCCTGCGCGCTCGCGCCCGAGCAGCCGCTGTATCACGCGGTGCGCGGCCTGCTCGCCCTGCGCCTCGAGGACCCGCGCGGCGCGCTCGAGGCGCTCGGGCGCGCCCTCGCGCTCGGCCACCCCGACCCCGAGCGGGTGGCCGCCTTCCACCTGTGGCACGGCCGGGCGCTCGACCTCGAGGGCGCGCGCGACGGCGCCCGCGCCGCCTACACCGCCGCGCTGGCCGGCCCGGCCGACGAGCCGGTCCGCCGCGCCGCCCAGCGCGGCCTCGGCCGCCGCTACCGCGCCCGCGCGGCGCGCCGGCTCCACGTCGACTTCGCCTTCGCCGACGTCATGGTGCCGTGAGCGCCCCCGCCGTATGAGGACGCCCTCGACTCAGCAAGGACGAGCGACTCTCAGCGCAGAGATCGCAAGGAGCGCAGAGGTGCGCTGAAGGCAGCTTCGAGCAGCAAGAGCAACGCATCGCTCGCGCTCTCTGCGCTCGATCCCGAGCCTGCGACATCGCAACCCGGTCGGGTCGACCCTCGCACGCCAAGGCGGCTCCCCAGGAGCGACAGCCATTCCTCATTCCTCATTGATATTCGCTGTTGATATTCCCTGTTTCCTCCTCTTCCTCCGCTTCGCCCAGGACCCTCCGCCCATGACCACCCCCTCGCTGCCCCAGCCGCTCTCCACCGACGCGCTGTTCGCGCGCCTCGAGTCCTACCGCGCCCGCGACGTCGACTGGCGCGCCGGCCGCGCGTTCGCCTACGTGTTCCACGCCGGGCGCGAGGCGGAGGAGGTGGCCAAGCGGGCCTACATGATGTTCCTCTCGGAGAACGCGCTCGACCCGACCGCGTTCCCGAGCCTCCCCCGCCTCGAGAACGAGCTGGTCGCCATGGTGGCGCGTCACCTCGGCGGCGGGCCGGACACCGTGGGCAGCTTCACCAGCGGCGGGACCGAGAGCATCCTGCTGGCCGTCAAGGCGGCGCGCGACCTCGCCCGCGCGCAGCGCCCCGAGGTGACGCGCCCCACGATCGTGCTGCCGCTCTCGGCCCACGCGGCCTTCCACAAGGCGGCCCACTACCTCGGCCTGGAGGTGGTCCAGACCGCGCTCGACCCGGTCACGCTGGCGGCCGACCCCGAGGCGCTCGCCGCCGCGATCACCGCGGACACGGTGCTGGTGGTGGCCTCGGCGCCGTCCTACGCCCACGGCGTGATCGACCCGATCGAGGAGATCGGCCGGATCGCGCTCGCGCGCGGCGTGCCCTTCCACGTCGACGCCTGCGTGGGCGGGTTCTTGCTCCCCTACTTCGCGCGCGCGGGGGCCGAGGTCCCGCCGTTCGACCTCTCGGTGCCGGGGGTGACCTCGATCTCGGTCGACCTCCACAAGTACGCCTTCGCCCCCAAGGGCGCCTCGCTGGTGCTCTACGCCGACGAGGCGCTGCGCCGCGCGCAGCTCTACGCCTGCGCCCGCTGGACGGGCTACGGCGTGGTCAACCCGACCGTGCAGAGCACCAAGTCGGGCGGCCCGCTGGCGGGCGCCTGGGCGGTGCTCCACCACCTCGGCGACCCCGGCTACGCCGAGATCGCGCGCGCGCTGCTCGCGGGCACGCGCCGGCTGATCGCCGAGGTCGAGGCGATCCCCGAGCTGCGGATCGTGGGGCGGCCGGGCATGAGCCTGATCGCGTTCGCGTCCGACGAGCTCGACGTGTTCGCCGTGGCCGACCTCATGAGCGAGCGCGGCTGGTTCGTGCAGCCCCAGCTGCCGATCGGCGGCTGCCCGGCGAGCGTGCACCTCACGATCGGCCCCAACAACCTGCCGCACCTCGAGGCGCTCCTCGCCGACCTGCGCGCGAGCGTGGCGGAGGTGCGCGCCGCCCCCGCCCCGGCGCTCCCCCCCGAGGCGCTCGCGGCCCTCGGTCAGCTCGACCTCGAGGCGCTCGGCCCCGAGGCGGTCGGCGCGCTGCTCGGCACGGTCGGGGCCGAGCCGGGCGCCCTCCCCGCGCGCATGGCGCCGATCCACCACGCGCTGGGCGCGCTCCCCCCGCCGGTGCGCGAGCGGCTGCTGTGCGAGTTCGTGAGCATGCTGCTGCGCCCGACGCCGGCCGCCGTCGGCGCGAGCGCGTAGCGCGGCGCCTCTCGCGCCCATGACGAGCGAGGCCCTGCTGGCGCTGGCCGCGATCCTGAGCCTGGCCTTCTTCGTGGAGGCCACGCTCGGGTTCGGCGCCACCCTGGTCTCGGTCGCGCTCGGCGCGCTGGTGGTCTCGCTCGACCGCCTGCTCCCGCTGGTGGTCGCGCTCAACCTGGTGCTCTCGGGCTATGTGCTGCTGCGCGACCGCCGCGCCGTCGACCGGGCGCTCCTGCTGCGCGGCGTCCTGCCGCTGATGGGGGTCGGGCTGCCGGTGGGCATGCTCCTGTTCCACGCCGCGCCCGGCAGCGCGCTCCTGGTGGTGCTGGGCGCGGGGGTGGCGCTCCTGGCGGCCCTCGAGCTGGCGCGCAGCCGCGCCCAGGCCGACGCGCCCGCCGCGCCCCTCGCCGCGCCGCTCCGCGCGGGCCTCCTCCTGGCGGGCGGCGTGGTGCACGGCCTGTTCGGCACCGGCGGCCCGCTGGTGGTCTACGTGGTCGGCCGTCAGCTCCCCGACAAGAGCGCGTTCCGCGGCACCCTGGCCGCCCTGTGGCTCACGCTCAACGTCGCGCTCCTCGCCGGCCACGCCCTGGCCGGCAAGCTCGACGGCGAGGCCGCGCGCAGCGCGCTGCTGCTCCTCCCGGCGGCGCTGCTCGGGATCGGGCTGGGCGACCTGGCGCACCGCCGGATCCCGGCGCGCCCGTTCCGGCTGCTGGTGCACCTGCTCCTGCTCGGGAGCGGGCTGCGGCTGGCGCTGGGCTGAGGCGTCACGCGCGGCGGCGCGGCGAGGCGCTCCGTTTCGCGGCGCTATACTGACGGAGTCGCCCTGGCGCGCGGAGCGGTCGCCATGAGCACGGGCTCGGGGACGGATCGATCCGGCGTCCCCCACGGCCGCGTGGTCCGGCTCGGGCGCCACGCCTGACCCTCAGTCCGGAGCTCCCGTGATCGGCTGGTTGCTGCGGCGCGTCGTCCGGATCCTGCGCCTGGTGCTGCTGAGCCCGCTGCGCCTGCTCGGCGCGCTGCTCGGCCTGTTCGCCTCGCGCGACGTGCTCGTGGTGCGGGTGCGCGGGCCGCTCGAGGACCTGCCGCGCCGCGAGCCGCTCTGGCGGCGCGCCATGCGGACCCGCCCCCCGGCGCCCTCCCTCGAGGAGCTGCTGGCGGGGCTGGGCGAGGCCGCCCACGACCGCAAGCTGAAGGCGGTGCTGCTGCGCTTCGAGCAGGCGACCGTGTCGCTCGTGCAGGCCGAGGCGCTCATGCACGCGGTCGACCGGCTGAAGGCGGCGGGCAAGAAGGTGCTGGTGTGGGCCGATCCGCTCAGCGGGCCGGCGATGGTGATCGCGGCCGCGGCGGACCGGGCCTACGGAGTCCCCGAGGGGCAGGTCGAGCTGACCGGCGTGCGCATGCGCGCGGTGTTCCTGCACGACTTCTTGGTCGAGACGCTGGGGATCGCGCCGCAGCTCCAGCGCCACGGCGACTACAAGACCATGGCCGACACCTTCATGGCGCGGGGCATGACCCCCGCCCACGAGGAGATGGCCCGCGACCTCGCGACCGACCTCTACGAGCAGCTGATCACGCCTCTGATCGTGGGGCGCGCGTTGCCGCGCGAGGCGGTGGTCGCCGCGGTGGACGACGCGCCGCTCGGCAACCCGGCGGCCGTCGAGCGCGGGCTCCTCGACGGGGTCGTCTACCGCGACGAGCTCCTGGCGCGGGCGGGCGCCCTCTTGGCGGGCGAGCCGAGCGCGCCCCCGCCGGCCGACGTCGCCGTCGCCGCCAGCACCGCGCCGCCGGCTTCGCCTCCCCCGCCCGAGCCGAGCGCGCCCAACGCCGCCGCCGCCCAGGCCAGCGAGGCGGCCGCCAAGCCCGAGCAGCCGAGCACCTGCGACCTCGGGCTCATGCTCGCTCGCCGGCGCGCGCGCGAGCGCCGGGCGGCGGTCCTGCGCGACCCGCGCGCGATCCGCGTGTTCCACCTGCACGGCACGATCGCGGCCGGCGAGGTCGGGCGCGGGATCCTCTCCGAGCCCACGATCGAGGCGCTCGAGGCGGCGCGCGAGGCTCGCCGGGTGGCGGCCGTCGTGCTGCGGATCGACAGCCCGGGCGGGAGCGCCACCGCGTCGGACACGATCTGGCGGGCGGTGAAGCGGCTCAACGAGGAGAAGCCGGTGGTGGCGAGCTTCGGCAACGTGGCCGCCTCGGGCGGCTACTACGTCGCCGCCGCGGCGCACGAGATCTTCGCGGCGGCGGCCACGCTCACCGGCTCGATCGGGATCGTGTCGGGCAAGTTCCACTTGACGCCGGCGCTGCGCCGCTGGGGCGTGCGCGTCGAGGGGGTCGCGGTCGGCAAGCGCGCCGGCATGTACGACCCCGACCGCCCCGCGAGCCCCGAGGAGCTGGCCGCGCTCGAGCGCGAAATGATGCGCTTCTACTGGGCCTTCGTCGGGCGCGTGGCCGAAGGGCGCCGCATGAGCGTGGAGGCGGTCGACCAGGTGGCGCAGGGTCGCGTCTACACCGGCCGGCGCGCGCAGGCCCTGGGCCTCGTCGACCGGCTGGGCGACGTGGAGGCCGCGATCGCGCGCGCCGCCGAGCTGGCCGGCCTGCGCCGCTGGGCGGTCGACACGGTCCACCCCACCCCGCGCGGCGGCCTGGCGCGCCTGATCGCGAGCGACGCGGCCGCCCTCGCCGCGGGCCCGCACGCGCTCGCGGCCGCCAACGCGCTCGACGACGCGCTGCGCCTCGCCCGCGAGCCGGTGCTCGCCTACTGCCCCTGGCGCGCCGAGGTGCGCTGAGCGGGAGGGGAGACGTATGGCTACCGCTGCTCCGTCCTGCGCGACGCCCTCGCTCTCGCCCCGCCGCCCGCCTGAGCCGGTGCGGGGCGGGCCGCTTCGGTAGCATGCCCCCATGAGCGGCGAGCGGCTCGAGGTGGTGGTGATCGGGGGCGGGCTGGCCGGCGCGGCCGCCGCCTGGGGGCTGGCGCGGCGCGGGCACCGCGTGACGGTGCTCGAGCGCGAGGGGCGGGCGGGCGTCCACGCCAGCGGGCGCAACGCGGGCATGATCCGGCAGGTGGTCGAGGACCCCGCGATCGGGGCGCTGGCGCGCGAGGGCGCGCGGCTCCTCGCGGCGCCGCCCGAGGACCTGCGCGCGGCCGCGGGCCTGGGCGGGGGCGGCTCGCTCCTGCGCCCCACGGGCTCGGTCCTGTTGGCCGGGCCCGAGCAGGGGCACGCCCTCGAGGAGGCGGCGCGCACCGCGCAGGCAGGCGGGCTCACCTGCGAGCTCGTGGCTCCCGAGGCGCTCGCCGGCCGCCTGCTCGGCCTCGAGCCGGTCGAGCGCGCGCGCGGGGGCGTGGCGGTCCGCACCCCGAGCGACGGGGTGGCCGACCCCCACGCCGTCCTCTCGGCGCTCCTCGCGGCCGCCCGCGCCCACGGCGCCACCGTCCGGCTGGGGACGCTCGCCCGGATCGTGAGCGAGCGCGGACGCGCGCGCGGGGTCGAGCTGGTGCGGGCGGACGCGCCGGCCGAGACCGAGCACCTCGCCGCCGACGTGGTCGTCAACGCGGCCGGGCCCTGGGCCGCCGAGCTGGTGGCCGTCGCGGGCGGCATGGAGCTGCCGCTCGTCGCGCGGCGGCGGCACCTGTTCTATACGGGCCCGCTCGCGGGGATCGACCCGCAGCACCCGTGGGTGTGGGACGTCGAGCGCGGCTTCTACCTGCGCCCCGAGTCGGCGGGGCTGCTCCTGTGCGCCTGCGACACCGAGTCCCGCCCGCCCGAGGACGCGGCCGCGGACCCGCGCGCCCGCGACCTCCTGGCCGGCAAGGTGGCCCGCCTGGCGCCCGAGCTGGCGAACCACCCGATCGCGCAGGAGTGGGCCGGGCTGCGCACGTTCGCGCCCGACGAGGGGTTCGTGGTCGGGTTCGACCCCTGCCTCGACGGCCTGTACTGGCTGGCCGGCCTGGGCGGCCACGGGCTGACCACGTCCTGCGCGCTCGGCCTGCTCGCCGCGGACGGCGTGGAGGGCGTGCCGGGCCTCCTGCACCAGGCGCTCGCCCCGGCCCGCTTCCAGGCGGTGCTCGGGCTGTGCAAGGGCGCGGACGCGTGAGCGAGGCGGCGCGCGAGCAGCGGGCCCACGCGACGCTCCGCGCCCTGGCCGGCGGGTTCAGCGCGCCCCTGGTGTGCGTCGCCGCCCTGGCGGGCGCCACGCTCGGCTTCTACCAGTGGCACCTCGAGCGCACGGCCCGCGCCGCGCAGCCCGACCCGGCGCCGCCGGTCGAGCCGGTCGAGCCCACGCGCCCGCCCGAGGCGACCCCCGGGCCCGAGGCCACGCCGCAGCCGCGCCCCGCCGAGCCGATCTTCCCCGCCACCCGCGAGGGCGCGCTCGACGCGCTGCGCGCGGGCGCCTTCGCGGCGGCCGAGCGGCTGGCGCGCGACCTCGGCGACCGCGCGCTCGAGGACCGCGCCCGGCTGTTCTTGATCCTGACCCGCTCGATCCCCGTCAGCGAGCTCCGCGACGCGCCCGACCTCGTGGAGCTGATCGGGCACGACGGCGTCCGCCACGTGGGGCGGGTGCGCCGCGAGAGCCCGAGCGAGCTGGTGTTCCTCCGCTGCGACGGCGAGGAGCTGCGGCTCCACCCGAGCGAGGTCCGCGCGCGCGAGCCGCTGGCCGGCGAGCGGGCCGAGCGCGCCAAGGGCGAGCAGCTCGAGCGCGCCCGGGCGGCGCTGGGCGAGGAGGCGAGCGGCCTGGCGCTCCACCGTCTGGCCTACCTGGGGTTCGCGTGCGGGGCGCGGGCGGTGGGGGCGCGGCTGCTCGAGGAGGCGCTCCTCAGCGCCGAGGGCGCGATCCTGGTCGACATGTTCGGCGACGCCGAGCGCGACCGGCTGCAGCGCGCGCGCCGGGCGCTGGCGGGCGAGCCCGAGCCCGCGCCCGAGCCGATCGCGGCCCGGCCCGAGCCGGCCCCGCTCCCCTACGACGAGCCCGACCCGGAGCCGCCCCCGCCCGACCCCGAGCCCGAGGAGGAGTACGGGAGCGAGTGGCGGGTGGAGCGGCGCGAGGTCCCGGCCAAGGACGGCCCCGATCCGCTCCTGTCCGAGCCCGCGTGGCTCGAGTCCGACACGGCCTACCGCGCGGGGCTCGAGCTCTACCGCAAGACCTTCGGCAACCCCGACGGCGAGCTGCTGCGCGCGGCGCTCCGGCAGTTCCAGCGCGCGCAGGACGCGCTCGAGCGGCTGGCGCCCCACTACCCGGAGCACTACGAGCTCGAGCAGCGCATGCAGGAGGTCGCCAAGCTGATGCTCGACTGCATGAAGCGCCAGCGCGTGGAGTGAGCGGACGCGTCAGGAGGTGAGCCAATGGAGACGGGCGCGCGGATCGGCCCGTACGAGCTCGTGCGCGAGCTCGGCCGCGGCGGCATGGGTGTGGTCTACGAGGCGCGCCGCGAGGGCGCGCCGCCCCTCGCGCTCAAGCTGCTGCTCGACCAAGACCCCGCGTTCGTGCGGCGGTTCGAGCAGGAGACGCGGCTGTTGCAAGCGCTCGGCCGCCACCCACACGTGGTGCGGCTGTTCGACGCGGGCGAGCACGGCGGGCGGCCGTACCTCGTCATGCCGCTCCTGAGCGGCGGGACGCTCGCCGATCGGATCGCCCGCGGCAGCCCTCCCCTCGACGCGGCGCGGCTGCTGGTCCCGATCGCGCGCGCCCTCGAGGTGGCCCACGCGCTCGGCGTGGTGCACCGCGACCTCAAGCCCGAGAACGTCCTGATCGAGGCGGACGGCTCGCCCTGCCTGGCCGACTTCGGGGTGGCCAAGGACCTGCGCGAGCGGACGCTCACCCAGACGGGTGCAGTGGTCGGATCGCCGGCCTACATGGCGCCCGAGCAGCTCGACGCGCGCGGGGTGGACGCGCGCACCGACGTGTACGCCCTGGGGGCGGTCCTGTTCCACGTGCTGACCGGCCGCCCCCCGTTCGACGGCGAGGGGATCTCGATCCTCAAGCAGATCGTGACCGACCCTCCGCCGCGGCCGCGGCAGCTCGCGCCCACCGTGTCGCCCGCCCTCGAGGCGGTGTGCCTGCGGGCGCTCGCCAAGGACCCCGCGGCGCGTCACCCGAGCGCGGCGGCGTTCGCGCGCGAGCTCGACGCGGCGCTCGGCGGGACCCCCTCGCCCCCGCCGCGCGGGCGGGCCTCGCTCCTCGCGGCGAGCGCCGTCGCGCTCGCGGTCGGGGGGGTGATCGGCGGCGTGATCGCGATTCGACCGTGGCAGGACGACGCCCCCCCCACCAGCGCGCCCCCGCGCGAGACCGCGCGAGCCGAGTCGAGCGACCGATACGACGTCAGCGTGGCCACGCTCCTCGAGGCGGCGGCCGGCACGGACGAGGCCGCGACGCTCGAGCAGCGGGCGGCCTGGATCGAGCGCGCGGCGGCGCTCGACTTCGAGGCCACGCTCACGGCGGCGACCGAGGAGCACGTGGGTCTCCTGAGCGACGCGGCGCTGGTCGCCCTGAAGGCCGTGCCGGCCGACGGCGACGCCGCGCTCGCCGCGACGGTGGCGCGCGCGCGCGAGCGCGTCTACCTGGCGCGCCTGCTCGATCCCGAGCGCGACCTGCGGCCGCACGCGCGGGAGCTGGCGCGGATCGGGGCGAGCGACGAGGCCGCCCTCCGCGACGCGGCGCGGCCCTGGGCCTGGCCGTTCGAGCCCGCTACGCTGGCGCGGATCCAGAGCACCGAGGTGCTCGAGCACGAGGCGTATCCACCTCACGAGGTCGCCAAGCAGTCCAAGGACGACGTCACCTGGAGCGCGCCGTTCGACGGCTGGCGCGAGGCCATGGCCCTGGTCAAGCACCACAAGGTCACCGGTGCGGCGCTCCACGAGTGGGTGCTCTGGCACCCCGAGCTGCCCTACCTGTGGGTCGAGCTGGGCGCGGCGATTCGAGAGGGCGACCCGCCGCGCGGCCGGCGCGCGCTCGAGGTGGGGCTCGAGCGAGGGGAGCTCGCGACCAAGGTCCCCCAGCGCGCGAGCTTCGAGCTGGCCCAGACCCTGGTCGAGAGCGGGCGGCGGGCGGCGGCGGGGCGGGTGCTCGCCGAAATGATCGCACGAACGGGCTACGGCTCGAAGGAGACCAACCCCGCGCACCTCCTCTACGGCGGGGAGCTGCTGGCCCGCACGGGGTCGCAGGAGGACGCGCGGCGCGCCCTCGACTACCTGGTGTGGCTCGAGCTCAACCGCAAGAAGCGCGACAAGATCGGCAGCGAGTCGTACTGGCTGGCGCGCGCCCAGGCGCACACGGTCCTGGGCGAGGCGGAGCGAGCGGCGCGGGCGCTCGAGCGCGCGGCAAAGTGCGAGGTCTACTGAGCCTCAGCGCCCGCGCCGGTACTGCGGCGGCCACTGCCCCTCGTGATCGAGCGCGCGCGCGGCGAGGAGCGGCCAGCGGGGGTTGCGCAGCAGCTCGCGCGCCAGCGCCACGAGGTCGGCCTGCCCGGTGCGGATCACGTGGTCGGCCTGCTCGGCGCCCGTGATCATGCCGACCGCGC
>CAZMSZ010000066.1:0-25497 GCA_964569055.1 uncultured Planctomycetota bacterium | reverse complement strand
TCGCGCGGACGACCTCGTCCAACCCTTCGCCGTAGACGTAGCGGCGCTTCAGCGCCCCGGCGCTGGTGGTCTCCTCGACGCACTGCCAGCCGTCGTAGAAGTAGAGCACCGTCGCGAAGCCGCTGTTCTGGTCTCGCTTCAGGATCCGCCGGCCGCTTGCGTCGTAGCGATAGCGCACGTCCTTGGTGCCGTCGGTCCACTGGATCAGGCGGTTCTCGCCGTCGAAGAACCGCTGCTGGTCCAGCTCGGCTCCACTCAGGGTGTTACCGGCCGCGTCATGCGTGCGGAACGTGTCGCCAATCGCCGTGTACTGGTTCGTGGCGTTGTCGAGGGTCGGGAGCCCCGCCTCCATGAGGTAGAGCTCGGTCACCCCGTCCACGGTCGTCTGGGCGCGGTTGCCGGCCGCGTCCAGCACGTAGGTGCTGGACTTCGTCGAGTCGGGCGTCGGCGCCGTGACCGTGGCGGCGTTGGCCGAGATCGCGTCGAGTTGCGAGCTGCTGACGTCGCGCTGATCGTAGACCAAGCGATAGAGCGAGTCGTACTCGTAATACTCGCCCACGCCGCCGGTCTCGCCGGGGGAGGTGTTGATGGTCAGGCGACGCTCTAACCGGCGGTTCCCCTCTCGGTCCCAGCCGTAGGCGAAGCCTCGGACTCGCTGGTCGTCCGTGGTTCGGACCGCGTCCAGGCGCGTCACGCGCCGGTTCCCGTCGTAGGCGAGTGTCTGCTCGACGCTCCCGGTCGGGTAGTAGCGCGACAGCCGCCGCGAGCCCATGCCAATGTGCGAGAAGGTCGCGACCGTCCCGTTCTGCTGCACTTCCATCAGACGATCGACTTCGTCGTACACGCGCCACGTGGTCGCGCCCGTGGGGTAGGTCTGTTTGCGGAGGTTCCCCACGCCGTCGAACATGCGCTCGAGGGTGCCCGCCACGGCGCCCGTCAGGCTCTGGCTGGCGTTGGTTCGCGGCGTCCCAGTGCCGATCCGCTGCACGTCCTCGACCTGGCGCGAGAGGCTGTCGAAGGCGTACTCGCAGATCGAGTCGTTGTCCTCCGCTCGCGTCTGGCGGTTCAGTCCGTCCCAGCGCCAGGCCTTGAACGTGGTCGGATCGACTCCGGGCGGGAGGTTCGAGAATCTCGAGGAGATCAACCGCTCCGCCGCGTCGTACGTGAACTCCTGCGTGACGCCCCGCGGGTCGACCTCGACCGCCACCGTGTCCACCCGGTTCCAGACCCGGCGGGTGTCCGTCCCGTCGGCGAGCAGCTCGCGAATGGGGCGGTTCTGGTGGTCGTACGCGTACGCGGTCACGTTCCCGCGAGCGTCGACCCGCGTCCGAAGTCGGCCGTTGCCGTCCCAGGTCTGCTCGACCTCGAGCGTCTGGAGGACCGACGAGTCCCCGGTGCCGTCGGCTCGGAGGTCGCGCAGGAGCGTGAGGGGCCGGCTCACGCCGTCGTAGGCGAGCCGGATCGTGTTGCCCCGGCCGTTGACGCTTGTCGTCGCCGCCGGGCTTGCGGCGGAGAACTGCGGGAAGGTCCCGTGCTCGCCGGCGGTCCGGATGTCCGTGAAGTCGTCGGTGCCCACGGCCGCCATGGCGTCGCTGGACTGGACGAGGTTCCCGCGAGAGTCGTACAGGAACCGCCGGGTGTTGCCGAGGTGCGACACCGTGGCGATCAGCCGGTTCAGCTCGTCCCAGTAGCGCTCGGCGTAGTAGACCTGTGAGGTGAAGCCGTCGTCCGAGTACTCCGTGTCCGCGATCCGGATCACGTTGGAGGCCATGTCGTACGTGAAGGTGCGCCGGCTCCCGAGCGCGTCCTCGACGTACTCGAGCCGGTCGGCTGCGTCGTACGCGAACGTGATCGTATGGTCGTTGTCGTCGCGGGTCACCACGACCCGGCTGTCCTCGTCGAACGCCACCGTGCTCGACACCAGCTCCCCGGCGGCGACCCGCTTCGCCGATAGGTCAACCGGCGGGGACATGCGAGTGAGGCCCATGCCGGCCAGCGTCTCGGCAGCCCCGAACAGCTCGCGTGTGAGCTGGAACGCGCGCCCGAGCTCGTCGTACTCGACCATCTCGTTGGCGAGGGAGGTGTTCGGGAGGTCGCCGGGATCGCCGCGGGCCTGGCCGACCCACGTCCGCTGACGCACTAGGCTCGCGACGTCGTAGGTCGCCGTGCGCTTGTTCCCTAGCTCGTCGGTCCAGCTCGTAGGCCGATCGAACACGTCGTACGCGATCGTGAGCTGAGGGTCGAGATCACCGTCGTCGTCGATGACCTGGATCAGGTTTCGGTTGCGGTCGTAGTCGTAGCGCGTGCTGGCGCTGCGCGCCCCATCGGAAGCCCCCTCCACGGTCTCGAGCAGGAGGTCGCGCTCGTCGTAGCGACGCAGGTGCACGTTCCCTTCGGGCTCGCGGATCGCGACCAGGAGCTGCTTGGAGTCGTACTCGAACGCCGTGCTCAGGACGGCCGGGGTGCTGCCGTAGGCGTCCAGGTCGCGGCGCACCAGCATGTTCGCGGTGTTGTAGGTGTAGGTGTGGACGAAGTCGGGATGGGCCGCCACCTCGACCTGCTCGCCCGAGTCCTGGATCCCGTCGTCGTTGGTGTCCGTCGGCACGACGTTCTGGATCCGGACCTCGACGAGGTTGTTGTTGCCGTCGTACAGGAGCTCGCGCTCGTAGCCGAACGGGCTCGGGCTGGTCGTTTTGGTCACGAGGTCTAGCGAGTTCACCGTGAAGGACGTGGTGAAGCCACGCGGGTTCTTGATCGAGACCACGTTCCCGAAGACGTCGTACGTGAACTGGACCGTGAGCTCGAGCCCGGTGCCGGAGGGGATCCCCGTGGGCTTCCCGTCGCTGAGGTCGAGGTCAGCGTCGGTGAAGTACGTCGCCTTGACGGCCTGCTTCACGAACCCGCGGTTCGGGTTGTTGGTGAGGTCGAAGCTGCCGACGTAGTACTCGAACCGGTTCCGGTCGCCGTCGGGCTCGATCTCGAGGACGCGCTGGCCGTTCTCGTTGTAGGTGAAGTGGCACTCGATCACCTGCCGAGCCAGCGCCCAGTCGCCGCTCACTGGATCGACCGGCAGCGGGCGGGGCTCCCGAACCGCGTACAGGTTTCCGCCTCGATCCAAGAAGCCGTCACTGTCCGCGTCGGTGAACACACTCGAGTCGGGCGGATCGTGGAAGTCGCCCGTAGCAGTGCGCCCGTAGGTGCGCGGAAGCGGCCGATCCAAGGAGACCGTCGTGCCGATTGCCGTGCTGTCCTCCGTGAGGCGGTCGCCAATGTGCTCGTGATCGTAGTAGAGGAAGCGTGTGTACGCGTCGCGTGCTACCGCGTTGATGTTCTTGAACGTTCGGGGCTGCTGCGCGGCGACGTCCTCGGTGGTGAGGACGATCGTGCTGCTGGTGCCCACGAAGTCGGCGTTGTTGCCGCGGGGCTCGGTGACGCGAATCAACTGGCAGAACTCGTCCTCGTAGGCGAACTCGACGACGATGTCCTCCTCCCGCTTGTAATCGGGGCCGTTGCCCACCGGCGCAGGCGCGAGCTCCTGGCTGATGGCGGCCTTGCGGATGTACTGGATCACGTTCCCGCGCGCGTCTCGAATCCAGCGCTCGACGTTGGTGTTCGGGCTCTCGATCAGCTCGGTGTCGCTGTCGTGGACGAACTTAGTCGTGTAGCCAGTGGGCTCCGCGAACGGCAGGTTCGGGTGGAGCCCGCGGGTCAGGATCCGGATCCGGTCAATGTTCCAGAACGGCGGCGAGTTGACGTCCTCATGCTCGACCTCGAGGACGTTGCCGTTGCGGTCGATCTGACTGGCTCGGTTGATCCCGTGGGTGGGGCTCCGACGGTACGAGTAGATCGCCGTCCCAGCGTCTGCGCCCGAGCCGTAGTCGACCTGGATCACGTCGTCGTTCTCGTCGAAGAAGAAACGAAGCGACGTGTTGCCGCGTCCGTCCTCCACGCTGGTGAGGTTGAATACGCCCGTCCCTGCCGAGTAGGTGTAGCTGCGCTCCTTGCGTGTGGCCGAGCGCGGCGTCCCCTCGTCGGACCAGTCGCTCGCCGGAGTCTGCACCCGAATCAGCGAGCGGGCCGTGTCGTACTCGTAGACCCAGGAGCGCTGGAGGGACGAGCCCTGGAACTGCTCGATCTCCTCGACGAGATCCTCCTGCCCCGAGGTCGTCGAGTAGGTGAAGGTCGTCGTGCGGTCGAGGTCGTCGACCATCGCGGCGACCGCGTTGGGGCGGAGCGAGTCGTCGGCTGGGTGGCGCTCGATCGCGACCTCGTTTCCGTTGCGGTCCCGAACGCGCACGAGGTAGCCGACGGCTGCGAGCGGCAGGGCGTCCGGATCCTCGACGGTCGTGTCCCCGGCCTCGTGGAACTCGTAGAAGAACTCGGTGCCGAACTTGGTCCGCTGCACCAACAGATCATCGCTCCCGACCGTCACCGTCTTGAGCGTGTCGTAGAACCCAGGTGGGCTCTCGTAATCCTCCGGCAAGGACGTCCCGTTGCTGGTGTACGTAAAGATCCGCCCGTCGCCCGAGAGGAACTCGAGCTCGTGTTTACCGTCCGAGCTCGAGTCGGCGACCACAGTGAAGCGCCGATCGTAGGAGAAGTGCCAGTTGTTCCCGAAGATCCCGCTGGCCGCCGCCGGGTTGTTCCGGTACGTACGGGTGATCGCGACGTCGAGCCCGCGCCCGCGCGTGACGACGTCGGTCTCGGCCAGGAGCAGCTTGCGTGTCGAAGGCACGACCACCGCGACGCCGTTCCTGCCGCCAGCAGTCGGCGCGGGCAGCGAGAAGCGCTCCCACTTCGTCCGGGAGAGCGTCTCGAGATAGTGCGTTCCTTCGAAGCCCTCGTCGGCGGGGGCGCTGACCTTGAACACCGACTCGTAGAGCTGATCGACGGGGGTCCCGGACGTGTCCTCTACGGCATCCATGCCGTCGTGCACGGTGAGCGCGTACGTGACTCCAGAGCTCAAGGGGTCGTCGGGGATCAGGACGACCGTCTGCGGATTCGGGGAGGTGCCCAGCGTCCAAGCGACGTTGCTGAGGGTGCCTTGGTCCTGCAGGGTAATGTTCGAGCCGCTCACGGTGGTGAAGTCGACCGGATGGTTGAAGGTGACCGCGAGCACCGCGTCCGCCGGCACGTTTGCAGGACTGCCGAACGTGCCCGTGGGGCTGATCTGAGTCACGACGAACGTGCCGACCGGCGCGACGTCGCCGTCGGGGATCGGGGTGGTCACGCTGCCGGCGGGCGTGCTGTCCTGGCCGTCGTTGGTCCCGTCGTCGTCCGTGTCGGGGTTGGTTGGATCGGTGAAGTAGACGAACAGTTCCTCCCAATCGTCCAGCCCGTCATTGTCGTCGTCGGCGTCGTTCGCGTCCGTCCCAACGGCCGCCTCCTCGACGTTGAGCAGCCCGTCCGAGTCGTCGTCCGCCAGGGCGGCCAGGCTGCCGGTCGTGAAGGTAGCCGTGAACGTCGCGGCGAGCGCCACGTTCTGGGCGCTCTTGACGCCGGTGCCCACCGAGAGCGTGAGCTGGGTGCTGCTCGGCATGGCGCTGGTCGTCACGACCTGGATCTGGTGGCTGGCGGCCACGTAGCTGACGCTGGCCGCGAGGGGAGTCCCACCGTTGAGGACCTGCACGGTGCTCCCGCTGACCGTCGTCGGGTCGAGCGCCTGGTCGAAGTCGACGGTCAGCACCTGGTCGGTCCACACGCCGGTGGCGGCGTCCTGGGGGAACGAGCGTAGGACCAGCGGCGGGTCGGTCAGGCCCGAGCTGATCCGTCGGCCCCAAATGTCGTAGTCGCTGACTGCACGCTTGTCTTCCCAGGCCTGCAGGAACTGAGCTGTCGTGGTGTTGTAGGTGACGCAGTTGAACCATTCGTTCTCGTCGTCGTCCGACACCGTCAGGATCGCGCCCACGGTCGAGCCGTTGGCGGCGACCTCCCGCCCGAACACGTCCCAGGCCAGGCCGGTCCAGGCGTGGAACGCCACCCAGTAGGTGTTCTCCGCCGAGCCCCAGACCACGGCCGGATCCTCCTCGTCGTCGGACGTGGCCGCGACCGAGGTCAGGCTGCCGGTGAGGGATCCACCGGGGGTGAGCCGCTGGAGGAACACGTCGAAGTCACTGAACTGGTTGAGCTGGTCATGGAACGCGACGGCGAACTCGTCGTCGGTCCCGTTCCAGGTCGCGCTAGGCCCGCGCTGCACCCCGCTCGCGTTGCTGATCGTCGGCGCCGCCAAGTAGACGGTGAGCGCGCCGTCGAATACCCGGCCGAGCACGTCCTCGTTGCCCGTCGTCCCCGACGTGAACGCCACGAGATAGCAGTCCGAAGTCTCCGAGTAGGCGATGGTGGGGTCGGACAGCGGCGGCGTCAGGTTCTGGATGACGTACACCGTCCCGTGCAGGGTGCCGCTGGTGTTCACCGCTTCACCGAGAATGGCGTCGCTGCTGCTCGAATCGGACCAGACCACGAACCATCTGTCGCGGGAGGGGTCGTACGCCACGGCAGGATTCGTCTGGACCTCGCTGCCGGCCGGGTCGTAGAGCCGGGCGGGCGACGACACGATGTCCAGGTCGGAGTCGATCACGACCACGTACACCGCGTCGCCACGCTCGTAGGCGACCAGCAGTCGATCGACGCCCGGTTCGGCCGCGGCGATCGCCGTCACCCCCTTGGCGTCGGTGCTGTCGAGGATCACGCCACCGTCGACCTCGTTGCCGTCGGCGTCGAGCGTGCTCACGCACAGGTCGTCGCCGATCACGAACGCCAGCACGTACTGATTGGTGTCGGCCACGTAGCAGGCGCTGACCCACTCCTCGTCACCGAGGAAAAAGGTCAGGTTCTGCTGGCCACTCCCGATGAGCGGGTCGATCACGAGCGGCGCCTGGGCCGTGGCCAGCCACGCGCCGGGCACGCGCATTTCGAGGAGGCCGCCCTCGTAGCGGAGCGGCACGTCCACCGTGCGACCGGCTGCGTCGATCGCGACCGCCGCGCCGTAGGCTACGAGCAGCTCCTCACCCTGGTAGAAGTCGAACCCGCCGCGCTGCCCTGGGCGCGCCTCGAGGGCCGTCTCGACTCGCCCGAGGACCGTGAGGTCGCCCGCGCCGGGGGCGGCGGCGAGGTCGATCACGTACTCGGCCGCGACGTCGAGAGCCAGGGTTCGCTCGCGGACCAACGCGTTGCGCTGGACGCGCACCTCGAGCCCTTCGGCCGAGACCTGGCCGGGCCCCTCCTCGCTCGAGAACAGAATCTGCTCCCCTCGGCGAACCGACTCGAGCGTGTAGGTGAAGCGGCCGTGCTCGAGCGTCGCACCTTCCCGATCGCGTGGGACGAAGCTCAGGGCCTCGCCGTCGACCAGCGTTTGGTGCCGCGGCGCCTCGATCGTGGCGACCCCGGCCTGAGCGCTGACGCGCGTGGCCTGGGCCAACCCCTTGGCTGCGAGCCGCTCGCCCGGGAGGCGAGGCGTCCCGCGGGCGGCGAGGCGAGGCGCGTCGCGGCGGCGCTCGGCGGGGGTGGCGCGCCGGCCGGCGCGGCCGGGTTGCTTGGTGACGACGGAAGCGGGCGGTGCGGCGGGGGGCGGCAGAGCTCCTGGGCGCGCGGTCGAATCGGCGAGGAGGCGCGGCGGCGCGTCGTGGCCTTGGGTCTTCGCGTCGTGCGCTCCGCCGACCGGAGGTGCAACGTCTCCGAAGCGAGCGCTGGACGCCACTCCGGAGGGCGGCGCACTCTCGGCCGCTGTCGCGCCTGGCGTTCCGGACGAGGCTCGGGGCGGAGCGGGCGACGGACGGCTGCTGCGTTGAAGGAGGCTCACCGCGAGCGACGCCAGGCATAGGCCTGCTGCGGCCGCCGCGATCCCGATCGTCCGGAGGCGGACTGGGCTGCCAGCTTGGGTCATGGGTTCCTCCCCTTCGCGTCGGCAGTGTGGCAGCCCTTGTGTGGCGGTTGTATGATCGAATTCGATTATGTTTGCGCAGAACGCGCTGGGGCGGCGCGACTTGGGAAAATGTTCGCGTTCTCTGGAAGCGCGCCATTTTGTGATTGACGGCCTTCTTAGGTGGGGCTCCGAGTCCAGCCCTGGTGAGGTGGGGTGTCTCCTGGTCTCCTTCGCGCCTTCGGACGGCGCTTCAGACGGCGCTCATGGATATTCGAGGTAACGCGAACCTTGGCGGTGCGTCTTGACTGGTAAAGGGAGGATCCGACCATGTCGCACGACGACCTCCGCCCCGGTTCGTGCGTTCCCGTCCGGAGCGCGATCGCGCTGCTCAGCGGCGACGAGCTCGTCTTTCGAACCGAGGCGTTCGACGAGCACTGGCAGGAGCTGTCCGTTGCCCGCCGGGAGGCGCTGCTCGAGGGCTTGCTGGGTGACCTCGCGATCCGTTCGAGCGCCGTTCGCGAGTCGAGGCGGCCCGATGGCGCTTGCTTCGCCGCTTGGGCGGTGCGAGCCGACCCTGCCGCGCCAGGGCTGGTCGTGCTCGGGCTCGAGCGCCGTCGGATCTGTGCGGCGTCTGCTCAGGAGCGGCTGGCCGGCCTGACGAACCGGGAATGGGACGTCCTCAGCCGACTTGCGACGGGCACCACCAAGCAGGGGGTACGCAGAAGCCTGAAGCTGAAGGCGGCGACCCTCGAGAACCACCTCGCGGCGGCCCGCCGGAAGCTCGGGGTCGAGAACCTGGTCCAGGCGGTCATTCGGTTCTGGCTGGCTGGCGGGCTGGACGCGCCGGTCGGGTCGCGCCGCAAGTGGTCAAGCTCGCGGCCAAAGGGCGTAACGGCGCGCGAGCCGAGCTGGAGCGATCCCGGTGAGCACGCCGCACGAGAGCGGGCGCCAGCCCTCACCCCCCGTCCTCGCGTATCTCCGAGCGCGTCCCTCGGCGGGGCGCCAAGAGGTCATGCGCGCGTGCCAGGCGTCGGCGGACGAGGTGCGGCGGGCCGAGCGCTGGCTCGAGAAGGAGGCCCTCCTGCGCGGCGCCAGCCGCCGGCGTGCGGCGCTGTTCGTCGCGGCCGGCCTGGCGGCGGCCGCGGCGGCGGGCGGTGTGGGCTACGGCCTGTGGACCGCGCACACGCGCGCGGAGACCGAGGCAGCCTCGGCTCGAGCCGCGGTGGCTCGGGAGCAGGAACGCGCGTTGTACGAGGCGCTCGACCGGGGCGACCCGGCTCGGCGCGACGAGGCGCGCCGCGAGCTCGCGAGCGAGGAGCCCGGGCTGCGCCTCGCGGCCCTGCGCTACCTCGCAAGGGTCGAGGGAGCGGACGCGGGCGAGTCCTTGCTCGCCGCGCTGGACGATACGGAAGGGCGGGTCCGGCTCGTGGCGCTCGAGCTGGTGACCCGGCTCGTTCCGCTCGAGCGCTCGGGGGCCGAGCTGGCCCGCGTGGCCGAGGATGCCGAGCGGCCGCTCGCGGAGCGACAGCTCGCGTTGCGCGGGATCGCCGCGACCAAGACGCGCGACCCGGTCCTGGCGCGGCGGCTCGTCACGCTGTTCGAGGCGGCGCCGCCTCAGCTTCACCGGCCGCTCGAAGCGGCGCTCTCGGCGCTGGTCGGGGCGCCGGAGGCGCCTCGGCGCGAGGCGCTCGACCCACGCGAGGCAAAGGCGCGCTGGAGCGCGCTCCTGGGAGGGCGGTCGTGAACGCGAGGCTGACGCGTGGGCGGGCGGTCGTGGCCGGCGGGCTGCTCGCGGTGGCCGCTGCGGGGGTGTTGTGGGCGCTCCTGGGCCCCGCGCCCCGAGGCACCCCTCCGCGCACCACGGCCATTGTCGAGGCCCCTGCGCCTGCGACGCGGGCCACTGACGCGCCTCGCGCCGACGCGCCCACGGCAGCGCCCGGCGAGCTCCCGCGGGAGCGAGTGGAGGCGATCGCCGCGCTCGGGGCGCGCTTGCCCGACGCGGACGCGCTCGAGGAGCTGCGCGCGCTCGCCGCGGGCGGCGCGTCGCGGGTCGAGCGTGGGGCCGCGATCAGCGCCTTGTGGGCCGGAGGCGATCGGGCCTTCCTGGAGGAGCTCGCCGCCGCCCCGGCCGCCGACGACGCCGCGTTCGTGCGGGCCAAGCTCGAGGCGCTGCGCGCTCGCGACCAGCGCTGAGGGCGCGCTGGCGCCGGCGCGCGACCGCGGTCTACACGCCCCACTCGGCGTCGAGGTCGAGGTCCTCGAGGCCCCAGCCGTCGGTCTCCTCGCTCGCCTCGCCGGCCTCGTCGGCCGCCTCGTGCTCGCCCACGTCGGCGTCGGCCCCGCCGCCGCCGAGGCCGAAGTCGAGGTCCATGTCGAGGTCGAAGTCCTCCTCGGAGAGCTGCTGCGCGGCCTCGAGCTCGGCCGCCACGGCCGCCACGCCGAAGCGGCGCGTGTCGAAGCGCTGCGCGCCGGTGTGGATCGTGTCGGTGTAGGTCCGCGCCCAGCCGCGCGCGGGCTCGGGCGCCTCGACGTCGCCGTAGGCGCGCTTCACCTCGAAGTCCTGCTCCTCGACCTCCTCGAGGGGCGAGGCGCTGCCGAGGCGGCGCAGCTCGGAGACCAGCGCGGCCACCGCGTCGATGCTCTTGTCGCGGTCCTCGAGGTCGCAGTCGATCCGGGCGGCGATCGCGTCGAGCTCGGGGAGGGTGTGCTCCCACAGCCCGCTGAACTCGAGGTCGAACCGACGCCGGTAGAACGCCGCCAGCCGGCCCGGCAGGTGGACGAGGTCGTCGAGCGCGCCGTGGACGTGGCGCAGCTCGGCGAGGTAGGTCGCGATCTCGCCGGCGTCGCGGGCGTCGGTCAGCCGCCCGGCCTTCACCCGCAGGCGCGCGGCGAGGTAGGTCAGGAGCCGCCACATGCGCAGCTCCGCCTCCTGGAACTGCGGGGTCGCCGCCGCGGGCCCGAACTTCTGGAAGCCGCGGGCCAGCTCGCGCAGGTTGCGCGCCCGGAACGCCTCGTCGCTCTCGGTCCGGCGCAGGAGCTCGCGGAGGAGCGCCACGTAGGCCTCGCGGTTGGGGCGCTGAGCGCGCGAGGTCACGGCGAACTTGAACGGGTAGGGCGAGTCGAGCGCGGGGCAGTACAGGATCGCCTCGGGGTCGAGCGCCGCCTCGAGGCCCACCCGCTGAAGCACGCGCAGCAGCAGCTCGCCGTGGGTGGCGAAGTGCGAGAGGTCCTCGAGCCGGAAGCGGAAGTCGGTCGCGAGCACCCGCCCGAGGACGTGCACGCTCGAGGCGCGGTGCCCCTCGAACACGAACTCGTGCTTGCCGAGGCGCTCCACGAAGCGGTAGGTCACCAGGCGGGGGAGGATCCGCGCCAGCGCCGCGCGCGGGCTGGCGCCGCCGGCGCGCCCCGCCCCCTCGTCGCGCCCGAACTGCGCGAGCACCTCGCCCAGCCCGGGCTGGCGGTCGAGCTCGTGCAGCAGGAGCGGCAGCGCCCCGGTGAGGTCGGGCGGGAGGCTGGGCTCGCTGGCGACCGCCACCCGGAGCACGAGGTCGCACGGCCCGTGCTCGCCGAGCTCGCCGCGGGCGGCGTAGCCCCAGTCGGG
Organism: uncultured Planctomycetota bacterium; assembly: GCA_964569055.1. Classification (GTDB taxonomy): domain Bacteria; phylum Planctomycetota; class J058; order J058; family J058; genus JAWLGW01. Next base: position 14,035 of record CAZMSZ010000066.1, on the reverse strand, counting down.
GCGGTCCTGGGCCAGGGGGAGGGGCTGGACGGCGGCGTCGACCATGCCTCCTCTTTAACTGATGCGCCCGGCGCGCGCACGGGGGTGCGGACCCGGCCAGTCGGCGCCGCCTCGGCTCCAAAGGTGTGCCCGGCTGCCCTGGCGACCCCCCGTCACCTCTGGCAGACTGGCGCGCCCGCACCGCAACTTCGCTGACCTCGGGGACGTGGCCTGGGGTCGGCGCATCTGTTACCTTCCCCGACTCGGAAAAGGGTGGGAGGGGCCCGGGCGCGGGCTTCAGAGAGGGATCACGGAACGATGATCATCGAGTTCGACGAGAGCACGCCTCTGCACGTCATCAAGGAACTTGCTCCGGGACTGCGCCTGGAGGACAAGACGGTCGAGCTGTCGATCCCCGATCTCGAGGAGCCGGCGGCCGTCAAGTTCAACGTGGACTTCGGGAAGGACCCGGTCACCTTCGTCCGCATGAGCTTCAACGACGTCCCGCTCGACCCGCAGCAGACGGGCCATGGGTCGTTCGTGTTCGACCCCAACGAGTTCGGCCACACGCTCAAGATCGAGTTCAACACCACCGCGATCCCGCAGCCCAAGCAGGCCGGGGCCCCGCAGTGGGAGGGCCAGATCAACTTCCAGGTCGAGGGCGACGACGAGTGGTCGGCGTTCTTCGTCCAGGTCGAGAAGTTCCTGGGCGACGAGACCTTCGACGGCGTGTTCGCGGTCGACCTCGGCACCACCAACAGCTCGGTCGCCTACTGGGAGGTCAAGCCGGAGCCCGACTTCCTCCCCGTCTCGCCGACCCTCATGAAGGAGGCCCAGTCGATCGCGTCGGCCGTCAACGTGCTCGACATCGAGCCGTTCAAGACCGTGGCCCCCGAGAGCTACGACGTCGGCCAGAAGGCGGTCGGCTCGCCGCGCAAGACCAACCTGCACATGTCCGTCAAGCGCGGCATCGGCACCAACAAGCGCTACGTGGTCACCAAGGGCAAGGAGATCTGGCGCGACGCCGACGCCCAGCACATGATGACCGCGCTGGGCAAGAAGATCATCGAGGACGCGCGCTCGATCCTCGGCAAGAACATCGACGAGATCGTCGCCACCAGCCCGCCGCGCTGGAACGCGGTCCAGGTGGGCGAGCTGCGCCGCGTGCTGCGCCAGCTCGGGTTCCAGGCCGACAAGATGGACATGAGCACCGACGAGGCGACCGCCTCGGGGCTCTACTACGTGCTCTACCCGCTGTTCGAGCGGTTCGGCAAGCGCGCCGCCCTGACCGAGTACGTCGAGTCCGAGTTCGGCAAGATGAAGGTCAAGGACGGGGCGTACAGCTTCAACCTGCTCTCGATGGACTTCGGCGGCGGCACCACCGACCTCGCGCTGATCAAGGTCGGCATGAAGTTCGAGCCGCAGCACCTCGCGCTCGAGATCGACATCGTCGACCGCGGCGGCCGGCAGGACGTGGGCGGCGACAACCTGACCCTGCACGTGTTCAAGCTGCTCAAGCGCCGCCTGGCGCTGGCGCTCGCGCACCCGCAGCGGCTGCTCGACCCGAACACGACCGAGAAGGCGCCGACCAACGCCTGGATCAAGTACTACAAGCTCGACGTGCAGCAGGGCGCGCTGCTCCAGCGCTGGGACGACGTGGTCAAGAACCTCGACGCGCCCGACCTGCCGCGCGACGTGTGGGACGTGGTCAACGGCATGTTCCCGACCGCCTGGGACTTCAAGGACATGTCGGCCACGTACCGCAAGTACAAGCTGCCCGCGCGGCGCAACTTCGACTGGCTGTGGGCCCAGGCCGACCAGCTCAAGAAGGCGCTGTGCGTCGACGTGACCAACGCGGTCAAGGGCAAGAACGTCACCGAGGACGACCTCAAGCCGTTCTACGACCGCTGGCTGGCGCCCGAGCTCGAGGACTACAGCGAGCCGGTCAACCTCGCCGACTGCATCCCGCTGGCGGCCGAGAGCGAGGACTTCCGCGAGAAGCACCTCAGCGTCAACTACGGCCAGATCTGCGAGTTCTACCGCCCGGTCATCAAGGGCCTGGCGGAGGAGACGGTCCGCATGGAGGCGCGCTCGCTCGAGCCGCGCGTCGGTGAGGACGGCAAGCCGAGCAAGCCGCGCGTCGACCGCGCCGTGCTCGCCGGCAACGGGGCGCGGATCCCGATCATCGCCGCGCTGGTCAACAAGCCGCGCGAGCAGGGCGGCCTGGGCGTGCCGTTCGAGCAGATCAAGTTCGACCCGGTGCGCGCCAAGCTCGCGGTGCCGATCGGCGCCTGCCTGCGCCGGATCGCGCGCAAGGTCGAGGGCTTCAAGATCAACATCAAGATCAGCCGCAACCTGCTGCCGTTCGACGTGTTCCTGAACCTCGGCACCAGCTCGCTCAAGCTGTTCGAGACCGGGCAGATCGACGAGTTCTACTTCTATCAGCGGACCGGGGTCCCCGAGGACCTCGAGGCCGAGTTCCTCACCCGCCTCGAGGAGGCGGACGCGGGGACCGAGAACTACAAGCCCTACGTGCTGTTCAAGCCCAAGGGCGAGTCGGTGCCGCTGATCGACCTCCAGAAGGAGCAGGACTTCTGGAAGACGCTCGACCAGACCTACGGCCTGGTCACGATCCCGAAGATCTCGAAGATGATGGCGAAGCCTTTTGGGGCCTACGACCCGGCCAACCCCAACGCCGACGCCGGGCGCAACCGGGTCGTGCCCGACGAGCCGGACAAGCCCTTCAAGGAGGTCGGCGGCAAGACCTACAGCCAGCGCGACATGGTCGAGATCCTGCGCAACGAGATGAACATCGGCCAGAAGATCGCCTGGGTCGAGGAGGCGTTCACCGAGAAGCCCAAGGAGGGCACGATCTCGCACCGCTACTACCTCGACGTGACCAAGCAGGTCTACCTCGTGCGCGATCACTGGAGCGAGGGCAAGTCGCTGTTCATCGCCGAGACCGACGAGGCGGCGCTCGAGGAGCTGCCGGCCGAGAGGAACCCCTTCTCGGGCATGCACTGAGCGTGCACCGGCGCGGCCTCCTCGCCCGACCGGGTGGGGGGGCCACGCCACGCCGCGCGCGGTGTCCCGCGCGCGGCAGCGGCCCCTGCGGGGCCGCGGGGGTCGCGGGGGTCGCGGGGCGGTAGGTCGGCACGTGGGGAACGACGAGGAAACCCGCAGCGAGTCCGGCCTGGAGAGCGGCACGCCGCCGCCAGGCGGGCCCGCGCTGAGCGCGGCCGAAGCGGCGCGCGCGGCCCTGGCCGCGGCCAAGGCCCGCAAGGCGGCGCTCGAGGCTCAGCGCTCGTCGTCGGCTGACGTCGAGGCGGGCGACGGCGCGGGCGACGCGACGCCAGCGAACGACGCCGCGACGAGCGACGCGCCGGACGCGGGCGACGCGCCCGCGACGAGCGAGGCGCCCGCCGCGAGCGAGGCGCCCGCAGCGAACGACGTCGCCGCGGCGAGCGACGCGCGAGCTTCGAGCCACGACGCACCCCCAGCGGGCGAGGACGCGCCCGCCGCCAGCGAGCCCGCGCCGCAGCCCGCGCCGGCGCGCCGGCCCGCTCCGTCGGGGCCGCGGTCGGAGCCCTCCGCCGGGCGCCCCGCGGCGAGCAGCGGGCGCGCGCCCGCCCAGCGGCGCGGGCCGTCGGGGCCACCCGCCGGGCGTCGGCCCGACAGCGGTCGCCGCCCAGCGGCCGCGCCGCAGTCGGCCGCGCCGGCCACGCCGCCGGCCGGTCCCCTCGGGGGCGGCAGCGGCGGCCGCGGCGCTCCGCCCGGTCGGCCCTCCGCGAGCTCGGGCCGCCGACCGGCGGTCCCCTCCCAGCCCGCCCCCGGCGCGTCGGGCGCCCACCGGCGGCCCCCGCGCCCGCCCCCCGAGGCGCCGCGCTCGGAGGTCAAGGGGCCCGAGCCCAAGACGCCGTCCGCCGAGAAGCCCGCGGCGCGCGGCGACAAGCCCGCCGCGGCCGAGGGCCGCGGCGGGGCGCGGCCTCAGCGCCCGGCCGCGGCGCCGGGGCGCCCGCCGCAGCGGGGGGGGGCCGCGCCGCGCCGTCCCGGCCCGCCCGGGCGCGGCGCCGCGGGCGGCCGCCCCGGGCCTGGCGCGCCGCGCACGCCGGGCGTGGTGCAGCGCCGCGCCGCCTGGCCGCCGCCCAAGCGCGCGCCGCTCAAGAAGCGGCCCACCCCCAAGGCCGGCGCGCCGGCCGGCGCGCGCCCCGCGTCGCCCGCCTCGAGCGCGAGCGAGCGCCTGCCCGCGATCGGCGGCGGCGAGCGCAAGCGGATCCAGACCTTCGCCGAGCTGGCCTGGCAGTGCCCGGCCGGGGCCACCCCCGCGCTCGGGACCGACGTGGTCGCGCTCGACGTGGGCGTGGAGGGGGTGTGCACCACCGCCTTCGAGGGCGCGTTCGACAAGGTCCGCGACCAGGCGCAGCCCACCATGGTGCTGGTGGAGGACTCGCACGCGTTCCGCACGCTCGAGCCGTTCTCGCTCCAGGTCGGGGTCCCGGCCTGGGAGCGCTGGCCGTCCGAGCGCGTGCTGCGCGGGACGCACGGCGCGCTGCTCCTCCCCTCGCAGATCGGGCTGGTCGAGTTCCCGGCCGACCACGTCCTCTCGGCGCTGATCGCCAAGGTGCGCAGCGAGCGGCGCAAGGAGCACCGCGACGTGGTGCTCACGCTGCCCACCTTCCTGCCGAGCAGCCGCAGCCAGGCGATCCGCGACCAGGTCGCCTCGTACCGCAAGGGCGCGTTCGCGGGCGTCCCCTCGGCGATCGCGGCGGCCTACTTCTACCTCGCCCCGGGCCTCGCCCGCGCCGAGGGCGAGCTCGGGCGCTGGTCGCAGCAGGCGCTCGCGGCCGGGCGCGTGCTCGTGCTCGACTGGGGCGCCTCGGGGCTGGAGTACGGCCTGGTCACCGTGCGCGAGGGCGCGGGCGAGGAGGGCAAGACCGAGCTCCGGCTGTCGCTGGCCGGCATGTGGCCCAGCCTGGGCGGACACCGGCTCACGCTCGAGATCGTGCTCGCCATGCGCGACCTCCTGATCGAGCGCCTGCTCGAGTCGGGCCCCTCGGACGACCTCGTGCAGCGCGCGCTGCTCGAGCCGGGCAAGGGGCAGCAGGTCCCGCGGCCGTTCGGCTACGACGAGGCGTTCCGGCGCCTGGAGGCGATCGGCGAGCCGAGCGACGAGCAGGAGGAGCGCGAGGCGCGCCGGCTCAAGCAGCTCCTGTTCCCCACCGCCTGGCGCTTCCGCCCGGGCGAGGAGCCGCTCGGGTTCGCGCCCTACCGCCGGCTGGCGGTGCTCCACTTCAAGGCGCTGTGGCAGGCGGCCGAGCGGCTCAAGCGGCTGATCCTCTCCGACCCCGCCCGCTACCGGAAGCGGCGCACGATCCCCTGGCACGTCGAGCGGATCGACTCGCCGTTCGTGAGCGACCTCGACCGCGGCACGATCGACTTCCCGGTGGCGCGCTTCCTCGACCCGCTCGAGCAGAACCTCGCCGCCTGCCTGGGGCACGTCGTCCGCCGCCTCCGCCTGCGCGGGGTGGAGGGCGCGCTGCCCGTGGCCGTGACCGGCATGCAGGCGGGCTCCTCGGTGCTCGACGCGGCGCTCGGGCAGGCCGGCGACGGCCGCGGCCTCGGGCCGGCGCCGGCCCCGCACTCGAGCGACCCGCTCGAGCTGAAGTCGGTGGTCAACCGCGGGGCGGCGCTGTTGTTCCGCGACAAGAAGGGGCTCGACTTCGGGCCGATCCCCGAGGTGCTGCCGTTCAGCATCCAGATCGCCGACTGCCTGGGGAACATCACGATCTTCGCGCCCGGCCCGCTCGACGAGCTGGCGGTGTTCCAGCGCCGGATCCGGGTGGAGGAGGGCTTCCCGCAGTTCGAGTTCTTCCTCTACGAGTCGGAGGACGGCTCGCAGCGCGGCCCGTTCGGGTGCATCGAGTTCCAGCGCCCGTTCGACTTCACCGAGCGCGACCGGCAGGTGGCGGTCGACCCGCGCTACGGGTTCAAGAGCGGGCTGCCCACCCTGCGCGAGCTGAAGGGCGACGACGGCGCCGGGCTGACCAAGTGCTTCGACCGCGCCACCCGCGGCTGGACCGACGGGACGATCTCGTTCCGCGCCTACGCGCCGCGGAGCGACCCCGCGCGCCGGCTGCTCCACTTCCTCGAGCACGGGCTCAAGGCGGAGTTCCACCGCAAGGTGTTCCTGCTCGAGCGGGAGTTCGTCAAGCCGCCCATGCGCTTCGACTACGTCTACCAGCGCTACTACCTCTCGCGCTCGCAGGAGCTGCTGGTGGTGCGCGAGTGGTGGGCGCCGGCCGAGGGCGGCAAGCTGATGCGACACAAGACCCTGCACACGTGTCAGGGGACGACCGAGGCGAACGCGATCCTCGGCCTCGACTGGGGGACCTACTGAGCCGCTGCGGGGGTAGGGACGTGGCGCGCGCTCGGCCGAGATGCAACACTCGGTCGATGGCGGGTGCGTCCTGGGGAGAGACCTGAGCATGACCCAGGCGACGATCCACGACGAGCTGGTCGGCGAGCTCAAGGCGCTCGTGGACGGGCTGAAGGGCTCCACCGAGCGCGGGAGCGGCCCGCGGGAGTACCTCAACGGCCTGCTGCGCGACGTGTTCGTGCTCGAGGAGGCGCTCGAGCACGCCCCCGACGGCGAGGACGCGGCCTGGCTCGCGCCGTTCCTGGGCGCGTTCGTCTCCAAGCTCGAGCTCGGCTCGCGCGTGCTGCCCGAGGCGGCCGACAAGTTCGCGGCCTGCGCCGAGCGGCTCGACGGCCTGCGCGAGCGCGACGTGCTCCTGGCGACCCTGCGCGAGTCGGCGCCCCCGCTGCTCGAGGGGGCCGAGCTGCGCGAGCAGGCGCGCGCCTTCCTCGAGCGCGCCGGCGTGATCGAGGCGCTCACCGCCCAGCGGCTGCTGCGCCGCGTGCAGGGCGGCCCCGCCCCCGAGCTGGCGCTCGCGGGCCGGCTGCTCGAGGGGCTCGGCCTCCACCTCGCGCTGCAGCGCGCCGACGGCGCCGAGGGCCCGCGCGACGCGGAGCTGCGCGCGTTCTGCCAGCGCCTCGAGGGCTGGCTCGCCGAGCGCGGCGCGCAGGAGACCCGCCCCGCCGCGGGGACCGACGCGCGCGCGGAGGGCGTGCGCGCGGTGCAGGGGCGCCTGCGCGCGCCCGGCGCCCGGGCCGGCAGCGTGGCCGAGGTCGCCACGGCCGGCTTCTCGAGCGAGGGCGCCACCCTGGCCCGGCCGGTGGTGGTGGCGAGCGCGGGGGCCGAGCCCAAGGTGCTCGCCGCCGCGCGCGAGCTGCTCGCGGCGGCCGACGAGGCCGCCGTGCGGCGGCTGCGCCCGGTGCTCGAGGCGGTGGGCCGGACCCTGGCCGAGGTCATGGAGGACCTCGAGGCGACCGACGCGGCCCGCGCCGGCGCGGCCCTCGACGTGGTGGGCGCGACGCTGCCGATCCTCGACTCGGCCGAGGCGCAGGAGCGGCTGTTGGCCGCGCTGCAGGAGGACTTCCCCGGCAAGGACGTGGAGCTGCTCCTGCCGAGCCCGGGCTCGCCCATGGCGGAGGGCGTGGGCTGGGAGTCGCGCGACCTGTTCAGCGACGACGTCGAACCCGGCACGATCGTCAAGCTGCTCCGCCCCGGCATGAAGCTCGGCGGCGAGCTGGTGCGCTCGGCCTTGGTGCAGGTCAGCCAGGGCCCGCCCCCGCCCGGCGCGATCGACGAGGTGCTCGAGCTGCTCCCCGAGGACGACCCGCGGGCGGCCCACCTCAAGCAGCGCCTGCAGCGCGCTCGCTGCCTGGCTGCCGGCGACGCCGGCGCCCAGCTCGCGCGCGAGCTGTCGGACCTCGCCCTGTTCCTGCGCGACGACGCCCTGTGCGAGCCGGCGCAGAAGGCGCTGCGCCTGGTGCTGGAGGACCCGCCCCAGCAGCTGGCCGAGGCCCCCGGCTGGGAGGCGGTGCGCGAGTTCCTCGACGAGAACTTCGAGTCGCTGCTCGACGACGGCGAGAACGGCCAGCTCGCGATCCACCGGCTGGTGCGGCCGTACCTGCAGGGGCTGCGGACGCACGAGTTCGCCGGGGCGCGCCTGCGCAGCCTGGGCGAGTCCATGGCCGCGATGCTGACGCTGTTCGACGAGACGCTGGGCGCGACCGCGCGCGAGTGGCTGTTCTCGGAGCTGGAGCGCCTCTCGGCCGACGGGCTGCCGGCGGGCGGCCACGCCCGTCGCCTGATGCGCACCGCGGCCAAGGCGGTGGGGCGCTTCTACCGCGACGGCGAGGCGACCCCCGCGCTCGAGCTGACGCAGGCCCTCGGGCGGGCCGGCGTGCAGGTGTTCCCCGAGGAGGCCGAGCGGCTCAAGCGCTGCCCGCGCCCGCGCGACACGTTCCACCGCCTCGAGGCGACCTACGATCGGGCCAAGCGGTTCACGATCGTGGGCGCGTTCGAGCCCGCCGCCACCGCGGCGGTCGGCGAGGGCGACACCGTGTCGGAGACCGGCGCGGTCACCCTGTCGCTCGGCCCCGAGCCGGAGCTGCTCCAGTGGCTGCGCGGCGAGGCGATCGGGAACAGCGCGCTCGGCGCCGCGGCGGAGCGCCTGATCGAGGGCGTGCGGGCGCTCGACCGCGAGCGGCTGATCGCCGAGCTCAAGGGCGACGCCGGCGCGGAGCGCGCGTTCGCGGTCGGCCTGGCGGAGCTGGTGCTCGCGGCGGTGCGCGAGTCGGGCTGGAGCCGCGGCGACGACGCGCGCGAGGCGTTCGGCGGGCTGTTCGAGCTGCTGGAGCGCGACTACAAGCTCACGCTGCTGCCCGGCTACCAGACCTACCGCCGGCTGCGCGAGCTGCAGGAGGCCCACGGCGAGGACCGGATCGCGGTCACGATCGACCGCGAGGGGCCGCGCCAGATCCGGGTCGAGACGCTCGGCGCCCTCTACCGCGACGAGCTGCTCCACCCGCTCGCCATGACCTGGGGGGTGGGCAAGCCGCCCGCCTACGTGGCGCACCTGCGGCGCGAGGTCGCCTGGTTCGACCAGGTGCTCGAGGGCGCCACGCCCTCGATCAAGCTCTCGCCCGGGGCGATCGAGGCGATCCGCGACTTCGAGTCGCCCGACGCGGGCAGCCAGGAGGGCGTGGTCCGCTCGCTCAGCGTGATCGTGACCTGGCTGGTCCAGGAGGAGCCGGGCGAGGTCGACGGGTTCTGCAAGGCGGTCAAGAACGCGCCCGGGCTGGAGTACGACTTCTTCCCGCTGCCGGGGCGGAGCTACCCGACCGAGCGGCTGCTGGCGGCGGTCGAGGGGGCCAAGACCCCCGACGCCCTCTCGGTGGTGCGCGACGCGGGGCGCGACGACGGCACCGCGGCCGACGTGGAGCGGATCGCGCTCTACAAGGAGGGCCGCCTGGTCTCGGCCGAGCCGCGGGCGCGCTTCACCCTGCAGTCGCTCCCCAGCCACCGCTCCGAGCTGGAGAAGGCGCTGGCCGCCACGCTCAAGAGCTCGAACGTGGTGGGCGCGGTCAAGGCGGAGCTGACGGGCCACCTCAACAAGCTGGCGCTGGTCCCCTCGGGGCCGGCGGCGCAGGGGGTCGAGCTGGCGGCGTTCAAGACGCTGCTCGAGGCGCGGCTGGTCGACCCGACCTACGACGGCAACCCCGACAACGCGCTCCACAAGGGCGCGGCCTACCTGGCCGGCCGCCTGCAGGCGGCGGGGCTGCTCAAGGTGGAGCGGTTCGAGGGCGCCAAGAAGGTCGCCGAGGCGCTCGGCAGCTACGGCGAGGCCGCGGCCGAGATCGAGCCGGTGTTCTGCCTGGCCGGTGCCAACGAGCTGGTCGAGGTGCGCCGCCCGCTGGTGCTGCTCGAGGGGGCGGTGATCCAGAAGGCGTACATGCTCAAGGGCGTGCCCACCAGCGACGAGGTGGTGCTCGAGTTCGACCAGGTGCTGGTCGACTCGCTCGACCGCCTGCGCTCGTGGCGCGACGGGACGGGCGCCCTGGTCGACGAGCTGCTGGAGGGCAACGCCAAGCAGCTGTTGCCGCGCACGGTCAAGCGGGTCGAGGACGTGCGCACCAAGATGCTCGCGGCGGCCGGCAAGGGGAAGGAGATCCTCCCGCCCGACACGGCCCGCCGCGACCTGATCCGGTTCGTGCTCGATCAGGTCCACCGCATGGAGGACGCGTACGCGCTGCTCGAGGACAAGAGCTACCGCGGGGCGTTCGGCGACTCGTGCTTCCGGGACATCGTGTTCCGCGTGGCCGGCCACTACCTCTCGAAGGTCTACGGGATCTCGATCGACACCGACGTGGTGGCGGGCGCCGACACGCAGGCGCTGGTGGGCCGGTTCAAGAAGGAGGAGGACGGGATCAAGCCCAAGGTCGAGAACGCCAAGGTGTTCTCGGTGGTGATCCCCTGCTACATGCAGAACGGCGTGACGATCCGCCCGGCCACGGTCCGGGTGGGCGTGTACTAGGAGTCGGGTCGTGGCCGAGGCGCCGCCGCTGCCGCTCGAGGCGATCGAGGCCCTGGCCGCCGAGCTGGGCTGGGGGGGGATCCCCGCCGGCCCGGACGCGGAGGGGTTCGCGCTCCTGCTCGACGACGAGCTCGAGCGGCTCGACCCCGCCGCGCGCGCCCGCTTCGCGGGTGAGCTCGAGGAGCGCTGCGCGCCCGCGCTCGGCGGCGCGCTCCTGATCTGCCCGGGCTGCCGCCACGTGGGCCTGGCGCGGTTCGCGCCCGAGGACGGGCGCTGCCGCGCCTGCAGCCAGCCGCTCGTGCAGCGGCGGCGCGCGGCGGACCGCGCGGGCGGCGGCGAGCGGCGCGCCCCGCTCAACCCGCTGGCGCACGGCGGCGGCGCGGCCGCGCTCCTCGGCGGCGAGGTCGGCGGGGAGGCCTCGTTCGAGCTGCTCTCGAGCCGCGCGCTCGCCCGCGTCCGGCTCGACCCCGACAACGAGGACTGGGACGCGATCCAGGACGCGATCGCGCGGGCGCGCGAGGAGCGCGAGCAGCAGCGGCGCGAGGCCGAGGAGCGCAAGCGGCGCGAGGCCGAGGAGCGCAAGCGGCGCGAGGAAGAGGAGCGCGAGCGGCTCCGGCGCGAGGAGGAGGAGCGCAAGCGGCGCGAAGAGGAGGAGCGCAAGCGGCGCGAGGAGGAGGAGCGGCTCCGGCGCGAGGAGGAGGAGCGCCAGCGCCTGGCCGAGCTCGAGAAGCACCGCGCTGCGCTGGGCTGCGTGGCGGGGCCCAAGCCTGGCGAGGTGATCCGGATCCCCGACCTGCCGGACGAGGGCCCCGGCGCCGAGACCGCGCTGTTCGTGGTCGGCTGGCCCGACGCCCCCGAGACGCACCTCTACGTGCGCGGCACCCCGGCCGCGGTCGACGGCAAGCCGGTCGCGACCGGCGCCGACGTGGTCGTCCCCATGGGGAGCCTGGTCACGATCGGCGAGGACGCCGCCTACGTGGTCGAGGAGAACAGCGAGATGGGCGGCCTGACGGCCGACGCCATCCACTTCGTGCGCGACGACAAGCAGCCGGGCGGCCCCTGGTCCTTCTGGGGCGACCCGATCGAGATCGGCGCCTCGGGCGACTGCGCCATGCAGGTGGTCGACGACGGGGTCGACGACGTGCACGCCGCGGTCGAGGTCCGCTTCGGACAGATCCTGCTGACCGACCGCAGCAGCAGCGACGGGGCCGACGACGGGGTGTACGTCGAGGGCAAGCGCCGCCCGTGGGTGCTGCTGCAGCCCGGCGTCACCTTCCGGCTCGGCCCCAAGGGCCCGCCGATCAAGGTGAACGAGGGCGAGGCCAAGCAGCGCGCCGGCGAGAAGGCGCGCGCCATGAAGCCCTCGCGCCACAACCGCGTGGTGCTCGAGGTGCGCGACGCCGACGGGGACCTGCTCCGCAAGGTGTTCATCTTCACTCGCCGCGAGGTGCGCTTCGGCAACCGCACCTACTCGCGCGAGGACGAGACCCGCATGGTGAACGAGCTCACGCTCATTCCGGGTCCGGGCGAGGAGGCGGAGATCGTCGAGAAGCAGGGCGGCCTGGCGCTGACCCGCGACGCCGTGGACATCCGCCGCGACGGCGGCGCGCCCATGTCGTTCAACGGCGACGAGCTGCTCCCCGGCAAGGCCCAGCCGCTCAAGCGTCGCTTCACGGTCGAGATCGGCGAGCCTGGCCACGGGATCAAGCTCGACGGCCGCGTGTTCCGCTCCCCGACCTCGGTCGAGCGCGAGACCGGCCCGGCCCAGCTCGGCATGAAGGGCGGCCACCCGTTCGAGGCCGTGCTGCTCAACCGCGAGAACACGCCGCACACCTACGTGTTCTTGGTGCGCATGCTGCGGATCGGCTCGGAGGAGCACGCCCCCCTGCGCGTGATGGTCCCCGGCGTCGAGCCCGGCCACTGCCGGATCCTGTTCTCGCAGGGCAAGTTCCTGATCGTGGCCCCCAAGGCGAACGCCCCGGTCACCCTCCAGAAGCTCACCGCCGCCGGCGACGTGGTGGGCGACCCCGTCGAGATGGACGCCGGCGTGGCCTTCCCGCTCGAGACCGACACCGAGGTCGCCTTGGGCGCCGAGGCGGCCACGCTGCGGTTCCGCGTGGTGGACGAGGGCGACTTCCTGCTCTGAGTTCGTGCGCGCAATGGTGTGAGCGGCCACTGGTGGTGTGGGCGCGCACGAACTCAGAATGCCGGAGTTTGGGGGGCGGGGGCTGCGGGGGCCAGGGCGCCTGGGCTTGGCGTGGGGTGGTGGGCCTGCGCCTGGGGCGCTGCGTTCCGGAAGAAATTTTGATGGGGCGGGCGCGGGCGCCTCGGCTTGGCGTGGGGTGGTAGGCCTGCGCTGAGGGCGCTCCGTTCCGGAAGGAGAAGGACTTGGTTCGAGGCGCCGGTGGCGCGGGCGCCTCGGCTTGGCGTGGGGTGGTAGGCCTGCGCTGAGGGCGCTCCGTTCCGGAAGGAGAAGGACTTGGTTCGAGGCGCCGGTGGCGCGGGCGCCTCGGCTTGGCGTGGGGTGGTAGGCCTGCGGTGAGGGCGCTGCGTTCCGGGAAGAAGAGAACTTGGTTCGAGGCGCCGGTGGCGCGGGCGCCTTGGCTTGGCGTGGGGTGGTGGGCCTGCGCTGACGGCGCTCCGCTCCGGCAGGAGAGAGCTCGGTTCGAGGCGCCGGTGGTGAGGGCGCCTTGGCTTGGCGTGGGGGTGGTCGGTCTGCGCTGGGGCGCGTTGCGCTTCGGGAGAAGAGAGCTTGGTTCGAGGCGTCGGTGGCGGGGGCGCCTTGGCAGTCGTACAACGGCGCCGAGGTCGGGAGGTACGATGGAAGACGCTGCGGAGGGCGCGCGGTCCTCGTCGAAGGCTCGCGCCGCGCTCCTGCTCGGGTCGAGCGCGGTCGTGCTCGCCGGGGTCGCGCTGGCGCTCGCCTGGCCGAGCGGGACCGGTCCCGCGAGCGGCGCGCCGGCTCGAGCACGGCGCTCGCGCTGGGACCTGCAGGTGTTCGCGCGATCGGGGTCAAGCGTTCGACCACCTCCTCCGCGAGGGGGCGGAACCAGTCGATCCACCCGCGCCACTCGTCGTCGAGCGCGTCGAAGTCGGAGGAGGAGAAGAAGGGCTCGAAGACCTCGCTCTGGAGCTCGTCGCGCAGCTCCCCGAGCGCGGCGAGCCCCTCGCGGGGCAGGAGAGCCGCGGTGTCACGGTTCGTCGCGAGCTGCTCGATCGTCCGGGCGAGGATCAGCACGAGTCCAGGATAGCAGGCCGTCCGGGGCCCGTCCCGAACAGCCTGGGTGGCGCGCGATAGCATCGACGCCAGAGACCGCGAGGGAGCCGTGCGCGATCAGGAGGCGGTCCGGTTCCTGCAGTGGGCGCTGCCGCGTGCGGGGCTGCGCTGGCCGGGGTTCCGCAAGGTGCGCAACCAGGTCAAGAAGCGGCTGCGGCGGCGGATGGTCGAGCTCGGGATCGACCCCGACGACGAAGGGACGGGCGGGGGGCTCGCGGCGTATCGGGCTCGGCTCGAGCAGGACCCGGGCGAGTGGGCGAGGTTCGAGCGGGCCTGTCGAATTCCGATCTCGCGGTTCTATCGCGATCGCTCGGTGTTCGATCGGCTCGCCGACACG
>CAZMSZ010000065.1:24182-25729 GCA_964569055.1 uncultured Planctomycetota bacterium | reverse complement strand
CTCGACCCGCCCGGCGACGGCGCTCGGGCCGAAGCGCGCGGCGGCCGCGAGCAGTCGGGCCAGCACGTCGGCGGCGGCGCGCGGCGGCGGCGCCGGCGGCGTCGGCGGCGCGCTCGGGCGGCGCGCCCGGCGCCGGGCCGGGCGTCCGAAGCGCGCCGCGAGCTGACCCCGCGCCAGCTTGCCCAGGCCGGTGCGCGGGAGGGCCTCGATCCAGGCGAACGCGTCGGGGGTCTTGAAGCGCGCCAGCCGGACGCGGCACCAGGCTCGCAGCAGCGCGTCGTCGGGCCGGCGGCTCGGGTCGCGGGCCACGAGCACGGCCAGCGGCCGCTCTCCCCAGCGCGGGTCGGCCACCGGGAGCACCGCGGCCGCGGCCACGTCGGGGTGCAGCTCCAACACCTCCTCCACCTCGCGCACGGCGAACGTCTCACCGCCCGAGGTGACGAACGCCTCGGCGCGGCCGCTCACGTGCACCCGCCCGGCGAAGTCGACCACGCCGCGGTCGCGGGTGCGGACCACCCCGTTCGCGAGCGGACCCCGCACCGCGAGATGACCGCCCTCGCTGGACACCCGCGCGAACGGGAGCGGAGCGCCGCCTCCACATGCCGCGTCGAGGTCACCGGGCGCGCGCGTCGCGACCTGCGAGGCCGTCTCGGTCATGCCCCACGTGAGCGCCACGGGGACGTCCAGCTCGGCGCAGCGGGCGAGGAGCTCGTCGGGCGCGGCGTCGCCGCCCAGGAGCACGGCGCGGAGGGTCTTGGGGAACGGCCGCGCGGGGCGGGCGTCGAGGACGTCGCGCAGCATGCTCGGCACCAGCGAGACCAGGGTCGCCTCCCCCGCGTCCAGGGCGCGCGCCACCTCGGCCGGGCGGAAGCGGCGATGCAGCACCACGGTCGTGCCGTAGAACGCGCAGCGCACCAGGATCGAGAGGCCCCCCACGTGGTGGAACGGCAGGCACGCCAGCCAGCGGTCGTCGGCGTGGTGCCCGAGCCGGATCGCGGAGCCGAAGGCGCTGAACACGAGCTGCGCGGTGGTGAGGCGGATCGGCCGAGCGCGGCCGGTGGTGCCCGAGGTGAGCAGCACCAGGCGCGCCTCCTCGAGCGGCCAGAACCGCTCGGCCGGGGCGGGGCCGAGCGGGAGCGAGGTCAGGTAGCGAGCGTGCGGAGCGACGGCCTCGAGCGCCTCGCGCTCCGGCCGGGTCAGCCCGTGGGCCACGAACACGCGCTCGGCCCCGCTGAGCTCCAGGGCGGCGGCGAGCTCCTCGCGCGCGGCGCCCGGCGCTATGGGCGCCACCGCGGCGCCCAGCCAGCCGAGCGCGTGGAAGGCGATGATCCACTCGGGGCTGGGCGGGCCGCACAGCGCGACGGTCTCGCTGGGGCGCACGCCGCCGCGAGCCAGCCGCCCCGCCAGACCGGTCACCGACTCGGCGAGCTCGCTCCCGCGCCACACCAGCCCGTGGTCCTCCAGGACGGGATGGCGCGGGCGCGCGAGGCGCGTGCTCCACACCGGGTTGGGGACGTCGGTCGCGCCGGGCGAAGCGGCCTCGGCGG
>CAZMSZ010000065.1:17844-24082 GCA_964569055.1 uncultured Planctomycetota bacterium | reverse complement strand
GAGCGGCGCGCGGCGGCGGAGCGCAGCCGCGCCCTCGAGGTCTCCGGGCGCGAGGGGCTGCTCGACCGCGTCGGCGCCGGCCGCTGCCAGGAGCGCCAGCGCGCGGGCGGCCTCGCCGCGCTCCCACCCGCCGTTGGCGTCGGCGACCAGCCAGGCGTCAGGCCCGATCGCCGCCCGAGCTGCGGCTACGCGCGCGGCGTCGCTCGCTGCGTCGCCCGCGCCGACCTTGAGCTTGAACGCGCTCACACCGTCCGCCGCCGCGGCGCCCGCCTGGGTGGCGTCGACCACGAGGAGCTGCGCCCGGATCTGCTCGCGCGAGCCGCCGGAGCCGAGGAAGGCGGCCAGCGGCAGCCCGGCGCGCTGCGCGGCGAGGTCGAGCAGGGCCAGCTCGATGCCTGCTCGCAGCTCGGGCGGCGGGCGGGTGGCGCGGGCTGCGGCCTCCAGCGCGACCGCGTCCTCGGGGAGCTCGAGCGCGGCGAGCAGCCCCGCCAGCGGACGGCGCGCGAGCGCGGCGCGGACGGCGGCTGGCCCCGCCCCGAACCCGGGCCAGCAGGCGACCTCGCCCCAGCCCGTCCGGCCCGCCTCGTCCTCGAGCCGAATCCACCAGCCTCGCCGGAGCGAGGCGGCGGCGCGGGCGGTGCGGAGCGGCCGCGCCAGCGGCAGGACGTAGGCGCGGGCGCTCGCGGCGCGCAGCTTCACGCCAGCACCCCCGCGGCCAGCAGCAGCGCGAACGCGAGCTGAAGGCGGGCGGTCGCGCCGAGCTCGGGGTTCAAGGCGGCGCCGTCCTGGCGCACGACCGCGCGCGCCCGCGCCCAGGCGAGCGGCGCGGTCAGGAGCGGGAGCAGCCAGCCGGGCCCGACCCACCCCGCGGCCCACGCCGCCGCCGGCGTGAGGTAGGCCAGCGCCAGGCAGGCGACGTACTCGCCGCGAGCGAAGCCGCCGCCGAGCCGCACCGCCAGCGTGCGCTTGCCGGCGCGGGCGTCGCTCGCGCGGTCGCGCAGGTTGTTGACCACGAGCACGGCGGTCGCGAGCAGGCCGATCGGCAGCGCCGCCAGTGACGCATGCGGGGAGAGGCGGCCGGTCTGGACGTAGGCGGTCCCGACGGTCGCGACGCCGCCGAAGAACAGGAGCACGAACGCGTCGCCCAGCCCGACGTACGCCAGCGGCCACGGCCCGCCCGTGTAGGCGAAGCCCGCGGCGATGCACGCCAGGCCGACCGCGAGGAGCGGGGCGCCGTGCGTGGCGACCAGCGGGGTCGCCAGCCCCGCCGCCGCCGCGAACGCGAGCACCGAGGCGGCCAGGACCGCGCCCGGCGTGAGCCAGCCCTGCTGGGTGGCGCGCGGCGGACCGAGGCGGTCGTCGCCGTCGGCGCCGCGGCGCGCGTCGGCGTAGTCGTTGAACAGGTTGGTGCCGATCTGGATCGCGAGCGCCACGCCGAGGGCCAGGCCGGCGGCCGCCGGGCGAGCGCCGCCCTCGGCCGCGGCGATCGCGGTCCCGACCACGACCGGGACCGCGCCGACCGTGAGGGTGGCGGGGCGGGTGGCGGCCAGCCACGCGGCGTGCGGCGGTGGTGGGCTCACGGCGGTGGTCATGGCAGCACCGGCGCGGGCTCGAGCGCCTCGGCCACCGCGGCCCAGGTGGCGCGGTGACGGGCCACGTTCTCGCGGCGATCGATCGGGACCTCGAGCACGCGCAGGCCCTCGTCGGGGGTCGCGAGCGCGGCTTCGAGCGCCTGCAAGGTCTCCAGGCGGCGGTAGCGCGCGCCCAGGGCCCGGGCGGCGGCGGCGACCTCGATCGGCTGCGGGGTGAGGAACGCCGGCTCGAACGCGCGCGGGTGCCGCGCGATCGGCAGGAACTCGAAGATCCCGCCCCCGCCGTTGGCGGGGACCACCAGGGTCGCCGACACGCCGAGCGCGACGGCCGCGGCCAGCCCGCCGAGGTCGTGCAGGAACGTGAGGTCGCCGAGGAGCGTCGTCACCGGCCCCGGCCAGGCCAGGGCCGCGCCCGCCGTGGTGGCGATGCAGCCGTCGATCCCGTTGGCGCCGCGGCTGACCGTCACCGCGAGCGGCTCGCTCCGGGCCGGCGCGAACGACTCGAGGTCGCGCACGGGCATGCTGTTCCCCACGTGGAGCAGCGCGCCCGGCGGGAGGGCGCGCGCGACGAGGCGGGCCACCGCGCCTTCCCACAGGCCGTGCGCGCACGCGGCCTCGAGCCGCTCGGCCGCGCGCCGCTCCGCGTCCTGCCACGCGGCCAGCCAGGCGCTGTCGCGCGCGCCGCCGCGCAGGCGCTCGAGGAGCGCCGCGCACAGCGCGAGCGGATCGGCGGCCACCAGGCCGCGGGCGGCGTGGCGCGGATCGAGCCAGCGCCCGGCGGGGTCGACCAGCCACGTCTCCTCGGCCGCGCCCAGCCACTCGGCCAGCGGCCCCGAGGGGGGCAGGCGGCCGAAGCGCAGCACGGCCTCGGGCGGGTGCGCGCGGGCGAAGGCCGGCGCGCGCAACAGCGCGTCGTAGCTGGCGACGAGCGGCGCGCCCTCCGGCGCGCCGAACCGCGCGCCCGAGGAGGGCTCGGCCAGGAGCGGCCAGCCGAGCCGGCGCGCGAGCGCGCCGGCGGCCTGGGCGAAGGCGCTCGTCGCGCCGGGCGGCGCGCCGGACGCTTCGGGGCCGCACACGATCACGCCGCGCTCGCGCGTCGCGAGCGCCTCGAGCGCGTCGAGCGCCTCGGGCGCGGGCGGGGGCGCGGCCCGCAGCAGCCGGGGTCCAGCGGCGATCGCGGCCGGGGCGGAGTCGCTCCCGGGCTCCCACAGCGGCTCGCGGAACGCGAGGTCGAGGTGCACCGGGCCGGGCTCGGGCCCGCGGGCGGCCGCGACCGCGAGGGCCACCGCGGTCGCGCTCGCGGCGAGCGTGACGGGCTCGGCGGGGCCGAGCCGGCAGGCCTTCACGACGTGCGCCCCGAACAGTCCCTCCTGCTCGATCGTCTGGGGCGCCCCGCAGCCGTGGAGCTCGGGCGGGCGGTTCGCCGTGAGCGCCACGATCGGCACCCCCGACGCGCGGGCCTCGATCAGCGCCGGCAGGTAGTGCGCCCCGGCCGAGCCGGACGTGCACAGGAGCCCCACCGGAGCGCCGAGCGTCCGCGCCAGCCCGAGCGCCACGAAGCCGGCGGCCCGCTCGTCGAGCACCACGTGACAGCGGAGCTCGGCGGACGCGAGGCTGGCGAGCACCAGCGGGGTGTTGCGCGAGCCGGGCGAGAGCACGACGTGGCGCAGCCCGCCGCGGGCCAGGGTCGCCACGACCGTGCTCGCGAGTCGCGCGTTGTCCGCCGCGCTCATGCGGCGCCCTCCCCACTCAGCGCCCGCCGGAGCGGCGCCAGCTTGAGCTCGGTCTCGGCCCACTCGGCCGCGGGGTCGGAGCCCGCGACGATCCCCGCGCCGGCGAAGCCCCACAGCGTGCCGCCGCGGATCAAGGCGCTCCGAATGGCGACCGCGAGGTCGACCTCACCCCCTGGCCCGACCCAGCCGACCGGCGCCGCGAACCAGCCCCGCTCGAGCTGGTCGTGGCGGGCGAGCCACTCGCGCGCCGCCGCGTACGGCCAGCCCGCCATGGCCGGCGTCGGGTGCAGCGCGGCTGCCGCCTCGAGCGGGGAGACCCCTGGACGGAGGCGCCCGCGCAGCGGCGTCTCGAGGTGCAGCAGCCCGGGGAGCCAGCGCAGGCGCGGCGCGGGAGCCGCCTCGATCGCGACGCAGCAGGCGCCGAGCCGGGCGCGGATCGCCTCGACCACCAGCGCGTGCTCGCGCGCCGTCTTGGGGCAGGCCTGGAGCGCGGCCGCGAGCGCGGCCTCCCGGGCGACCTCGCGCGCGCGCGGCGCGGTGCCCGCCAGGGCATGGGTGGTGACCGCGCCGGAGTGGGCCCGCAGCAGGCGCTCGGGGCTCGCGCCGAGGAGGACGCCGGCGCCGCCGGGCGCGAAGGCGAACCCCAGCGCGTCGGGCTGCTGCCGCCACAGCCGCGTCATGAGCGCGGCGAGCGAGAAGGCCGGCGCGAGCTGCCACCGCGCGGCGCGCGCGACGACGACCTTCTCCAGCTCGCCGCCGCGGATCGCCGCGAGCGCCTGGGCCACGCGCCGCTCGTACGCGCGCCGGGCCGCCGGGTCGGGCTGGGGCGCGGCCAGCTCGCCCTGTCGGTCGGTCCCTCCGGCGGACGAGGGCAGCAGGCGGGCGGCGAGCTGCGCCAACGCCGAGTTCAGGCGCGCGTGAACACCGTGCCCGGCGCGGCTCACCGTCGCGGTCGCGGTGAGGGTAGCGCCTCCGGCCGGCTCGAGCCGGACCTCGAGCCTGGGAACCAGGGCCGCAGCTGCCGGCCAACCGCTCCAGTCGCCCCATTGGGAGCAGGCGCCGGGCAGCGCGTCGCCGAACGCTCGCCCGAGCCAGACTCGTGGCCCTCCGCAGGGCCGGGCCGCGACGGCCAAACGTTCTGCGATCTCCGAACACCGCGCTGCGACCGCATCCCACGAGCCCCGGAGCGGGTGGACGGAGCCCACGGCGTAGGCCTCCCCGCCGGTGGGATCTCGCCAGGTGGCGCCGGAGAGGCCGCCCGTGACCGCCTCCGCCCACCACGCCCGCACCGCACCGACCTCGGCCGACGCCAGCCTGCGGGCGCTCACGACCCAGCGTGGGCGGGTACCCGGCGCACCATCGAGGGTCGATACAGCGTTCGCTGCAGCCACAAGTCACCCAATTCCAACGCGGTGCGTTATCTTGTTCAGCAAGTCGTGAACACCAAGGTCATACCGTAGAGGCGCCAGGCTGGCAAGGGCGATCCCAAGTCCCTACGCTCGGCGCGCGAGGTGCCGGTGAGCGAAGACGCAATGGCCTCGGACCGCATGGAGCGGCGGATCCTCCAGGTCTGCGATGCGGCCGGGACCCTGGTCGAGTACTGGGGGTTCAAGTCGATCATGGGGCGGGTGTGGGCCCTGTTGTTCGTCCACCGCGAGCCGCTCCCCCAGGCCAAGATCGCCGAGACGCTCGGGGTCAGCCGCTCGCTCGTGAGCGGGACCATCACCGAGCTCATGCAGTACGGGCTGGTCCATCCGGTCGGATCGCACCGCAACGCGCCCTACGAGGTGCAGGTCGACGTGTGGCCGGCGATCACCGACGTCCTGCGGCAGCGCGAGTGGATCTTCCTGGAGTCGGCCCGCCTCGCGCTCGAGGCCGCGATCGAGGAGGCCCAGCTCGGCGGAGCCGGGTCGTACTCGGTGGAGCGGATGCGCCTCCTGCTCGGGATGGTCGGCGCCGTTCAGCGACTCCTCGGGCTGGTGATCAAGATCCGCCAGCCCCAGGTCGTGGCCAACGCCAAGGAGTGGGTCCAGAGCGTGATCAAGCTGATCGACGCGCTCCGTCAGATGCGGTAGACGGGCCGGAGCGTCGCGCCGCAGCGTCGCCCGAGGCTCAGGCGTTCACCCGTCCGTCGTCCGCGTAGACGCGCGGCAGACCGTCGCGCACGAAGCCCACCAGGGTCTGTCCGTGCTCCTCCGCCAGCTCGACCGCGAGCGACGAGGGGGCCGAGATCGACGCCACCACGGGCACGCCGAGCCGCAGCGCCTTGAGCACCAGCTCGAACCCCGCGCGCCCCGAGAGGACCACCACCGCGCGCGCCAGCTCACGCCCCTCCGCGGCGCAGCGGCCGAGCGCCTTGTCGAGCGCGTTGTGCCGCCCCACGTCCTCGGCCACCACCCAGGGCTCGATCCGCTCGGCCTCGAACACCGCCGCCGCGTGGCTGCCGCCGCTGGCCGCGAACAGGGGCTGCGCCGCGCGCATCGCGGCGGCGGCGCTCGCCAGCCCGGCGCGCGTGACCCGCGGCGCCCCCGGCGCGAGCGGCCGCAGGTGCCGGGTCAGCCCCTCGGCCGACGCCAGCCCGCACAACCCGCACGACGCTCGCACGGCGTGGGCGCGGGTCAGGCGCTCGCGCGCCAGCGGGCTCGGCGCCCGGCCCGCGCGCAGGTGCACCCGCGCCACGTCGCTCGCGCCTTCGCCGCCGCGGGGCACGACGTCCACTCGCTCCACGTCGTCCGCTGACCCGACGATCCCCTCGCTCAACAAGAACCCGAGCGCGAGGTCCGCGTCGGCGCCCGGGGTCCGCATGGTGAGCACGGCCTCGTCCCCGAGCCGGATCAGCAGCGGCTCCTCGCGCACCACGAGGTCCTCGCCGCGATCGCTCGGGACGGCGACCAGGCCGGGTGGGAGCGGGTC
>CAZMSZ010000065.1:6407-17744 GCA_964569055.1 uncultured Planctomycetota bacterium | reverse complement strand
GGTGGACGGCATCTCAGTCGGGTCGGACAATGCCGCGCCGCCCGCGGAGGACTCGCCCATGCCGCTCGACCGCTCGCTCAAGAAGGTGCTGATCGTCGGCGCGGGCCCGATCGTGATCGGGCAGGCCTGCGAGTTCGACTACTCCGGGACGCAGGCCTGCAAGGCGCTGAAGGAGGAGGGGATCGAGGTCGTCCTCGTCAACTCCAACCCGGCCACGATCATGACCGACCCCGAGGTCGCCGATCGGACCTACGTCGAGCCGGTCACCCCCGAGGCGGTCGCCCGGATCATCGAGGCCGAGCGGCCCGACGCGATCCTGCCCACCCTCGGCGGGCAGACCAGCCTCAACGTGGCGGTCGAGCTGGCCCGGCGGGGCGTGCTCGCGCAGCACGGCGTGCGCCTGCTGGGCGCGGACGTGGACGTGATCGAGCGCGCCGAGGACCGCGACGCGTTCAAGGCCGTGGTCGCCTCGATCGGCCTCGAGTCGCCGCGCTCGCGCGCCGTGCACAGCCTGGACGAGGCCCGCGAGGCGCTCGACGAGGTCGGCCTGCCCGCGATCCTTCGCCCCTCGTTCACGCTGGGCGGGACCGGCGGGGGGATCGCCTACAACGTGGACGAGTTCCAGGCGATCGTCGACGCCGGGCTGCGCGCCTCGCCCAAGCACGAGGTGCTGGTCGAGGAGTCGATCGTCGGCTGGAAGGAGTTCGAGCTCGAGGTCGTGCGCGACCGGGCCGACAACTGCATCATCGTGTGCTCGATCGAGAACGTGGACCCGATGGGCGTCCACACCGGCGACTCGATCACCGTCGCCCCGGCGCTGACCCTCAGCGACCGCGAGTACCAGCGCATGCGCGACGGCGCGTTCGCGGTGCTGCGCGCGATCGGGGTCGAGTGCGGCGGCAGCAACGTGCAGTTCGCGGTCGACCCGGCGACCGGCCGGCAGGTCGTGATCGAGATGAACCCGCGCGTGTCGCGCTCCTCCGCGCTGGCCTCCAAGGCGACCGGGTTCCCGATCGCGCGCGTGGCGGCCAAGCTGGCGATCGGCTACACGCTCGACGAGCTGCACAACGACATCACCCGCGTGACGCCCGCCAGCTTCGAGCCCACGATCGACTACGTCGTGGTCAAGATCCCCCGCTTCGACCTCGAGAAGTTCCCCGGCGCCGACCCGACCCTGACCACCTCCATGAAGAGCGTCGGCGAGGCCATGGCCATGGGGCGCACCTTCAAGGAGGCGCTGCAGAAGGCGCTGCGCAGCCTGGAGCGCGGCTGGGCGGGGCTGGGCCTCGACCGCAAGGACCTGTGGGGGACCCCGGCCGCGCCGAGCCGCGACGAGATCCTGGCGCGCCTGGCGCGCCCGGCCCCCGGGCGGCTCCTCTACGTGCGCTACGCGTTCCTGGCCGGGTTGACCCTGGAGGAGGTGCACGAGGCCACTCGGATCGACCCTTGGTTCCTGCGCGAGCTCGAGGAGCTGGTGGAGCTCGAGCGCGAGCTGCGCGCCCACGCCGGCCAGGCGCCCGAGGCGCTCGCCAAAGAGCTGCTGCTCGAGGCCAAGCGGCTCGGGTTCAGCGACCCCCAGCTCGCGGCCGCGCTCGGCTGCGAGGAGGGCGCGGTCCGCGCGCGCCGCAAGGCGCTCGGGATCCTGCCGGCGTTCCGCACGGTCGACACCTGCGCGGCCGAGTTCCGCGCCCGCACGCCGTACTTCTACTCGACCTGGGGCGAGGAGGGCGACGAGGTCCCCTCGAGCGGCAAGCCCAAGGTCGTGATCCTCGGCGGCGGCGCCACCCGGATCGGGCAGGGGATCGAGTTCGACTGCTGCTGCATTCACGCCGTGCTCGCGCTGCGCGAGGACGGCTACGAGACGATCATGGTCAACTCCAACCCCGAGACGGTCTCGACCGACTACGACACGGCCGACCGGCTGTACTTCGAGCCGCTCACGCTCGAGGACGTGCTCGGGGTGATCGAGCGCGAGCGCCCCACGGGTGTGATCGTGCAGCTCGGCGGCCAGACCCCGCTGAACCTGGCGCGCGCGCTCCAGGCCGCGGGCGTGCCGATCCTGGGGACCTCGCCCGACGCGATCCACCTGGCCGAGGACCGCCAGGCCTTCGCCGAGGTGCTGGTCCGGCTCGGGATCGACCAGCCGCGCGCCGGGACGGCGCGCACGGTGGACGAGGCGCTGGTCGTCGCTCGGCGCCTCGGGTTCCCGGTCATGGTCCGCCCCAGCTACGTGCTGGGCGGGCGCGGTATGAGCGTGGTGCGCGACGAGGGGCAGCTCAAGGAGTTCGTCTCGCAGGCGGCCGAGGTCAGCCCCGATCACCCGGTGCTGATCGACCAGTACCTCGAGGACGCGATCGAGGTCGACGTCGACCTGTTGTGCGACGCCTCGGGCCACGTGACGATCGGCGGGATCCTCGAGCACATCGAGGAGGCCGGCGTCCACTCGGGCGACGCGACCTGCTCGCTCCCGCCCTACACGCTCCCGCCGCTGCTGCTCGACCGGATCCGCGACGCGGCGGCGAAGCTCGCCCGCGAGCTGCGGGTGCGCGGGCTCATGAACGCGCAGTTCGCCGTCAAGGAGGACGTGGTCTACGTGCTCGAGGCGAACCCGCGCGCGTCGCGGACGGTGCCGTTCATCTCCAAGGCGACCGGCGTCCCGCTGGCCAAGCTGGCGGCGCGCGTGATGGTCGGCAAGACGCTGCGCGAGCTGGAGGCGACCGCCGAGGTCGCGCCCCCGCGGTTCGCGATCAAGAAGAGCGTGTTCCCCTGGGGGCGCTTCCCCGGCTGCGAGGTGCTGCTCGGCCCCGAGATGCACTCCACCGGCGAGGTGATGGGCATGGACCGCGAGCTGGGCGCCGCCTTCGCCAAGGCCCAGTACGGCGCCTCGGAGGTGCTGCCGCAGGTGGACGAGGCGCGGGCCGTGTTCATCACCGTGCGCGACGCCGACAAGCGGCAGGTGATCTACATCGCCAAGAAGCTGGCCAGCCTCGGGCTCACGATCGTCGCCACCCGTGGCACGGCCAAGATGCTCGCGCGGCACGGCGTGAGCGGCCTGCGCGAGGTGGCCAAGATCGGCGCCGGCCGGCCCGACCCGCTCGACCTGCTGCGCAACGGCGAGGTCGGCATGATCGTCAACACCCCCTCGGGCGACCGCCTCGCGCAGCGCCACGAGCGCGAGATCCGCTCGCTCGCCGTGGCGCGGAACATCCCGTGCTTCACCACCATCCCCGCCGCCGCGGCCGCGGTCAGCGCGATCGAGCGGCTGCGCCGCGGCAAGCTCGAGGTCGAGGCGCTGCAGGACGTGCTGGCGGGGACCGAGGCGTGAGCGCGGTCACGCTCGCCGCGGCGAGCGCGGCGCTGCCCGCCCTGCGCTGGAGCGAGGTCGGGCCCTCCCCGCTCCCGCCGCTGGCCCCGCCCGCGGTGCCGCTGGGGCCGCTCCGCCGCGCGCTGCGGCGGGCGCAGCGGCCCGTGCTGCTCGTCAACGACGCGGAGCGGGTGCAGCTCGACGCGCTCCCGGCGGTCGTGGCCGAGCTGTGGCAGGAGTTCGGCGAGCCGCCGCTCCTCGTCGCCACCGGCACGCACCGGGCCGACCCCGCCGCGCTCACGGACCGCATGGGCGGCCTCCCGGTCGAGGTCCACGACTGCGACGACGCCGCGGCCCACCTCGCGCTCGACGAGGGCGCCCCCTGGCGGATCGACCGCCGGGTCGGGCGCGCCGACCTCGTGCTGGCGTTCGGCAGCGTCGAGCCCCACTACTTCGCCGGCTGGGCCGGCGCGCACAAGACGACCACGGTCGGGGTGTGGGACCGCGCCACCACCGCGCGCAACCACCGCGGCGCGCTCGAGACGAGCGCCCAGCCCACCGCCCTCGACGGGAACCCGATCCACGAGGACATCGCCGCCTGCCTGGCCAAGCTGGAGGAGGACCGCCGGGTGCTCGCGGTCAACCACGTGCTCGACCCGGCCGGCCGCGCCCTGGCGGTGGGCGTCGGCACCTGGCGCGGCAGCCTGCGCCGCTGCGCCGCCGCCGCCGCCCGCCGCTTCGTGCGCGCGTTGCCCGCGCCGGTCGACGTGCTCGTGGCCGTCGTGGAGGGGCCCCTGGCGCGCAGCCTGTATCAGGCGGACAAGGGGCTCAAGAACACCGAGGCCGCCGTGAAGGACGGGGGCGACCTGGTGCTCGTGGCCGGGCTCGAGCAAGGCGTCGGGCCCGACCGCTTCGTGCGCCTCCTCGAGCAAGCCCCCGACCTCGCCGCCGCCCGGACGCGCGTCGAGGCCGACGGCTACGTGCTCGGCGACCACAAGGCCGTGCGCTGGCGCGCGCTCGAGGCCCGCGGCGTGAAGATCCGCGTCGTCTCCCCCCACCTCCCGCCGGCCGCCGTGGCCGACGCGCGGATCGAGGTCCACCCCGACCTCGAGGCCGCGCTGAGCGCGGCGCGCGACGCACGCGGCCGCGGCGAGGGCACCGGGCTGGTGGTGCAGGACGCGGGTGTGGTGGTGGCGCGGGTGGCGTGACGGCGTGCCGAGGCGGCCCTCCACGCCAGCGACAGCCATTGCTAATTCATAATTTCTAATTCCCTGTTGATATTCCATATTTCCGGAGGTCCGGAAATACGAAATATCAACAGGGAACAGGGAATTAGGAATTAGAAATGAAAGACAGCTCTCGCTGGCACGACACCAGGCTGCCAGGCAGGACTGGCCCTACCCTGCCTGCCGATCAGTCGCCGCGCACCAGCAAGAACCGATACGTGGCGCTCGGCCTCCCGTTCGCCCCGCGCAGCACCACCGGCCCGCTCACGAGCAGGGCGGGCGGGGTGCCGACCGACAGCACGCGCCCCGTCGCGACCGTCACGCCGCCGACCACCACGGTCGCGTCGCTGGCCGCGAAGGGCACCCCGTCCACCGTCAGCGCCGCGCCGCCCACGTTGTGCCCCTCCACCGTGAGCACGCCGTGCGCGGCGGTCGGGCGGGTGGCGTGACGGCGTGCCGAGGCGGCCCTCCACGCCAGCGACAGCCATTGCTAATTCATAATTTCTAATTCCCTGTTGATATTCCATATTTCCGGAGGTCCGGAAATACGAAATATCAACAGGGAACAGGGAATTAGGAATTAGAAATGAAAGACAGCTCTCGCTGGCACGACACCAGGCTGCCAGGCAGGACTGGCCCTACCCTGCCTGCCGATCAGTCGCCGCGCACCAGCAAGAACCGATACGTGGCGCTCGGCCTCCCGTTCGCCCCGCGCAGCACCACCGGCCCGCTCACGAGCAGGGCGGGCGGGGTGCCGACCGACAGCACGCGCCCCGTCGCGACCGTCACGCCGCCGACCACCACGGTCGCGTCGCTGGCCGCGAAGGGCACCCCGTC
Organism: uncultured Planctomycetota bacterium; assembly: GCA_964569055.1. Lineage (GTDB taxonomy): Bacteria > Planctomycetota > J058 > J058 > J058 > JAWLGW01. The sequence goes on along the minus strand of CAZMSZ010000065.1, from coordinate 12,377 downwards.
CACCGTCAGCGCCGCGCCGCCCACGTTGTGCCCCTCCACCGTGAGCACGCCGTGCGCGGCGGTCGGGTCGTAGACCTCGAGCGGATCGCCCGTCGCCGTGCCCGAGACGATCCGGGCCACCGAGGCGCGCAGGTCGAACACCAGCGGCTTGAGCGCGCCGACCGCGACGCCGCCGGTGGAGACGCTCACCGTCACGTCGCCCGCGGGCTCGAAGTCTGGGACCTCGACCTCGATCACCTCGGAGGTCTCGTTGCGCACCAGCCCCGCGGTGCCGCCGAACGTGACCACGCTCCCGCCGGTGTAGTTGCGCCCCGGGACCGTGACGACCGCGCCGCGCGCGCCGCTCAGCGGGTCGAGCCCGAACGCCAGCGTGTCGACGGGCGGCGGGTCGGGCGCGCCCGCGCGCGTCGTGAACTGGAAGGCGATCGCGTCGTCGTCGAGGCGGTTGCCCGCGAGGTCCTCGACCCGCCGGTCGGCGAGGATCGTGTAGGTGTCGGCCGGGTCGAGCGTCTGGTTGGGGCGGAACCGGACCGTGAACGGGTTGTCGAAGTTGTACTGCCCGTCGACGCGGCCGTTGGTCCCGAGCAGCTCGAACGGCGCGTCCCGCGCGGGGTCGATCGCCTCGCTGAACACGACCACCACGTGGGTCCGGCGGTCGACGTTCACCGCGTCGTCCGCGGGGCTCGTCGAGCGCACGGTGGGCCGGATCCGGTCGGCCCGGCGCGCGGTCACGGCGAGGTCGCCCAGGGTCGGCGTGGTCGTGGCCGAGAGCACCACCTCGGGCGCGAACAGCTCGCCCGGCTCGGCCGGGTACGCCCGCACGAGGAACACGCCGAGGTCGGGGACGTCTGGGATCGTGAACGTCCCGTCCGAGCCGGTCGGGGCCGAGACGCGGTTCCAGCACGAGGCGCGGTAGCCGGCGACCGGCTGCGTCCCCGCCACGATCCGCCCGGTGACGTCGACGGTGGCGGGCGCGGCCTGGGGGACGATCGCGTAGAGCGTCCCGATATCGACGTCCAGCGCGATCGAGCCGCTCCCGGGCCCCGTCGCCACCAGGCCCGTCTGGTGGAGCACCCACTGGCCGGAGGTCGGGTCCACGCGGTACGCGTCGAACGGGCCGCTCGCCAGCGGATCGAGCCGCGGCACGCTCAGCGTGGCGGCGGGCGAGAACGTCACCCCGTGGGGCTCCACCAGGAACCCGGCGCGCGGCTCACCCCCGCCGGACGGGACGGGCAACGGCAGGCGCGAGGGGCTGAGCGGCACCACCCGCACCTCGCCCGCCGCGCCGTCGACGACGGTCCCGCCGGCGAGGTCCAGCGTGACGCCTGGGAGGGCCTCGCCCGCGACCGTGAGCGCGGAGCTCAGCGCGCCGCCCGGCCCGAGCGTGACCGCCGCGGAGATCCCGCTCTCGAGGTCGGGGACGTGGATCGGGCGCTCGAAGAACGTGTAGGGGTCGACGGCGCTGAACGGCACCAGGAGGGTCGGGGTGCTCACCGAGTCGCCCACGATCAGCACCCCGGCCCCGGGAGCCACCGGGCCGAGCGCGACCAGGCCGTCGACGTGGCTCTCGCCGGCCACCCCGCCGCGCACCCGCACCGGGACCTCGCGCGCGGGCTGGTCGGTGTAGTCGAGCAGGACCCCGATCACCGCGGGCGTCGGCACGTCGCGCCGGCCGCCGCTCCCGCCGCGGCCGCAGGAGGTCGCGACCGTGCCCAGCGCCAGCACGGCGGCCGTGGAGAGGACGAGCGCGCGGCGGGTCGGCATGGCCCAGAGGTTAGCAAGCCGCGGCCGAGATTGGCTCATACGCCGTTCACGAGGGCTTCTCGGCTCTGATCTCGGCCGAGAGGGTGCGCTTGGGGTAGCGACGCCCTTCTCGCGATGGATCGGGAGCACGTCCGTTTGGCAAGCGGTGCCAGCAGCTGTGGTGCGCGTGCGACATCCGCGGTTGAATGGTTACAGGAAGGCGCCAACCGCCTTCTCGGAGGGCTCGCGTGCTCGAACGGGTGGTCGTCCGTGGGTTCAAGTCCATCGTGAGCGGCGAACTCGCGATCGGCCCCCTCGCCGTGTTGTTCGGGCCAAACACCGCTGGGAAGAGTAACTTCCTCGAGGCCCTCCTCGTGCTTTCGCGATTCGCGAGCGGGCGAACCCTGTCCGACGCTGTCGAGCCACCGCTCCGCGGATACCCTGTCGAGGCGTTCGCACTGCCTGAGACCGGTTTGGAGGGACTCCTGGCCCAGGAGACGGCGGAGTTCACCATCGGAGGGAAGCTGACATTTCCTCCGGTTGAAGGCGAGGCAGCACATCGCCTCTGGTACGAAGCCACCGCGCGGATTCACCCGCGGAGCGGCACGCTCGAACTCGCCGACGAGCTCCTAGTAGCGCTCGACAAGCACGGCAACCGCAAGCACAAGCCCCGAATCGAGCGAAGCCAGGACCAGTTCACCATTCGACCTCGCGAAGCAGGACGCCCCGTCGTGCTCCCGGCGCCGCTGCATCACACGCTGTTGTCAAATCTTCAATACTCGGGGCAACGATACCCGGATCTAGACCGTGTGCGATCAGAGCTCACGGACTGGCGCACCTACTACCTAGATCCACGACACGCCATGCGGGAGGCGCAACCACCTCGTGAGGTGTCGGACATCGGGCCACGAGGGGAGTGGATCGCTCCATTCCTCTACCGACTCAAGCACCGACGCGATCCGGCGTTCCGGGCGGTTGAGCGAGCCCTGCGGCACGCGATTCCGACGGTCGAGTCGCTCGACGTAGACCTGGACCCCAAGCGAGGCACGCTCGAGATAATTATCAGTCAAGACGGGACACCATACTCATCACGTGTAATATCTGAAGGGACACTTCGAATTCTTGCGCTCTGCGCAATTGCAGCCAACCCGAACCCGGGCTCTCTGGTGGCGCTCGAGGAGCCGGAGAACGGCGTTCATCCACGGCGAATTGAAATCATCGCCGACCTGCTGTTCGCGATGTCTCGCCGTCGCCAAGTCGTCGTCACGACTCACTCGCCAACACTCGTTGCCGCGATGGTACGGCGTCACCGGAGCGACCCCAGTCAAGTGGGCCTGCTCCGGGTCTTCCGGGAAGGGCGGTCGACCCAGATCGTGCCGTTCGAAGCCCCGCCTGAGCTCTTTGCAGACCGAGACGTTCGGGAGGCGCTCCGCGGACCTGAAGACGAAGGGGACGAGGGCCTGATAGAAGCCATGTTGGTCCGAGGCTGGCTCGATGGGCGCTAGTCCCAGGGTCCACCTCTACTGCGAGGACACCGGGCACGAGAACTTCGTACGCGCGCTCGTCGAACGAATGGCTGACGAGTGCGGGACACGCGCGCTGATCGAGACGGTGTCCGGCAGGGGCGGCCACGGGCGCGCCATCGCTGAGCTTCGCGGCTGGCAACGGCGCGCCAGAGCGGGCGGCGTCCTCGTTCCAGATCTTCTCGTCGTGGTCATCGACGGCAACTGCGCTGGTTGGAGCGAGGCACGAAGGACCGTCCTGGAGGAGATCGACGGTGAGCTCTTTCCTCGCTCGGTCGTGGGCTGCCCTGACCCGCACATCGAGAGGTGGTGCATCGCAGATCCCGAGTCATTCGTCGAAGTGATCGGCAGGCCGCCGCTCCCGGACCCAGGCAAATGCGAAAGGGGTGTGTACAAGCGCCTTCTTCGTGAGAGCATCGAGGCGTCAGGACAGCCCATCATTACCAACGAGATGGAATTCGCTGCGGAGCTTGCCGCCGCGATGGATCTCTACCGCGCCTCGAAGCGTCTACCTGCTCTCGGCCACTTCGTGCGCGAGCTGAGGGCCGTGTTCCAAGCGCTGCTCTGAGCATCAGCGCATGGGGCAGGCGCAGGGCGTGGCGTGGCAGCGCGGGCAGCCGCCGGCGTACTTCTCGGCCGCCTGCGCCAGGTCCACGCCGCTCATGGAGGCCAGCGACGCCAGCCACGCGAAGCAGTCGCCGAACTCCTCCTCGAGGTTGGCCCGCTCGCCCCGGCGCAGCGCCCGCGACAGCTCACCCACCTCCTCGACCAGCCACGCGAACGTGCCGAGCTTCCCGCGCGCGGAGTCGCGCTCGAGGTAGATCGCCTCGATCCGCTCCTGGAACTCGCGCACCCCCAGCGGTCGCTGCTCGCTCACGGCCGTCCTCCCCCGCCCTTGCGGCGCAGCAGCAGCCGGACCTTGCGGGCCGCCTCCGCCTGCTCGACCCGCTCCACGTCGCCCTCGTCGAGCGGGAGCGTGGAGGGCCCCACCCGCAGGGTCCGCGCGCGGGCGGGCCCCTCCAGCGCGCCGACCAGCACGAACCCGTTGTCGAGGTGCACCCGGTCCTGCTCGGCGTGGATCTGCTCCATCGCCGCCCAGGCCTGCGGTCTGGGCTCGAGCGCCGCGTCGGCGTCCAGCTCGCGCAGCAGATCGTCGACCCGGTTGGCCGGGACCACGGCCACGAACCCACGCCCGTCTCCGGCCGCCTGCGCCTCGGCCAGCACGCGGCGGGCGTGCCGGCCCAGGACCGCCCGGGCCCGCTCGGCGACCTCCTCGACCGCTCCGTCGAGGTCCAGCTCCCAGGTCGCGTCGTAGGGGCCAGGCGCGAGCTCCTCCAGGCGCGGCCCCTCCGCGCGGGCCTCGTCGGCCGCCGGCGCGCGGGCTGGCGCGCGGCGAGCCTGGGCGCGGGACGGGCTCGGCAGCCACCTCAGCCCGCGCGGCCCGGGGCTCGAGAGCGCCGCCCCGGCGCCGAGCACGAGCAGCAGGCTCGCCGCCTGCGCCAGCCGGCCGAGGTTGCTCCACAGGGCCGCCCGCGCGCGCCGGGCCGCCTCCGCCCGCTCCTGACCCTCGCGATCGACCAGCTGGCAGCGCGCGAGCACCCCCGTCGCGAACGCCGGCGGCGCGTTCAGCCGCGGCAGCCCGCGCACCGCCCCGGCCACGCGCGCGAGGCCTCGCTCCAGCTCCGCGCAGGCCGGACAGACCGCGAGGTGCTCGCGCAGCGCGGCAGCGGGGGGCGGGTCGAGCGCGCCATCCACCAGGGCCGACACCTGCTCGGGGGCGGGGCACGCGGCGTGAGCCGGGGCAGCCTCGCCCTGGTCGAGCACCCGCGCCATGACCTGGGCCGTGAAGTGAGGCGGCGCGGCGATCCGCGGCAGCTCGCGGACCGCGCGCTGGGCGAGCTCGAGCGCGCCCTCCTCGGCGGCGCAGTCGGGGCAGCCCTCGAGGTGCTCGGCGATCGCCTGCGCCTCGGGCGCGGGCAGCGCCTCGCCGTCGAGGCGGGCGCACAGGCCGAGGCGGGTCTCCTCGCAGGAGGGCGCGCTCATCGCGGACGCTCGATCACCTGCGCCAGCCGCTCCTTGAGCGCCTGGCGCGCGCGGAAGATCTTGGACTTGACCGAGCCGAGGGGGAGCTGCAGCACCTCGGCGATCTCCTGATAGCTGCGCCCGTCGATGTCGCGCAGCAGGATCACCTGCGCCAGATCGTCGTCGAGGGCGCCGATCGCCTGGTGGACCGCGGCGGCGTCGTCGTGGCGCGCCGCCTCCGCGGCGGGCTCGAAGCTGCTGTCGGCCGGGTCGCCGCGCATCTCCCCGTCGGGCCCCGGCGCGTCGAGCGACCCGGCGCGCTGGTGGCGCTCCTGGCGGCGCCGGAACGTGGTCGTCTCGTTGAGGGTGATCCGGAACAGCCAGGTGAAGAACTGGGCGTTCCCCTCGAACCGCGGCAGCCCGCGGTAAGCCTTGAGGAACACCTCCTGGGCCACGTCGAGGGCGAGGTCGCGGTCGGCGAGGCGCTGGTAGACGAGGTTCAGGACGCGGTCTTGGTAGCGCTCGACCAGCGCGGCGAAGGCGTCGCGGTTGCCCTGCTGCGTGCGGGCCACCAGGGTGCGGTCGTCGAGGGTCGCGAGCTCCACGGTCACCGCGCCATCCTTTCCGCCTTGGACGAGGCGAACCCCGCGGCGGTTCCCGCCAGGGGCGGGCATTCTACGGA
>CAZMSZ010000065.1:0-6307 GCA_964569055.1 uncultured Planctomycetota bacterium | reverse complement strand
GGGTGGCGGCGGGCGAGCTCGTCGAGGGCCAGGGCGGCGTCGGCGATGGCGACGTCCTTGGCCTTGAGCGCCTGGTTGAGCGCGTTGAGCTGCTCCGCCACGTCCTTCATGTAGTCGCGCTCGCGGAGCTGCAGGTGGAAGTCGTAGTCGCGGGCGCGCAGCGCCTCGAGGGCGCGCCGGAAGCGGAACACCGGCCCGGCGATCCGGTGGGACTGGATGATCGCGTAGACCGCCATCCCGATCACGAGCAGCAGCAGGAACACCACGTTGAGCGTGGCGAGCAAGAAGTAGTCGGTCCCATCGCCGTAGGGCTGCTGGAGCTGGACCTGCGCCGCGCGCTCGTAGAAGGCGGCGAACACGTAGTTGAGGGCGGCGAACCCGATCACCAGGAACACGGTCACCGTCAGGTAGACGCCGACGTAGCTGACCTGGAGCTCCCAGTCCACGAACATCTGCCGGCGCTTGTAGCTCTCGCCGGGGACGCGCGGGCGCGGCCCGTCGGGGATCGCGTCGAGCTCGTGGCGGCGGGCGCGCACGGCGGCCACGGCCTCGTCCAGGCTCGCGGCCTCCTCCTCGGGCGAGAGCTCCTCGATCGGCGCCTCCTCGGCGGCGCCCCGCGCGCCGCCCTCCTCCTCCGCTGCGGCGTCCTCGCGCGCCGGCTCGTCCCCCACGGGTCCCCTCACTTACCCCGGGTCAGGCGCGTCGCCATCGCGGCGTCGAGCCCGGCGTCCCGGATCCGTTGCCCGGTCGTCTCGAAGTCGTAGTCCAGGCGCACCCAGGTGAAGCGCCACCGGCGCGTGTCGAGCACCCCGAACGCGGTCTTCGCCACCCCGTCGCGCGGCTGCCCCACGCTGCCGGGGTTGATCAGGTACACGGCGTCCTTGTCCAGCTCGATCGTGCGGGTCTCGTCGAAGCGCGTCTCGAGCCGCCCCCCGCCGACCAGCATCGGCAGGTGGCTGTGGCCGAAGAAGCAGATCGGCACGCCCGCGTAGTGCTCGTGCATGTGGCGCAGCGAGCCCTTGATCACGTCCTTCTTGTAGATGTACTCGTCGGGGTCGCGCGGCGAGCCGTGGGTGAGCAGGAGCGTGCCCTCGTAGAGGTGGGCGTCGGGGAGCGCGGCCAGCCAGTCGCGGTACTGCGCGCTGAGCTGCTCGCGCGTCCAGTCGATCACCTCGAGCTTCTCGTCGGCGACGCCCTTCGCCTCCTGCCCGAGCACGTAGCGCTCGTGGTTCCCCTTGAGCGAGAAGCGCACGCGCTGCCAGGTGAGGTAGGTGACCTCGACCGGGTTGGCGTTGTAGCCGACGATGTCGCCCAGGCAGACCACGTGCTCGACGCCCTCGGCGTGGAGCCAGTTGAGCGCGACCTTGAGCGCCTCGAAGTTGGCGTGGAGGTCGCTGATCACTCCGAGCTTGGCGGGCAGGCCCAAGCGCGTCCTCCAGGCTCCGCGGCAGGGCGGAGCTCCGGCGGCGGATCGTAACCCGAGCCGAGACCGGCCGCACGACGGGCCGTGCCCCCCGCGCGGCGCCGCGACATTTACCGTCCAGTTGCACGGAGCGACTTGCGGCGCGCGCGGGCGCCACCCAACATCGGACCGCAGCCCGAGCCCTACCCGCGGAGCGCCCCCGGCATGGCCATGGACGAACGTCAGCTCACGGCCTGGTTGATCACCCACGGGGTCCTCCAGCCCGGGCAGGTCAAGGAGACCCTCGAGGAGCAGCTGCGGCTCGAGCGCGGCGGCGGCAAGCTCGACGTGCTCGAGGTCGCGCGGCGGCTCGGGTTCGTGAGCGACGTCCAGCTCCTCGACGTGCTCGAGCGCACCGGCTACACCCCGGCGGCCAAGGTGGCCGCGCCGCGCCAGGCGGTCTCGCTCGCCGTGCCGGGCCGCCCGCCCGCCGGCGCGCCGCCCGGCGGCCTGGCGGCCGTCCCGCGCGACCTCGTCCCGCCCGAGCTGCGCCGCCCGGCCGCGCCGCCCGAGGCGAGCGCCTCGGAGGACCTCGCCGCCTCGGCCCCCGACGCCAGCGCCTCGCAGACCGGCGAGAGCGTGGTCCTCGGCGATCCGGACGGGGAGGAGGCGGTCGAGCCCGAAGGGCGCGACAAGCTGCGCAGCTCGGGCACGCGCCGTCGGCCGGGCCAGTCGTCGGCCTCCCACCCCGCCGCCCGGCGCCGACGCCAGGACAGCGGGCTCGGCCTGATCGTGGCGGCCGGGGCGGTGGGCTTCGCCGCGTTCGTGCTGTTCAACCTCGCCGGGAGCGGCGGCGGCGGGAGGGTCGACCGGGGCGCGACCGGCGCCGGACCCACGGTCGCGACCAGCGGCCCGACCGCCGCGCAGCTCGACGCCCTCCTGCGCGAGCTCGAGGCGGACGTGGGGAGGCTCGCCGCGCGCGGCGTTCCGCCCAGCCCGGGCGAGCTGACGCGCCTCCAGGGGCTGATCGCCCGGCTCGAGCGCGAGCGGCTGGTCGTGTCGCAGGGCCAGACGCTGGCGCGCGTCAAGGACCGGCTCGCGGCGCTGGTGCGCGGCCCCGAGGTCCCCGAGCCCGAGGAGGAGGGCGCGGCCGAGGTCTCGGCCGAGCAGGTCGACGCCGCCTGGAAGCGGCTCGGCGAGGACATGGAGCGGATCCTGTGGCTGTGCCTGCAGCAGCGCCGCTCGCCGTTCCAGCTCGCCGCCGAGGCGGCGCGCGGCAAGGACCTGCGCCGCCAGATCGCGCTCGCGATCCAGGAGCACGCGGCCCAGGGCCCCGAGGGGATCGCCTCGCTGGCGGGCGACGCCGAGCTCCACCCGATCCTGGGGGTGGGCGGCTACGACGCGCTGCTGCGCGAGCTCGACCGCTTCCCCGAGGCGCTGCGCGAGAGCGAGCGGGGCCGCCGCGTGGCGGGCTACCGCGAGCGGCTCGAGACGCTGCGCGAGCGGGCCGCCACCTACACCCGCGCGCTGCTGATCGTGGACGAGGCCGCGGAGCAGGGCGACATCGCGGCCGCCCGCCGGGCGTTCGAGGGCGGCAGCTACGCCGACGACCCCTGGTTCAAGGCCATGCGCGAGCTCCTGGCGCGGCCCGACATCGCCGAGGCGTTCGCCCGCCGCGCGGCGGGCGGCGGCCCGCTCGCGGGCGGTCCGCTCACGCCCCGCACCCAGCGCCGCGCGGGCAGCTGGGGCCACGACTGGAAGGAGCGGTTCGCGGCCCTAGCCCGCGAGCACCGCCGGGCCAAGGGCGCCGAGCGCGCCGACCTCGAGCAGCAGCTGGTCGGCGTGGTCGAGGAGTCGCTCGCCCTGGCGCGCGAGTCGTTCGAGGGCTGCGCCGAGGTGGTCGCGTTCTACGACGAGCACCAGTCCGTGTTCAAGGCGGCGCCCGCGCTCCAGCCGCTGCTGCAGCAGATCCACGCCCTCTACTTCGAGGGCGCGCTGGCCCGCGCCACCGGGCCGGCCACGCTGCGGGCGCTCGACCGCTGGTGCGACGACTACGGCTACGAGGCCTGGCGCGCGCGGCTCAAGCCGTTCCTGCGGCTGGTGGCCGTCGCCGGCACGCCGGCGGCGCGGGCCCGCGAGCGGGCGCGCGAGGGGCGGGCCCAGGCCCGGGCCGTGGTGGGCGAGTTCGCGGCCAAGCGGCTCGGCACCGTGGCCGACGGCCTGGACGCGGTGATCGACTGGATGCGCACGCAGGGCTACGCGCCCAAGGAGGCCAAGGCCGATCTCGACGCGCTGATCGCGCGCGGGGTCGAGCGGGCCGGCGACCCGGTGCGCGGCGGGCAGCTGCGCGAGGCGCTGCGCGCGCTCGAGCACACGGCGGCCGACGCCGACGCGGGCTCGCTGGCGAAGGGGTTCCGCAAGCAGATCGACGGCGTGATCGACGAGACGGTCGACCGCTCGCTCAAGGCGGTCGAGAAGTGCATCGCCGCGGGCGAGCCGGGGCTGGCGTTCGACCTGTTCCAGTACGTGCTGCTGCTCGACCCCGAGAACGACCGGGCGCACAAGGGCCTCGGCCACGTCAAGGTCGACGGGGCGTGGCTGCGCCGGTTCGAGGCCGAGCGGCTGCGGGCCGGCTTCGCCTGGGACGCCAAGCTGGGCTGGGTGCTCGCGGAGGAGCGGGCGCGCTACGAGAAGGGGGAGTACTTCGACCTCCAGACCAAGCAGTGGACCACCCCCGCCGAGGCCAGCCGGCAGCACGCCGAGCCCGGGAGCTGCTGGGAGGTCCAGACCGAGCACTTCTTGCTCAAGTCGACCGCCGACCTCGAGGAGACCACGCGGGTCGCCGAGCGGCTCGAGGCGTTCTACCTGCAGCTGTTCCGCCAGTACGACCTGTTCTTCGGCGCCAAGGGCGCGGCGCTGATCTTCGGGGTCGCGGCCAGCCAGTCCCGGCCGCTGGTCGTGAACTACTACCGCTCGCGCGACCAGTTCACGCAGCACGCCAGCCCGCCCACCAACTGGGCGGCCGGGTTCTACGACGGCGGGCGGCACGCCTCGTTCTTCTACAGCTCGCGCGACTGGACCACGCTCCAGCACGAGATCGTGCACCAGATCCTGGGCGAGTCGTCGGCGGGGTACGCCGAGTCCTGGCTGGCCGAGGGGGCGGCGGTCTACCTGGAGGACGCGTTCTTCCGCGACGGCGTGCTGACGCTGGGCGGGCTCCAGGACCACAGCCGCGTGGTCGCCTACCAGAGCAACCTGCGCGGCGGGGGCGCCGAGCACTCGCTGCTGACCATGGTGCGGAACTACCGCACCAGCCAGCAGTGGGACTCGGGCGACATCGCCATGAACTACCGCGGCGCGGGCGCGGTGGTCTACTTCCTGTGCACCTTCGACGACGGCCGCTTCCGCAGCGACTTCGTGGAGTACCTGCGCGCGGCCTACAACGGCGGCTCGCCCAAGCTCGAGGACTACTTCGGGCTCCCGGCCGAGGTGCTCGACAAGCTGATGCTGCGGTTCTACGACCCGAGCGCCAAGGTCGAGCCGGCGGGCGGCGCCGGGGGCAGCGCCGCGGCGCTGGCCGACGCCGAGACGGCCATGGTGGAGCTGTGCGGCGAGAGGGACTACTCGCTCGATCAGCTCACCGCCGCCTACGCCGCGCTCCGCAAGCACCTCCCCGCCGCGCCGGAGAAGGAGGCGAACAAGGCCCGCAGCCGCGCCGGGAAGGCGCTGGCGTCGCTCCGCAAGAAGGCCGCCGGGCGGGTGGAGAAGGCGATCAAGGACGGGGTCGAGCCCAAGGAGCTGATGGCGCGCTGGCAGAGGCTCCAGGAGCTGCAGCAGGCGGCGCGCGACATCATCAACGACACCGGCGTGTACCCCGACGCGAACCACGGGGCGGCCGGGCAGCCGTACGTCGACGAGAAGGTGAAGGCGCTCGCGGCGTTCTGGGTGGCGCTCCCGCCGGTGTTCGACGCGCCCGCGGTCGCGGCCGACCTCGAGCTGCTCGAGGCGACCGAGCCCTGGCTCGACGAGCTCGAGGTGGACGCGAGGCGGCGCGGGCAGACGGCCAAGGACCTGCGCGACGAGCTGGCGCGGCGGGCGGGCTGCGCCGGCATGGCGCCCACCCCCGAGGCGCAGAAGCTGCAGGCGCTCAACGCCAAGGTCATGCAGTTCAACGCGAACCTGCCGGGCGTGCCCGAGGACGGGCGCGAGCAGGTCCGGATCCTGAACGAGTACCGGATCATGCTGGGGCTCCACGCGCTGGCGATCGACCTGCGCCTGGTCCAGACCGCCGCCAAGCACTCGGCGTTCATGGAGCGCGCCGGCGAGCTGACCCACGACGAGCCCGACCCGAGCCGCGCCACCCCCAGCCACCGCGCCCGGCTGGAGGGCTACAACGACCCGGTGGGCGAGAACGTGGCCTTCGGCATGACCACCGCCAAGGGCGCGCACGACGCGTGGTACACCTCGAGCGGGCACCACCGCAACATGATCCACAAGGACTTCCATCAGGTCGGCGTGGCCCGCAGCGGCACCTACTGGACGCAGAACTTCGGCATGGGCAAGCCACAGCTGCCGTAGTGGTTTCTGGGGGGCTCCGCCCCCCAGATTCCCCCCGCTCTCGCTGATTCGCGCGCCGCCGCGGCGACGCGGCTGGTTTGGAGTGAACTTCCAGATCTTGGCGAGAGCGCCGCGTCGCCCGAAGCGGCGCTGCTGCTCGCGTGAGGGGCTCTCGTAGGGCGAGGGGTGGTTTGGCGCCCAGTGCCCGGAGCGGTGTGTCCGAGGGCGCTGTCGCTTTAGGGCTGTCGCTTGTCCTCGTGCTCGTGCTCGTGCTCGTGCTCGTGCTCGACCTTTATCCCGCTCCTCGCGAGGGGTGGTCGTGTTTCGCGACAGTCTCACCCCTGATCC
>CAZMSZ010000064.1:0-25877 GCA_964569055.1 uncultured Planctomycetota bacterium | reverse complement strand
TGCGACAGCGGCTAGCCGCGGAGGAGCTGCGCTGCTCGCGCGGCAGCCTCCTTCCTTGCCGGCGCGCGGTTCGTCTCGTCGACGAAGTCGCGTGGGCAATCCTTGCTCACCGCGGCTCGGCGCGTGCCTTCGGTTCACGAGGCGAGACGGATAACCGAGGCCGCTGAAGGCGATTACCGAGGGGCTCCTCCTTGCTCGGGCGGGCGGCGGGAGGAGTCGCCATGAGGGACCAGAACTGGAGCTCGAGGGGGATCCGCGCGTGCGTGGTCGTCGCGCTGGCCGCGTGGGCGCTGACGGGGTGTCCGAGGAGCGAGCCGGCGAGCGAGCCGGTCGCCGAGCCGCCGGCGGCGGTGACGACTCGCGTGGCGACGGCGCCGCCTGCGCCCGCGGCGAAGCCCGCCGTCGCGAGCGCGCCCGGCCCGCAGGCTGCGCCCGCCGAGGCGGCGAGCGCGCCCACCCTCGCGTCGGCGCCGGGCGCGCCTCCCGCGCCGCTCCTCGCCGCCGGGCCCCTCGGCTACAGCGGGCCCGACGGGCTGCAGCTACAGGTCGACCCCGAGTGGGACCTGCTGCTGGTGTGGGACGGCGAGGCGCGCCTGGCCGGCGGAGCCCTCGAGCGCGCGCGCACGATCGGGAGCGACGGCCCGGGCCTGTTCGGCCTCGGCTGGCGCGCGGCCTGCGAGGCGCGGCTCTACGCGGCCCGCGGCTGCGACGACCTGGTGCTCGTCCGGCCCGACGGCGCGCAGGTGTTCGCGCCGGCCACGCCGGTCGGCGAGCGGCGGGCCTACGTCTCGCGGGTGGGCGCGGTGGAGTGGCTGCTCGCCACCCCGAGCGGCTACTCGGTCGAGGACCCCGCCGGACGCACGTGGTCGTTCGACCGCGCCGGACTCCTGATCGAGGTCAGCCCCGGGTTCCGCGTGGAGCGCACCCCCGAGCGCCTCCGGCTGCGCGGCGCGCGGCCCGGGGACGAGGTCGAGCTGCTGCTCGACGCCGCCGGGCGGGTGTTCGCCGCGCGCGGGCCGGGGGGCTTCGCGACCTCGTACCGTTACGACGAGCAGGGTCGCCTGATCGAGGTGCGCGGCAGCCGGGCGCGCCGCTACGGGCACGACGCGCAGGGCCGTCTGGCCACGGTGGCCGACGGCCTGCGCGAGCGCCTGAAGCTGGGGTGGGACGCGGCGGGCGAGCTGGTCGAGCTGACCGCCGACGGCGAGCGGCGCCGCTACGCGCAGGAGGGGACGGCGGACGCCGAGGTCCTGCGCTGCACCGGCCCCGCCGGCGAGATCACCTTCCGCCGGCAGCCCGACGGCTGGTCGATCGAGGACGGGTCGGGGACGGAGCGGGTGTGGTTCGACCTCCGCCTGCGCGTCGTGGCCCGGCAGGGGCGTGGCGGGGTGCGGGTGGAGGCGCGCTTCGACCCGCTGGGCCGGGCGGTCCCGACCGTCACGCTGCCCGACGGCACGCCGGCGCGCGTCGAGACCGACGCGGCGGGCCGCGTGTTGGCGTTCGAGGCCGCGGGGGTCCGGCAGAGCTTCGCGCGGGACCACGACGGCAGGCTGGTCGCGACCACCGACCCCGAGGGCCGGACCACGACCTACGGCTACGACGCCGCGGGCCGCGCCCACACCGAGACGGGGCCGGCCGGCACCACCCGGCGCGAGCACGACGCGGACGGACGGCTGGTGCGGGTGGTCACCCCGGCTGGCCGCGCCTGGAGCTTCTCGTGGGACGGCGCGCACCTCGTCGGCGCGGACGGCCCCATGGGCCCGATCGAGTACCTGGTCGACGACGCCGGGCGCCGGCTCCGGCGGCGCGACGCGACCGGACGCGCCTGGCGCTACGCCTACGACGCGGAGGGGCGGATCGAGGCGCTGGCGGCCGAGGGCGGCGCCACCACCCGGTTCCGCTACGGAGAGGACGGCCGGCTGCGCTCGGTGATCACGAGCGCCGGCGAGGGCCTCGCGTTCCGCTACGACGCGCAGGGCCGCCGGATCGAGGAGCGGGCGCGCGGCGCGGGCCTCGACCAGCGGATCGAGATCCGCCACGAGGGCGAGCTCGAGGAGCGGCGCACGCCGTTCGGCGACGTGGTGTTCTCGCGCGAGCGGGGGCGCGTGGTCCGCCTCGACAGCGAGGCGGGGGCGTTTACGTTCGCGTTCGACGAGGCGGGGCGACGGGTCGCGACGACCTTCCCGAGCGGCGCGGTGGCGCGCAGCGAGCTCGACCCGCTCGGGCAGACCACGGCGCTGACGGTGCGGCGCGAGGGCGAGGCGCGGGCCCTCCTCGAGCTGAGGGTCGCCTACGGCGCCGACCACCGCCCCGCGGCGGTCACGCGCGACGGGGAGACGACGCGGATCGGCTACGACGCGGCCGGGCGCCTGAGCGCCGCCGAGGGGCCGCACGTCTCGCAGCGGTTCGAGTACGACGCCGACGGCAACCGGGTGCGCGAGGTCGAGCGCGGCGCGGTGCGCGAGGGCGCGCTCGACGCGCGAGGCCGCCTGGTGCGGCGCGGCGACGAGCGCCTGGAGTACGACGCGGCGGGCCGGCTGATCGCCCGCACCCGCGCCGGTCGCGAGGTGGCGCGCTACGCCTACGACGCCTGGGGCCGCCTGGTCGCGGTGCGCCGGGGCGGCCGCACGATCCGCTACACGTACGACCCGCTGGAGCGGATCGCCACCCGCTCGGTGGACGGGGCGCTCACCCGCTACGTGTACGACGCGGACCGCCTGCTGGCGGAGGTCGGGCCGAACGGGCGCGAGCGGGTGTACGTCTACGGACCGGGCCGCGACGAGCCGCTCGCCTATCGCGACCGTGGGCGCGGCCGTGAGCGCGACACCTGGACCTACCTGCACGCCGACGCGCTCGGGACCGTGCTCGCCTACAGCGACGCCGCGGGGCGGCGCGTGGACCGGGTCGCGTTCACGCCCTTCGGCGAGCTGGCGCGCGGCCCCCGCGACCCCGATCGCCCGCTGTTCTACGCGGGGCGCCTGGTGGATCGCGAGGCCGGCCTGGTCTCGATGCGCGCGCGGTTCTACGTGCCCGAGCTGGGGCGGTTCCTCGACCCCGACCCGGCCGGCCTGGCGGGGGGCCTCAACGCCTACGTCTACGTGGAGAACCGCCCGCTCGAGGCGACCGACCCCAGCGGGCTGTGGCCGAGCTGGGACGAGGTCAAGAGCACGGCGCGCGTGGCGGGCGGCTGGGCGCTCGACTCGCTCGCGTCGCACGCGGCCCTGCTGAAGCAGCGCGCCGCCCAGGCGGTCGAGATCGCGCCCTACGCGGCGGCGAACCCGCGCCAGACGTTGATGGCGGTGATCGACGCCGAGGACCAGCTCCTCGACGCGTTCAGCGGCACGCTGGTGCGGGCCGGCGTGCTCGAGCCCGAGCGCGGCTCGGGCCCCTACGGGAGCGAGTGGACCGCGATCAACCTGGTGCGCCCCGCCGCGAGCAAGGCGTTCTTCGCGCTGCGCGACAGCACCCAGGGCGGGCTCGCCGTCCTGCGCGACGCGGTGGACGGCGACGGGAAGGTGGAGGTCGCGGACGCCTTCGCGCAGGGCTACCAGGATCAGGCGGTCGCCCTGTGGGAGGGCGCCAAGGCGGCGCACGCCCGGGCCCAGGCGCGCTCGGCCGAGCTGGCCGACACCCTCGACCGCGCCGGCCACAGCCCCGCCAGCATGGTGGGCCACGTGGCGGCCAAGCTGCTGCTCGACGCGACGGGCGGGTCGGCGGCCTGGAGCGCCGCGCACGGCTACGACGTCGAGGAGCTGATCGAGCGCGGCGAGCGCCGCGACCTGAGCGACCTCGAGCGGTTCGGCAAGGCGAGCGAGGCGTTCCTGGGCGTGACCGGGGTGGCCTCGGGCGTGGGCCGCGTGACCCGCAGGGCGCGCTTGATCGCGCGTCACGGGATCCTCGAGCAGGTGCTGGGGATCACCACGCCGGGCCGGGTGCAGCTCGCGCGTGGCCCCTTCCGGGCGCGCGCGCTGCGCGAGGCGGCGAAGGAGGCCTCGTCCGCCGGCAGGCGGGCGGCCGCCGCCCAGGCCGGGCGGCGCCTGCTGAAGGAGGCGGACGACCTCGGTGACCTCGCCGACGACGCGCGCGCCGCCGCGCGCGACGCGGCGAGCGCCGCGCGCGAGGCGGATCACGCCACGCCGGCCGCGCAGGCCGCCATGCCCGCGCGGGACGCGCGCGGGATCGCGGGCGCGCTGCGCGGCGACGAGGCCGGCCGCGCGCGCTCGGTCGGCCGCCCGCGGGCGCCGAGCGACGAGGCGTCGGACGCCCTCCCCGCCAGCCATCCGCGCCCGGACACCCCCTCGCGTCGCGCGGCCGAGGAGCTCGACGACCCCGAGGGTACGGGGCACGTCGCCTTCGACCGCGACGGCAACCCCAGGCGAGTCGCCGACCTCGAGGACGACCTCGACGAAGACCTCGACGACGGGGTCGGTCACTTCAACCTCGCCAAGCTGGCCCGCGAGAGCGAGGGCCGCGCTGCCTCCACGACCGGCCGCGCCGCGCGCCCGCCCGTCGACCGAAACGGCTCGACCGGCCGCGCCGCCCGCCCGCCCGCCGACCGCAACGGCTCGACCGGCCGCGCCGCCCGCCCCGCCTCGGGGTCGGAGGCCCCTCGCCGGACCGGCCGGCCGCGCTCGGTGTTGGGCGAGCCCAACCGCGAGCAGGTCGCGGTGGACGTCACCGAGAAGGACCTCGCCGCAGTGAACCGCCGCGCGCACCACCCCGACGGCCTCCCCGACGACCGCAAGGTGAACTGCACCCACTGCGCGCTGGCGACCGATAGCCTGCTCGCCGGCCGCCCCGCCTCGGCGCTCCCGGCCCGGCGCGCCGCGAACGGGAAGTTCCGACGGGTCGGCATGCGCTACATGGCCGAGCAGCTCGGCGCTCCTCTCGAGGCGGTCAAGGACATCCGCAACGTCCGCGCGCTGAGGCGGGAGCTGCTCGCCATGCGCAACGGCCGCGCGCTCGTGGGCGGGGTGCGCGCAGGGGGCCAGCCGGGGCACGTGTTCAACGTGGTGGTGCGCGACGGACGGATCACGTTCTACGACGGCCAGACCGGGCGCATTTTCCGGTCCCTGGACCCCAGCCTCCGGCAGTTCGAGCGGTTCCGGGTGCTCCGGACCGACACCCTCGAGCGGGCCGGCCCCGCCGTGGTGGAGGAGGCGGCCGCCGCAGCGCAGTAGCGCGCTCTTTGGCGGCGTGCACCGGACGCTTGATCACTCACGTGCGGGGCGCTATGTATCTAGGCGAGGATCGTGATCTCGTGCCGCGACCCGGCCGTGGGCCGGTGCCCTCCAGCGCGAGCGATCCCAGGCAGCGCGACCCCGCGCGGGTCGACAGATCATCCCCACGCCGCCCCACCCGTGAAGACGACCCCTCGCGAGCCCTCCCCCCTGGAGGCCGCTACCGGTGCGCGTCCGCGCGCCGACGGCCTCCGCACGCCCACGCCCCGGGCGCCGGCCGCGCGCCCCGCGCGCGCGGCGCTCGAGGCGGCCCTGGCGCACGCCGCCCACTCCCTGCCGCAGCAGGGCCCGATCGGCGTGTTCATTCACCACAACACGCTCCACGCGCTTCAGCACCTCCCGTTCTGCGAGGCGGTGGAGCGGGCCGCCGAGCGGTTCGACGCCGAGCCCTACCTCTCGCAGGAGCGCTACCGCGAGGAGCTGAAGCGCGGGCGCATCGGCGCGGCCGACCTCGAGGCCGAGCTCGACGCCGAGCTGACGCGCCAGGGGGGCGATCGACCGCTCGCGCCCGGCCTCTCGCGACGCGCGCTGTGGCGAGCGGCGCTCCTGCCCGGAGTCGAGCCGCTCACCGGGGCGGCCCTGCAGTGGCGGCTGACCGACGGCGGGCGCGCCCGGCGACTGCGGCCCGACGCGCCGCCTGCGGCGCGCGCGCGCGTCCTGGAGCAGACCCGTCGCTGGCTCGGTGAGCTCGCGGCGCGGGGCGATCGAGACGCGCTGGCCGGCGCGCTGCTCGACCCGGGCCAGGGCGCGCCGCCCCCCCGCGCGGCCGACGCGGCGCTGCGCGCCGCCGCCGGCGTGCCGCTCGAGCCGGCCGCGCTGGCCCGCGCCCTGGCCCGCGACCCCGAGCCGCTCGCCGCGCACGCGCTGACCGCCGCGTGCCGCAGGGCCGCCCTGCGCGCGGCGCCCCTCGCGGCCCGCGTCGCGGCGCCGCGCGGCGAGCGCCCGCGCGACCGCCTGCTCGCGCTCACCGGCGAGGACGCCGACGAGCTGATCCACCCGCACCTGATCCGCTGGGTCGCCGCCTTCCTCGACCAGGGCGTCGCGTACTGGCCCATGCCGGAGCGCGAGCGCGGGCTGTTCGCGACGATCTGCGAGCTGTGGGCGCGCCCCGGCGCGGTCGCCGAGCCGTGGGCCCGCGGGCTGCGCGCCGACGTGCAGGAGGTCCTGCGCCGCGGGCTCGAGCCGGCCGACGTGGTGCTCGAGGTGCTCGCCGAGCTCGCCGTGCCCGCGGCCGACCTCGAACAGCACCTCACCCGCGTGCTCCTGGCCCTCCCGGGCTGGGCCGGCATGGTGCGCGTGCTCGAGGAGCGCCCGCACACGGCGCCCGTCCGCGCGCCCCGCGCCACGCTGATGGAGCTCCTCGCGCTGCGCCTGCTCCTCGACCGGCGCGCCGCGCTCCACCTCGCCCGGCGGCGGCTCGGCGCCTCGGCCGACCTCGCCCGGCTGCCCGCGCCGCCCCCGCCGCCGACCCCCGACCCGGAGGCGCGCGCCTGGCTGCTGCGCGAGGCGGCGGAGGCCGCCGGCCTCGCCGCGCCCGACGTGCTCGCCTGGTCGGCGGCCGAGGCCGTGGCCGTCCTCGACGAGCTCGAGCGGTTCGGCGACTGGGCGCGGCGGCGGGTGTGGCACCACGCCTACGAGCGGGCGCACCGCGAGCCGATCCTGACGGCGGTAGCGGACCACCGCGCGGCCGTCGTCGCCCGCGGCTTCCCCGGCCGCGGCCGCCTGCAGGTCGCGGTGTGCCTCGACGAGCGCGCCGAGTCGCTGCGGCGCCACCTCGAGGAGGCCGACGGCGCGCTCGAGACCTTCGGCACGGCGGGCTTCTTCGGGCTCGCCATCGAGTTCCAGGGGCTCGAGGACCCGCGCCACGCCGCGCTGTGCCCGATCGTCGCCACGCCCGAGCACGTGATCTACGAGCGGCCGCGCGCGCCGGTCGGGCCCGTGCACGCCCGCCGGCGCGGCTGGCGCCGCGCCCTGGGCCTGCTCGCCTGGGCCGCCCTGTTCCACTCGCGCCAGCTCGTGGGCGGCCTGGTGGGCGCGCTCGCGCTCGGGCTGGTGAGCGTGCTCCCCCTCGCGGCCCGCACGATCGCGCCGCGCCTCTCGGCCCGGCTGCGCGCCCGGACGCGCGAGGTGGCCCTCGGCGAGCGGCCGTCCACGACGCTGACCGCGCTGCGCGACGACGCCCCCCCCGGCGCGGCGAGCAAGCCGATCGGGTTCACGGTGGAGGAGGCCGCGCTGCGCGTCGGGCGGCTGCTGGAGGAGCTCGGGCTGACCCGGGCGCGCGACTTCGGCGAGCTGCTCGCCGTGATCGGGCACGGCTCGACCAGCGTCAACAACCCGCACGCCTCGGCCTACGACTGCGGCGCCTGCGGGGGGCGCCGCGGCGCGCCGAACGCGCGCCTGTTCGCGGCCCTCGCCAACGACCCGCGCGTGCGCGCCGCCCTGCGGGAGCGCGGGGTCGAGCTGCCCGAGGCGACCTGGGTCGTGGGCGGCTACCACGACACCTGCACCAGCGAGGTGACGCTGTTCGACCTCGAGCAGGTGCCCCCGGCCCGCGCGGGCGCGCTGGCGCGCCTGCGAGCGGCGCTCGACCAGGCGCGGGCCGGCAGCGCGCAGGAGCGCTGCCGGCGGTTCGAGTCGGCGCCCCTGGACGTCACCCCTGAGGCGGCGCTGCGCCACGTCGAGGCGCGCGCGGCGCACCTCGCCGAGCCGCGCCCCGAGCTGGGGCACGCCACCAACGCGGTGTGCCTGGTCGGCCGCCGCGGCTGGACGCGCGGGCTGCTGCTCGACCGGCGAGCGTTCCTGGTCTCGTACGACCCGACGCGAGACGAGGACGCGCTCGTCCTGACCCGAGTCCTCGCCGCGGCCGCGCCGGTCGGCGCCGGGATCAACCTCGAGTACTTCTTCTCGCGGGTGGACAACGAGCGCTACGGCTGCGGGAGCAAGCTCCCGCACAACGTGACCGGCCTGCTCGGCGTCATGAACGGGCACCAGAGCGACCTCAGGACGGGGCTCCCCTGGCAAATGGTCGAGCTGCACGAGCCCGTGCGCATGCTCACGATCGTGGAGGCCACGCCGGCCGCGCTGGAGCTCGTCACGCGCCGCAGCCCGCTCGTGGCCGAGCTGGTGACGAACGGCTGGATCCAGCTCGTGAGCATGGACCCGCAGGACGGCTCGCTGCGCCACCTGGTCGAGGGGGCCTGGCGCGACTACGCCCCGCCCGCGCGGCCGCTCCCCGAGGTGACGCGCTCCCGCGAGTGGTTCGGCGGCCGGCGCGACCCCCTCCCGCCCGCGCGCGTGCTGGCCGCGCTCGCGGCGCCGGAGCGCGCGGCGTGAGCTGGCTCGAGGTCCTGGTCGTGGCGATCCCCGGGCTCCCGGCCGCGGCGTGCCTGCTCCTGGGCGCCGCCTGCGCGGTCGGCCGCACGCCCGGCGAGCGCGGGATCGCGCGGCTGACGGCGGCCGCCTCGACGGGCGGGCTGCTGGCCGCGCTCGGCGTCGCGCTCGGGCTCGCGCTCCGCGGCGAGGCCCAGCTCGAGGTCGGGCTCGGCCGCTGGTTCGGCGTCGAGGGCTACGGGTTCGAGGTGAAGCTCCTGGCCGACGCTCTGGGCCTCGCCTTCGCGACGGTGAGCGCCGCGCTGCTCGGAGTGGTCGGCCTGTTCGCGGCGCCGTACCTCCACCGCGAGCCGGGGTTCGCGCGCTTCTTCTTCCTGCTGCTGGTGTTCGCCAGCGGGGTCGCGACCACCACGCTCGCCGGCACGATCGACCTCCTGTTCGTGGGCTGGGAGCTGGTCGGGATCAGCTCGGCGCTCCTGATCGCCTTCTTCCGCGAGCGGCGCGACCCGCAGCGCAACGCGCTGCGCACGTTCGCCGTCTACAGGCTGTGCGACGCCGGCCTGCTCGCGGCGGCGGTGCTGCTCCACCACGTCGTGCACACCGCCGACCTCCGGGCCGCCTTCGGCGCGGGCCCCTGGCCGGCGGGGCCCGCCGGGCTGGAGGGGCCGGTCGCCACCCTCCTGGCCGGGCTGCTGGTGCTGGCGGCCCTCGGCAAGTCGGCCCAGGTCCCGTTCTCGGGCTGGCTCCCGCGCGCCATGGATGGACCGACCCCCTCCAGCGCGATCTTCTATGGCGCGCTCTCGGTCCACCTCGGCGTGTACCTGCTGCTGCGCGCGGGGCCGCTGCTCGAGCGCGCGCCGCTCGCCTCCTGGGCGCTCGTGGCGATCGGCCTCGCCAGCGCGCTCCACGGCACGTTCGTGGGGCGCGTCCAGACCGACGCCAAGAGCGCGCTCGCCTACGCCACGATCACGCAGGTCGGGCTGATCCTGGCCGAGATCGGGCTGGGCCTGCGGGGGGTCCCGCTGGTGCACGCGCTCGGCCACGCCTGCCTGCGCACCCTGCAGCTCCTGCGCGCGCCCTCGCTCCTGCGCGAGCACCACCAGGTCGAGGCCAGCCTGGGCGTCGGCAGCGCGCCGGTCGCGGTCGGGCTCGAGCAGCTCCTCCCCCGCCCGGCGCGGGCGTGGTTCTACCGGCTGGCGCTGGAGCGAGGGCACCACGACGCGCTGCTCGTGCGCGTCTTGGTCGAGCCGCTGCTCGACCTCGCGCGGCGGCTGGACCGCTTCGAGCGCGCGTGGCTCGCGAGCCTGGGCGGCGCGGAGGACGCGCCCGCCGCCGAGGCGCCGCGGCATGAACGCGCGCTCCCGCTCGGCGTCGGCGCGCCCTCGTGCGAGCCCGCGGAGGGTTCGCCGTGACCCCGTTCGCCGGCCCGTGGCTGCTGCTCCTCCTCGCGGTCCCGCTGCTCGGCGCCGCGATCGTCGGGCGGACGGCCGACCCGCGGCGGGCGCGGGTCGTCGCGGTCGCGACGGCGGCGCTCGCCCTCCTGATCGCGCTGGCCGCGGCCGTCGCGAGCGCCGACGCCGCGCCGGGCGGCCCCCGGGTCGACCCGCTGCAGGTGGCGCTGCTCGGCGCGCCGCGCCCGCTCCTGGGCGTCGACCTGCTGAGCGGGCCGCTCCTGGTGTTCGTGGCTCTGATCACCCTGGCGACCTTGCTCGGCGCGCCGAGCGCCTCGGCCGGCCCCGACGCGCTGGCGGGGGTGCTCCGGGTCGAGGCGGCCACCCTCGCCACGTTCTGCAGCCTCCACCTCGGGCTGCTCGCGGTGTGCTGGGCGCTGGCCCTGGTCCCGCCCTGGCGCGCCCTGCGCCGGGCCGGCGCCGGGCGGGCGGCGCGCGTGTTCGCGCTGTACCAGGGGCTCGGCTGCCTCGCGCTCGCGGCGGCGGTCGCGCTGGTCGCCACGACCGGCCGCGCGCTCGGCCTGCCCGCGCCGCTGTTCCTGCCCGAGCTGGCCGACTCGAGCGCCTCGCTGCCGCTGGTGCTGCCGCTGATCGTGGTGGCCGTGCTGGCGCGCGAGGGGATCGCGCCCCTCCACTCGTGGATCGGCGCGGTGGTGGACGCCACCCCGCCAGGGCTGGAGGTCCCCCTGATCGTGCCCCGGCTCGGGGCGTACCTGCTGGTGCGGCTGCTGCTCCTCGCGTTCCCCGGCCCGTTCCTCGAGGCGGTGGACGTGGTCGCGGGGCTCGCGATCGCGACGGCCGTGTACGCGGCGGTGGTCGGCCTCGGGCAGCGCGACCTCCGGCGCGCGCTGGCCTGGCTCGCGACCAGCCAGTCGGCGCTCGTGCTCACCGGCTTCGAGTGCGCCAACACCAGCGGCCAGGCGGGCGCGCTCCTGCTCTGGCTCTCGGTGGGGCTGGCGCTCACCGGGCTGTTGCTCGCCGCCGCGGCGATCGAGGCGCGCTGCGGTCGCCTCGACCTCCAGGGCTCGGCCGGCCTCGCGGCGCGCGCCCCGGCCCTGGCCCGCGCGTTCCTGCTGCTCGGCCTGGCGGGCGTCGGCCTCCCGGGCACGCTCGGCTTCGTGAGCGAGGACCTCCTGTTCCACGGCGTGCTCGAGGCGTTCCCGCAGGTCGGCGTCATGATCGTGGTCGCGACCGCCGTGAACGGGTTCAACGTGCTGCGGCTCTACTTCGCCGTGTTCCACGGCCCGCCCCGCGCCGCGCCGGCCGTCGGCGACGCGCTCCCGCGCGAGCGCGCCGCGCTGCTCGCGCTGGCCGTGCTGCTCGTGGCGTGCGGCCTCGCGCCCGCCCCGCTGGTGGAGCTGCGCGGGCGGGTCGCGGCGGTGCTCGCGCGCCGGGTGGCGCGCTAGCCCTGCTCCTCCGCGGTCCGGAGCCGCTCGGCTCGGGCGAGCGCCAGCGGGCCTCCCACCATGGCGCCGACGAGCAGCGTCGCGCCGGTCCCGTGCAGCGAGACGAGCGAGAAGGTGACCGGCGACTCGCGCGTCGCCGCGAGGTAGAGCTGGAGGAGCGCGAGGAACCCCAGCGGCACGATCAGGCACCACCAGGCGGCCACGTGCGCGCACGCCTCCCACGCCCGGAGGCCCGCCGGGAGGCGCCGGGAGAGCACGTCGAGCGACATGCCGGCCACGGTGACGCAGAGCAGGAGCTGCAGCGCAGGGCCGGCGAGCGAGCCGGGGGTCATGAGGTGGAGCACGCCGCAGGCGGCGAGGGCGCAGGCGAGCACGCGCGCGGCGCGGCCGCCGTGCAGGAAGGCCCCGGCGGTGAGCAGGAGCCCGCCGGCCGCGGGGATCCACACCTGCCCGCCCGCCTCGATCGTGAACAGGTGCGCCAGCAGCCCCGTTCCGGCCAGCCCCCAGGCGAGCGGCCCGGGTCGGGAGGAGCGGCGCCAGGGGAGCCACAGCGCCGCCAGCAACAGCGCGACCCCCACGAGATGAGGCGCGACCTGCTCCGCGAGCCGAGCGCGTTGCTCGCCGCGCAACCGCGCCAGCGCATAGTGCACATCGCCCGCGAACGGGGAGCGCTGCTCGCCTCGCGCCGCCAACGCCGTGGCCGTGACCTCCAGGGTGGCGAGACCGGTCGGCACGACCAGCGTCCCGGCCAGGGCGGCCTGCGCGGCCGCGCTCGGGGCGTGCAGGTAGAGGCGTAGCCGGAGGTCTGGGGACAGCCGCCGCGCGAAGTTGGCGTCGGCGAGGGGCGCGTCGTCCCCCACGAGCACCAGCGCCGCGCCAGCGAGGTCGCCGAACGAGACCTTCGGCGACAAGGTCCGCTGGCCGAGCGCGTCGCGGGCGCGCAGCTCCCACAGGGCGCGCAACTCGTCGCGCGCGGCGGGCTGCGGGACGTGCGCGGCGAACACCAGCAGCTCCCCGAGCGCCCAGGGTTCGGCCCCGTGCCGCACCGCCTCCGCGTAGGCATGGAGCGCGCGCTCGACGCCGCGCTCGACGCTCTCGCCGGGCGAGGCGGGCAGGGCGAGCAGGCTGAACTGACCCGGAGTGGACGCCTCGTCCCAGCTCCGCGGCGCCTCGCCATGGAGGACCCGCGCCTCGCCGGGCGCGAGCGGGACGTAGAGCATGTTCGAGCTCCGCGAGCCGCCGCTTCTGTGCTCGCGCACCGCTCGGCGGTCGCCGCGGAGCACGATGCCAGCGCCCTCGCCGGGGCGCGTGAGCTCGCCCGCGATCGACAGCGACCAGCGGCCGCCGGGCTCGGGCGGCCGGACGGCGCGCCACGCGCCCGTCATGCCCCAGGAGACTCGCACCGTCGCGTCGCGCGCCGGCAGCGACTGCTCGAGCTCCAGCTTCAAGGAAGCGCCTCGCCCACGGCGGAGGTCGACCCGCTCGGGCGGGCTGGCGGGCGTCTCGAGGTGGTAGGCGGCGTGCACCCACTCGACGTCGAGCTCCGTGGTGGCTCGGGCCAGGGCGCGGGACTCGGCGCGCTCCGGCGTCCGCCACTCCGACGACCGCAGGCTCACGGATGACCGGTCGTGGAACCTCAGCGGCCGCAGCGGCAGCGCCGGCGTCTCGCCCTCCTCGGCGCAGAGCAGGACCGCGTGCGCGTACGCACGCGAGAGGTGCCCCTCCTCGGGCTCGAGCGCTGCGCGGAGCCGCGCCCGCGTGGCCTCGTCGAGCGGCCAGGGCAGCTCGAGGGTCGCGGCCAGGTCGGCGGGTCCCTCGCCATAGAACGACGCGAACCCGCCGGCGCTCGGCCGGTGTTCGACCTCGATCACACGGCCGGGCGTCGCCTCGTGGTCGGCGAACAAGGCGCGCCGCGCCGGGGCCTCCCACTCGGCGAGGTCTCGATCGAGCCGCGCGACCGCCGCCCAGCGCGCCTGACCGCGGGTCGGATCGAGCAGGTCGGGCAGGTGCCGCAGGTAGATCGCCCACGCCTCGGCCGGCAGCCCTTTGGGTTCGTAGTCGAGGAGCGGGACCCCCGTCCGGAGGGCCAGCGCGTAGAGGAGGCGGCGCGCACCCGGCGCCTCCGGCGCGGCGAGCACCTGCTCCGTGATCTGGAGGAGGAGCGGGCCGTCGGCCGCCGCGGCGAGCGCGAACACGGCGGCCGCGACGACGTCGTCCGAGAGATCGCGGTCCACGACCGCGCGGAGCAGGATCGGCGCCGCGCCGGGCCCGAGCGCGCGCGCGGCGGCGAGCGTCTCGCGAGCCCGACCCAAGGGGCTCGAGAGGCCGTCGAAGCTGCCCGGGCCGGCGTCGACCGAGGGGTCCTCGTCAGGCCAGCGCAGCAGCGTCGCCAGCCGGAGCTCGGCGGGGAGGGCCTCGAGCGCTCCGAGCGCCTGGGCGAGCAGCAGCACGCCGGGCGCCGAGGCGGGCTCGCTCGCCAGGTCCCTGAGCAGGCCTGGGAGCTGCGCGTGGAGGCGGGGGTCCTTCAGCGCGGCCACGTGGCGCCGCTGCTCGACCCACGAGGCGTCCTCGTCGAGGGCGGCCCGAGCCAGCGCCAGCGGGTCGGGCGGGATCGCCTCCTCGGCGCGCGCGAGGAGGAACGCCAGCGTGAAGCCCGCGCCGGTCGCGATCACCCACGCCAGGCGCGACGCGATCAGCAGCTTGACGCGACGGCGCCAGGGGATCCCCACCACCGGCACGCCGCCCGAGGGGTGCCGCGCGCCGCTCGCCGCCCGCAGCGCCGCCAGCATGGCGTCGATCGAGGAGAAGCGCCGCGCCGGGTCGCGCTCGAGCGCGCGGAGCACCACCTCCTCGAGCGCCTCGTCGATCCCCGCCACCTTGCTCAGCGAGGGGAAGCTGTCGGAGGTCGGCAGCCAGCCGGCGAGCAGCTCGAAGGCGAGCAGCCCGAGCGCGTACACGTCCGCGCGGTGGTCGACCGCCTCGGGCCGCTCGCGCTGCTCGGGCGCCATGTAGCGCGGGGTCCCCACCGCCACGCCCTGGGTCGTGACGCGCTCGTCGTCGGACGGCGAGATCAGCCGCGCCAGGCCGAAGTCGGCGACCTTGACCTCGCCGTCGCGGGTGAGGAGCACGTTCTCGGGCTTGATGTCGCGGTGGATCCAGCCCTGGGCGTGGGCGGCCGACAGGGCGCCCCCCACCTGCTCGAGGACCTCGAGGGCGCGGTCCAGCGCGAGCGGGCCGCGCGCCACCTCGTCGCGCAGCGTGCCGCCGCCGACCAGCTCCATGACGAGGTACGGGAGGTCCTCCTGCAGGCCGAAGTCATGGACCCGGACCACGTGGGGGTGATCGAGCGCCGCCAGCGTGCGGGCCTCGCGGGTGAACCGCTCGCGGAACCCGGCCGCGCGCGCGAGGTGCGGCGCGATCACCTTGACCGCCACCTCCCGGTCGAGCTCGGCCTGGCGCGCCCGGAACACCAGGCCCATGCCGCCGCGCCCGATCGGCTCCACGCCCGTCAGCCCGGGGATCCGGCGCACGCGCCCGATCAGGCTGTCGGGCGAGGGCTCCGGCGCGCCGACGCTGCGGGTGGCGGCCTCGGCCAGCGCGAGCTCGGGGCGCGCCTCGGTGCTCATCACGAGGTGCGCCGGGACCCGGTCGGAGCCCTCGACCTCCGCCTCGCTCGCCGCGTCTCGCAGGGCGCGGCGCGCGGCGCAGCTCGGGCACTCGCCCGGCGAAGCGTCGGCGGGCAGCGCGGCGCTGCACTCGGGGCACGAAGGCGACGGGTCGGGCATCGGAGCTCCTCGCGAATGCACCGATTTTAGCGAACACGCCGCCCAGAAGCACGCCGACCCGTCCGCGCGGCGCTCGCGACGGCTGACGTGAAGGCCCGCTTCCTTGCCCTTGCCCTGCCCTCGGCTGACGCTGGCCAGCCCGGCCGCCTGGCCCAAGAGCGGGCGAAGGGCAGGGGACTCGATCGCCTCGCCCGTCCGCGCGGCGCTCGCGACGTGCGCTACTGCGTCCCCGGGAACTTCGCCTCGAGCTCGCGCGCCACGCTCTCGATCAGCGCGTGGGCCTGCGGAGACTGGACGCGCGTCTTGAGCAGGGCGAGGTGCGCCAGCCCCGCCTTGGGGTCGCCCTGCTCCGCCATCAGCCGCGCGCGGACGAGCTCGAGGTCGAGGCGCGGGCCCCTGGCGGCGAGCGCCTCGAGGGAGGCCTGGGCGGGGAGGAGCTGGCGCTCCTCGATCAGCAGCAGCAGCCCGCGGCTCTGGTCCTCGCGCGGCGTGGGGACCGCCTCGATCATGGCGCGCAGCCGCTGAACCGCCGCGGGGGTCCGGCCCAGGCGCAGCTCCGCGCGTCCGGCGAGCAGGGTCAGGATCCCGTCCGGCGCGAGCGCCAGGCCGGCCTCCGCCGCGGCGAGCCCGCGGGCGGGGTCGGCCGCGAGGGCCAGCTCGGCCAGCCGCCGGCGGACCTCGACGTTGCGCGGCAGCGCGCGAGCGAGCGCCTCGAGCCGGCTCAGCGCCGCGTCGCGCGCGGCGGTGTGGAACTCGCAGCTGGCCACGCGCATGGACCAGCGCTCGTCGTCGGGGGCGCGCTTCGCGAGCGTCTTCGCCAGGGCGAGCGCCTCGGCGTAGCGCTCGCTCCGGTAGAGCAGGTCGACCCGGAACATGGCGAGCCAGGGGTTGACGCGCTCGAGCGCCTCGAACCGGGCGAGCACGGCGGGGCGGTCGTCGTCGAGGTCGAACCGGCGGAGGAGCTCGATCACCTCGACCCGCTCCTCGGCCTTGACCGAGATGCCCTCGAACTCCTCCCACACGAAGGGCAGCGGCTCGCCCGCGGCCACGAAGTCGACCGCCAGCTTGGCCTTGACCTTGCCCCGCGAGCTGGGCGGCTGCACGATCACCACGGTGTAGATCCCCGAGCGCAGGCGCCCGCGCGCGCGCTCGAGCAGCAGCGTCTCGTCGGGGCTGCTGCCGGTGCTCTTGAAGTCGGCCTCGCCCAGCGACGAGAGCTCCTCGCCGTGCTTCACGAACAGGTCGAGGTCGTCGGCGCCGCCGCGGATCGTGATCAGCACGGCGGTGACGTCGTCGCCGACCCGCAGCCGGACCGGGAGGGCGGAGCGCGGGCTGCCCCCGCCGTTGAACGTGAGGTCCGCCGCGAAGTCCCGATCGAGCGTGCGGGCCTCGCGCTGCGCGGCCGCCGCGTCGGCGAGGGCCGCGCGCAGCGCGTCCCCCTGCGCGCGGACCCGCTCGGCGGCGCCGGGGCGGGCCGCGGCCTTGCGCGCCGCGGCGGCGAGCGCCTGCTCGAGCTGCTTCGCGTCGCGCCGTCCGGCCCAGATCGCCGCCTCCGCGAGGTCGACCAGCTCGCTGCCCGAGTCGAGGTCGAGCGCCGCGCGCTGGTCCTCCTGCGCCTCCACGAGCTGCCCGGCGCGGGCGCGGAGCACGGCGCGGTCGAGCAGGAAGTCGAACCGGTGCCGGTCGTAGGCGACCGCCCGGTCGGCGGCGCGCAGCCCCGCATCGACGTGCTCGTCGCCGCCCAGCGGCGCGCCGACCGCGCGCTCCAGGTAGGCCAGCGCGCCGTGCACCTCGCCCGCGAGCGTGCCGAGCGCCCCGCGCCCGAGCGCCTCGTGGGCCAGCCGCTTGGCGGGCTCGTACCCCTCGCGCAGGAAGGCGAGGTAGATCGCAGCGACCTCACCTGCGGCGCGCTCCTCGCGGCCCTCGTCGCCGTCGCCCGCCCCGCTCGCGGCGGTCGCGCCCGCCAGCCAGCGCTCGGCCGCCGCCCGGTCGGCGTCGCGACGGAGCGCGATCAGGCCGAGCCCGAGCCCGGCGCGCGCCGCGTGGCTCGCGAAGCCGCGCGCGCGCTCGAGGTCCTCGCTCGCCTTCTCCCAGGCGCACAGCCCGCGGCGCGCGAGGGCGCGCCGGTAGAGCGTGTCGGGGCGCGGCGCGCCGAGCCCCTCCTCCACCAGCGCCGCCTCCGTGAACGCCGTCTCGGCGCCGCGCAGGTGCCGCCGCGCCTCGCTCGAGGTCAGCGCCGAGCGCGCCGCCGCGTAGGCGTCTTGCCCGCGCGCCAGCGCGGCCTCGGCGCGCGACCGCTTCTCCTCCTCGAGCCGCCGCGCGCGCTCCTCCTCCTCGCGCTGGCGGGCCTCCTCGGCCGCCCGCGCGGCGGCCTCGGTCGCCCGCCGCTCGTCCTCGAGCTGGTCCGCGGCGAGCGTGCTCTGGTGGTGCGAGTAGAGGCCCGCGATGATCGCGAACGCGATCACCACCGCGAACGCGGCGCTGCCGACCACGATGGACGCGGTCTGGTTGCGGCGGATCTTGCGGAGGAGCGGCACCCAGGGCGCGGGGGGGCGCGCCTTGATCGGATCCCCCGCGAGGTAGCGCTCGAGGTCCTCGGCGAGCTCGAGCGCGCTGGCGTAGCGCCGCTCCTTCTCCTTCTGGAGCGCCTTGAGGCAGATCACCTCGAGCTCGGGCGGGATTCCCGCGCGGACCTGCCGGCAGGGGACCGGCTCCTCGTCGATGATCTTGCGCAGCAGCTCGTTCTGCGTCTTGGCGGTGAAGGGGACCTTGCGCGTGAGCACCTCGTACAGGATCGCGCCCATGGCGTAGACGTCGGAGCGCGCGTCCATCTCGCGGCTGTTCCCGCGCGCCTGCTCGGGCGGCATGTAGTACGGTGTGCCGATCGCGACCCCGCTCTTGGTCAGGCCCTGGTCGTCCTCGAGGTTCTTCGCCAGGCCGAAGTCCATGATGTAAGGACGCCCGTCGTTGCCCACCAGGATGTTCGCGGGCTTGAGGTCGCGGTGGACGACGCCGTTCTCGTGGGCGTGGTGCGCGGCCTTGGCGATCTCGACCAGCACCTCGACGCCGCGGCGGATCGGCAGGCTCTTGCTGCGGATCAGCTCCTGCAGCTCCTGCCCCTCGACGAAGTCCATGGCGTAGTAGGGGAGCCCGTCCACGTCACCCACGTCGTGGACCGCGACGATGTTGGGGTGCCGCAGCTTCTTGGCGAGCCGCGCCTCCTCCTCGAAGCGCTTGCGCAGGCGGGGCGAGGCGAACTCGCCCGCGAGGAGCACCTTGACCGCGACGACCTGCGCGGGCGCGGCGATCGAGCGCGCCTGGTACACCACGCCCATGCCGCCGCGGCCGAGCTCCTTGATGATCTCGTAGCCCCCGAGCCGCTTGCCGACGCCGAGCTCGCCCGAGTCGCCGAGGCCGCCGTCGATCTCGACCTCCCCCACCGTGCTCGGCACGCCGCCCTGCGGGTAGCTCGCGCCGCCCGAGGCCAGCCCGAAGGGCGCGAACGCGCCGCTCGGGGCGGGAGCGAACGAGCCGCTCGCCGCGAACGCGCCGGCAGGCCCCACGAACGAGCCGCTCGCCGCGGGCGCCGCGCTCGTGAAGGAGCCGCTCGGCGGGACGGGGCGCGCGAGCGGACCGCTCAGCGGGCTGGCGGCGAAGCGGCCCGAGCCGGGCGCCGGCGCGAAGGTCGCCCCCGGAAAGCGGCCCGAGGCGGGGCCGCCGGCGGGGAACCGATCCGAGCCGGGCGCGGGGAAGCGCGCGCTCCCGGCCTGCACGGCCGGTCGGCTCCCCGAGCCGGGCGGCGCCAGCCGGCAGTCCTGCCCGCAGCCAGGGCACTGCGACGCGCCGTCCTCCACCAGGAACACCCGGCGGCAGCGGTAGCACGCCCGCCCGCGCTCCTCGACCTCGCTGCGCAAGCTGCCGAAGGTCTGCGCGTCGAGCTGCCGCCGCTGCACGAGCAGCTGGCCGAGGGTGCACTCCTGACCCTGACGGAGGCGCGCGTCGCGCTCCGCCACGAGCTGAAGCAGGCCTCCCTCCTCGACCAGCCGGCGTTGCAGGAGGAGTTGTCCCCAGAGGTGCTCGCGCGCGACGTCCATGAGCTCTGCGCGTCAGTATGGCGACGCGGGTTGGAGGCCACAAGTCCTCATCCGGGCAGCGACTTGGGGTGCCCTCCCCCCCGCGCGCGGGGTCGATCTTGGTTAGGCTCGCGCGCGTGCTGAAGCTCACCGCCGTCTCGAAGCACTACCGCCTCGGCGGTCAGCTCGTGCGCGCGCTCGACGGGTTCGACCTCTCGATCGAGGACGGCGAGTACGTCTCGATCATGGGGCCGTCGGGCAGCGGCAAGTCGACGCTGATGCACCTGCTCGGCTGCCTCGACTCGCCCACGCACGGCGAGATCGAGCTCGACGGCGTGGCGCTGTCCGGGCTCTCCGACGACCGCCTCGCCGAGCTGCGCGGGCGGAAGATCGGGTTCGTGTTCCAGACGTTCAACCTGCTCCCGCGGCTGAGCGCGCGCGACAACGTGGCGCTCCCGCTGGTCTACCAGGGCGCGAGCCGGGCGGAGCGCGCGGCGCGCGCGCTCGAGGCGCTCGGGCAGGTGGAGCTGGCGCACCGGGCGGAGCACCGGCCCAACGAGCTGAGCGGCGGCGAGCGCCAGCGGGTCGCGATCGCCCGCGCGCTGGTGATCCGCCCCTCGCTGGTGCTGGCGGACGAGCCCACCGGCAACCTCGACTCGCGGGTCGGCGGCGAGATCCTCGAGCTGTTCGACCGGCTGCACCAGCAGGGGCGCACGCTGGTGGTGGTCACCCACGACGAGGGGGTCGCCCGCCGCGCCAGCCGGATCGTGCGGCTCAAGGACGGCCGCAAGCTCTCGGATGGCCCGCCCCCCGAGCGCGCCACTTACGGGCCGCTGGCCAGCACGGGGGGGTAGGGCGAGAGGGGATCAACAGGGAATATCAACAGGGAATTAGAAATCTTGAATGCCAGAACGGCTGCCGCTCGAGGGCACCCGCCTCGACCTGACGGGCTGTCGCCCGATCGTCTCCCGATCTCGAAAGCTCTGACTTCAGCGCAGCTCAGCATCCTCGGTGATCTCTGCGCTGAGAATCGCTCGCTCGGCTCGGTCGGTGGCGCTCGAAGCGTCCAAGCGCCCTGCGACCCAGCGACAGCATTCTGGCATTCCCAATTTCTAATTCTCTGTTGATATTTCGTATTTCCTCCGGAAGCGCGCGAGGCGGGGACCTCGCGGCCCCCGCCTCGATCACGCCGCTCGCTCGCCGCTCAGTCCGCGTCGTCGGCGGCGCCGAGCGCGCCGACCAGGCCGATGCCGGCGCCGCTCGCGGGCGCGTCGATGAACGTGCCCGAGGGCGTGCCGCGGAACACGTCGCGCGTCTCGCGGTCGAGGTAGCTGAACTCGGTGTTGCTGCGGCCGTCGGGCTGACGGTTCCACAGGCCGTAGGCCCAGGCGGCGCTCCGCAGCGGCCTGACCTCGTCGCGGGTCAGCGCCATGGGGCCCTCGAAGTAGTTCGTGTCGAAGTGGATCGGGATGTAGCGGCGATACTCCGGGTCATCGGGCTCGGCCGTCATGGCCGCCAGCATGGCCGGGTAGCGGTCGCGACCCTGGTCCCACAGCCGCTCGTGCTCCTGCACGAAGGCGCGCAGGAAGGGGCGGTTGCGGCTGACGTCGCCCTGCACCACGATCGCGTTCTCGTAGTTGCTGTGCTCGGCGGTGTCCGACCAGTTGTAGCTGCCGGTCACCATGTGCTCCTCGTCGACGATGATCGTCTTGTGGTGCTGCAGCTGGCTGCGCCCGTGGACGAACGCGAGCGAGTAGGTCTTGTAGCGCACGTCGATCCCGGCCCGCTCGAGGTCGCGGCAGCGCGACTTGCCGTCGGCGTACTCGCCCATGTCGAGCAGGACCTCGATCCGGACCTGCGGGTTGTCGCGGTGGAAGTCGATCAGCGCGTCCGCGATGCGGCGCGAGTTGAAGTGGGCGACGTCGATGATGATCGACTCCTTCGCGCTGCGGATCAGGTCGATGATCGCGTCGGCGACCACGTAGGTGCTCGAGCCGCTGTTCTGGCTGGAGAACACGGCTCGCTCGTAGCGGCGCACCGACGAGGACGGGGTGTTGAGGTGCACGGGGTCCTGATGGCTCGCCGCGTCGGCGCTGAGCGGCTCCGCCTCGGCGAGCAGCCGGTTGAACTCGTCCTGGAACTGGAAGAACAGGTGGTAGTGCCTGCCGTAGACCACCGTGTTCTCGCTGTAGCGCGTCTCGGCGCCGGTCGACCAGTTGGCCGAGCCGTTGACCAGCTTGCGGCGGTACCAGATCCCCGCGTCGAACAGGGCGAACTTCTCGTGCAGGGTCCGGCTGGTGGTGAACACGTGGACCCCGATGTTCTCGAGGCCGCGCGCCTTGCTCGCGTTCGAGCCGTCGCCATCGTTGAGGATGATGCGCACCCGCACGCCGCGGGCGGTGGCGCGCTCGAGCGCGTCCCAGATCGGCCCGCCGGTCGAGATGCTGTACATCGCGACGTCGATCGTCTCGCGGGCCTCGTCGATCCGTTCGGCGGTCGCGTCCGCGCCGCCGCCGTGGGGCGAGAAGTAGGCCTTGGGGGTCAGCTGCGCGTGAGCCGGCGCCGCGGCGCCCACCGCCGCGGCGATCAGGAGCGCCGCCAGCAGCGGGCGATGGGTGTTCGAGCTCATGGTGGTCGCTCCCCTTCGGGGATGGCGCGGTCGGAGGCTCCGCGCGGGGTTTGAGCGCGCTGTAGGCACGAGGCATGCCGTGAGGCCGCCGGTTCTCCGCCTTGGACTTAGCCCGCGCAACCAATCTGCTCCGTTTCACTTCTGCCGCCAATTTCGGTTCATTTCTCGTTTCAGGCAGCGGCCGGATCGTCCGATACGGACGATGGTTTCTCGAGACGCTTGGCTGCACGCGGGTTAGCCAGCGGACTCGCCCTTGCTCGGGTGGGGGCCAACCGGAGAGCGCCATGAGCCCCCTGACCCGCACCTTCGCAACCGCCGCCCTGCTGCTGGCCGCGTTGCTGCCGACCCCCCCCGCCTTCGCTCAGCCTGAGAGGCCCCGCGTCCGTCCCAACGGGATGACCGAGCGCGAGTACCAGAACGCCAAGAAGGCGCTGCGCGACGAGATCGACCGCTACCTCGCCGAGTACTCGCGCTGGTCCGAGGGCGCGACCGGGTTCGAGGGGAACTGGACCGTGCGCGGCACGCGGACCTACGTGCGCCGCAGCGGCGACGAGCCGCAGATCGGGCAGTTCGAGGGCCAGGTGTTGATCACGCGCCAGGGCGAGCGACTCACGATCGCCGGCAAGGTGGCGATGATCGGCTCGCGCGGGAACAGGTGGGAGGCCGAGGGCGCGGTGGAGAGCGGCGGCTGGATGCTCGCGGCCGCGTACGACGCCACGATCGCGGGCACCGGCGAGGCGACGCACGAGCTCGCCGCGGACGGCCAGAGCTTCACGCTCCGGTTCACCAGCGAGCAGCAGGTCGACGGCCGGCCCAAGGCGCGCGGCGAGGGCCGCGGCGAGCGGACGTTCGGCGCGCTGTCCAAGCAGGACGTGGAGCGCAAGCTGTTCGAGCTCAACCGCGAGCTGCAGTTCCTGCGCTACCCCCGCCCCGAGCCCACCCGCTACGACGCGCGCAGCGGTGACCTCTCGATCCGCTTCACGCCCACGGTCGAGTTCGACCCCGACGGGGTCGAGCAGCAGATCATCGACATGATCGGGCAGGCCGAGCGCTCGATCGACCTGTGCCTGTTCGAGTTCTCGCTGCCCCGCGTCGCCGAGGCGCTCGTGGCCGCCCACCAGCGCGGCGTCAGGGTCCGCATGGTCTACGACGACCGCGAGGAGGAGCAGCCCGCGCTGCACATCGTGAGGTCGGCCGGGATCGAGGCCCGCAGCGACGGGCGGTCGGCCTACATGCACAACAAGTTCATCCTCGTCGACGAGGAGACGGTCTGGACGGGCTCGACCAACGTGGCGCCGGGCGGGGTGTACGTGGGTGACAACCACGCGCTCACCATCCAGAGCGAGCGGCTGGCGGCGACCTACAAGACCGAGTTCGAGGAGATGTTCGTCGACGGCTCCTTCGGCACGACCTCGCCCCAGAACACCGACCACACCCCCGTGGAGATCGACCGCTACACCAAGGTCGAGACCTGGTTCGCGCCCGAGGACGGCGCCATGGACCGCATGATCGAGGTCGTCCGCACGGCCCGGACCTCGATCAAGTTCATGGTGTTCGCGTTCACCTCCGAGGCGCTGTTCCAGGCGATCCTCGAGCGGATGCAGGCCGGAGTCGAGGTGACGGGGATCTTCGAGTCGCGCCACGCGGGCTGGAAGGACATCAAGATCGGGCCGCTCCACCAGGCGGGCGCCACGGTGCGGTTCGACACCAACCCCGACACCCTCCACCACAAGGTGATCATCGTGGATGAGAAGGTGGTGGTCACCGGCTCGTTCAACTTCAGCGACAGCGCCGACCGCAGCAACGACGAGAACATGCTCGTGATCGACGGTCGCTCGGTGGCGCGCGCCTTCTCGCGCGAGCTCGATCGCCTGCTGTCGGTGACCGACCCCAACGACCCGCGGATCGCCACGGCCGGAATGGACGGACGCGACTCGGGCGACTCGGACGAGCGCCGCGACGAGGAGGAGGACGGACTGATCGACGCCCTCAACGGCGCGGCCGCGGCAGGCGCCGAGGAGTAGCCGTCCCCGGTCCGACGCCGCTCTGCGAGGATGTCTGGGTGCGCGTCCCGAGGTTCCATGCCCCACGGCAGGCGCTCGCCCCCGGCGCGCAGGTGGCGCTGGCGGGCGAGGAGGCCCACCACCTCGTCCGCGTCCTCCGCCTCCGGGCGGGGGACGCGGTCGAGCTGTTCGACGGCGCTGGCGCGGCCTGCCGTGGCCGCGTGGTCGAGGCGGGTCGCCGCGAGGCGGTGATCGCGCTCGAGGAGCGGGTCGACCGCCCGCCGCCGCTCGCGTTCGAGCTGACCTGCGCGGTGTGCCCACCCAAGGGGAAGCGCGCCCAGCGCCTGGTCGAGGAGCTGAGCGAGCTGGGCGTGAGCGGCCTGGCGCCCCTGGTCCTCGAGCGCAGCCAGAACCGGCTCCCCTCGACCGAGCAGATCGAGCGCTGGGCCCTCGAGGCGGCCAAGCAGTGCCAGCGCGACCGGCTGCTCGAGGCGCTCCCGCCGCTGGACCTCGCCGGCCTCGTGGACGCGGCCGGCGCGCACCACCTCGCCCTGGTCGCCGACCCGCACCAGGCGCCGCCGCTGCGCGAGGCGCTCCCGGCCGCGCCGCCCGCGCGGGTCCTGCTGGCGATCGGGCCCGAAGGCGGGTTCACGCCCGGCGAGCTGGAGCGGCTGCGCGCCGCCGGGCTCCACCCGGTCCGCCTGGGGCGGACGGTGCTGCGCATCGAGACCGCCGCCGCGGCGCTGGTCGCGGCGCTGGTCGCGGCCTGGTGCTGAGGCGAGGACGCGTGAAGCCGACGCGCAGCGACCACCTGAGCGACGAGGCGCTGGCGCGCCGCGGGCTGTCGCGCGAGACGGACATCGTGCTGACCGCGGACGGGCGCTGGCTCGCGGGCGGCGCCCCGATCGAGCACCCCGGCGTAGCCGCCGCGTTCGCGCGCTGGATCGAGCGCGCCCCGACCGGGCGCTACGTGCTGCGCAACGACCTCCACTACGTCTACCTCCGGGTGGAGGGCGCGCCGCTCCACGCGGAGGACGTCGTGACCGAGCCCGGCGGCGCGCTCGCGCTCCTCCTGCAGGGCGGCGTCCGCGAGCCGCTCCGGCCAAAGACCCTGCGCGAGGGGCCCGACGGCGCGCTGTACGCGAACGCGCGGGACGGGACCTGGCCCGTGCGCCTCTCGCCGCGCGCGGCCCTCGCGCTCGCGCCGTTCCTCGAGGAGGACGCGGACGGCCGCCCCGCGCTGCGCGCGGGTGGCGCGCTGCACCGGATCCCCCGGCGCGCCGATCCCCTCCGACCCGACGCCTGAGCGGGCCAGCTCCGCAGCGCCAACTCCGCAGCGCTGGGGCAGCATTCGGCCGCGCGGTTGCTCACGCGCGGGTGTGAGCTGGAGCGCCGTCGTGATGGCCGCGGGCTTCGCCGGGCAGGCGCTGTTCACCGCCCGTGTGCTCCTGCAGTGGCTCGCCTCCGAGCGCGCCGGGCGGGTCGTGATCCCGCGCAGCTACTGGGCGCTCTCGCTGGCGGCGAGCCTGCTGCTGCTGGCCTACGCCGGCGCCCGCGGGGACGCCGTGTTGGCCGCGGGGCCGCTCCTCTCGGCGGCCGTGTTCGCGCGCAACCTCATGCTCCCGCGCGAGGACGACCCCGCGCTCGCGGCCGCGCTCGAGCCGCGCGCGCGGCTCGCGCTCGCGCTGCTGCTGGCCGCGTTGCTCGCGGTGGCCGTGGCCGGCTCGAAGGTGGTCCGCCTCGACGCCCCCGCGGGCTGGCTCGCCGTGGGGGTGCTCGGGCAGGCGCTGTGGCTCTCGCGCAACCTCGTGCAGTGGTGGATCGCCGAGCGGCTCGGGCGCAGCACGCTGCCGCCGAGCTACTTCGCGACCTCGCTGGCGGGCGGCCTGCTGCTCCTGGCGTACGCCTGCTGGCGGCGCGACCCGGTGTTCGCGCTGGCCTACGTCCTCGCCCCGATCCC
>CAZMSZ010000063.1:0-26181 GCA_964569055.1 uncultured Planctomycetota bacterium | reverse complement strand
CCGCGCCCTTGGCCCCCATGACCGCGATCTCCGCCCCCGGCCCGGCGTAGTTGAGGTCGCCGCGGATGTGCTTGCTGCTCATGACGTCGTACGCGCCGCCGTAGGCCTTGCGCGTGATCACGGTCAGCTTGGGGACGGTCGCCTCGCAGTAGGCGAACAGGAGCTTGGCGCCGTGCTTGATGATCCCGCGGTACTCCTGGTCGCGCCCCGGCATGAACCCGGGCACGTCCTCGAAGGTGACGAGCGGGACGTTGAAGCAGTCGCAGAACCGCACGAATCGCGCGGCCTTGAGCGAGGCGTTGATGTCGAGCACGCCCGAGAGGTAGTTGGGCTGGTTGCCGACGATCCCCACCGTGCGGCCGCCGAGGCGGGCGAAGCCCACCACGATGTTGCGGGCGTGGTCGGCGTGCACCTCGAGGAACCGGCCGTGGTCCACCACCCGCCGCACCACGTCGAGCATGTCGTAGGGCTTGGTGGCGTCCGCCGGGACCAGCGTGTCGAGCGCGGCGTCGGCCCGGTCCGTCGGGTCGTCGCAGGGGACGCGCGGGGGGTCCTCGGCGTTGTTGGCCGGCAGATAGGAGAGGAGCTCGCGCACCAGCGCGACGCACGCGGCGTCGTCGGCGCGCACGAAGTGCGCCACGCCGCTGGTGCGCGCGTGGACCTCGGGGCCGCCGAGCTCGGCGTGGGTGACCTCCTCGTTGGTCACCGTCTTCACCACGCTCGGGCCGGTGACGTACATGTAGGACGTCTCCTCGACCATGGCCACGAAGTCGGTGATCGCCGGCGAGTAGACCGCGCCGCCGGCGCAGGGGCCCATGATCGCGCTGATCTGCGGGACCACGCCCGAGGCGAGGGTGTTGCGCAAGAAGATGTCCGCGTAGCCGCCCAGGCTCTCCACGCCCTCCTGGATCCGCGCGCCCCCCGAGTCGTTGAGGCCGATCACGGGGATCCCGAGCTTGAGCGCGAGGTCCATGATCTTGCAGATCTTCTGGGCGTAGGCGCCCGAGAGCGACCCGCCGAGCACGGTGAAGTCCTGGCTGAACACGGCCACCCGCCGGCCGTCGATCCGCCCGTGGCCGGTGATCACGCCGTCGCCGAGCGCCTTCTTGTCCTCCATGCCGAAGTCGCGGCAGCGGTGGCGGACGAAGGCGTCGAGCTCCTCGAAGCTGCCCGGGTCGAGCAGGAGGTCGATGCGCTCGCGGGCGGTCAGCTTCCCCTTCTTGTGCTGAGCCTCGACTCGCGCGGCGCCGCCTCCCTCGAGGACCTCGCGCCGGAGGGCCTGCAGCCGCTCGATCGGGTTGATCACGGACACCGCGCCTCCTGGGGAAGGGGGCCGTTCTACCACAGGGCCGCGGCCGCTCGACTCGAGAGCGCGCTGGCCCCGCAGGCCCGGATCGGCCATGATCGTGGGGCGGATGAACGAAGCGGGCAGCGAGTCGGCCGGACCCAGCGACCTCGCGAGCGACGTGCCGGCGATCCTCGCGGAGATCCGGACGCTCCGGAGCAACCTGGCGCTGGTCGTGCGCGCGGTCGACCTGTTGGCCGAGCGGCGGGTCGGGCAGGCGGGGCAGGTGGAGAGCCTGGCCGCGGAGCGCGACGCGCTGCTGGAGCGCTACCGCCGCCTGCGCGCGCTGCACGAGCAGACCGTGCTCGCCAAGGAGCGCCTGCGGGGCCGCCTCGACGCGGCGGTGCACCAGGCGCGGGTGTGGCGCGACCGGACCGACGAGGCCCAGGCCGAGCGGCAGGAGCTCGCGGCGCGGCGCGCCGCGCTCGAGGAGGCGCTCGAGGAGACGCGCAAGCGCGAGAAGGCGCTCGAGCAGCGGCTGCGCCGCGGCGGCTCGGACGGGGCGGCGCCCCTGCGGCGACGGCTGCTGGCGCTCGAGCACCGGCGCAAGCAGCTCGCGGCGCGCGGGGCGGCGCTGCGCAAGGCGCTCGAGGAGTCGCGCCGCCGGGTGGGCGAGCTCGAGGGCGAGCTGACCGCGGCGCGCGTCGCGGCGGGCGAGCTGCGCGCGCGCGCCGCCGAGCTCGAGGCGGCGCGCTCGTCGGCGCGGCGCCGCGCCGACGAGGCGCCGCTCGAGGCCGAGCGCGCGGCGCGGGCCGCGAGCGAGCGGCTCGAGGGGCGGGTGGCGGAGCTGGAGGTCGCGCTGGCCGAGGCGCGCGCGGAGGGGCGCGCCGCCGCCGAGGGGCGGTCGAAGACCGAGGCCCGCGCCGAGGTCCTGGAGGCCGAGCTCGAGGAGGCGCGGCGCCACGCCGCCGCGGCGCCCGACCCGGCGGCGCTCGCCAGCGCGCAGGAGGAGGCCAAGGGGCTGCGCGAGCGGCTGCGCGCGCTCGAGGGCGAGCGCGCGGCCGAGAGCGACGCGGCGGGCGACGCGCTGACGCGGCGGCAGGCGCGCGAGCGCGAGCTGGAGCGGCTGCTCGCCGCGGCCGAGCGCGCGGCCGCCGACGCCCGCCGCGAGGCGGAGGGGGCGCTCGCCGCGCAGGCCGAGCGGCACGGCGCCGCCCTGCGCGAGGCGCGCGAGCGCGCGGCGCAGCTCGAGGGCGAGCGGGACGCGGCGCGTGGGCGGGCGGAGGAGCTCGCCGCGCGGCTGCGCGAGCTCGAGGGCGAGCACGAGCAGGCCGCCGCGCAGGTCCGCGCGCTCGAGCAGCGGGCGGGTCACGCCCAGGAGGGCGCGGCCCGCCAGGAGGCGCGCCGGCGCGAGCAGCTCGGCCGCGCGCTCGCCGAGCGCGACGCCCTGCGGGCCGAGCTCGAGCGCGCCCGCGCCGACCTGGAGGAGGCCCGCGCCCTCGCCCCCCTGGCGGGGTTCCGCGACGCGCGCGACGTCGAGGAGGAGGACCCGGGCGACGAGCTGTTCGACGAGGCGGCCGTCGCCGAGGAGGACCGCACCACCGCGGTCCCCGCCGAGCTCGTGGACCAGCTCCTCGACCAGCTCGACGAGCCGCCCGCCGGCTCCCACGCCGATCCGCGGGCGCGCGCGACCCTGCGTCACGACGCGCCGGCGCGCCCCCAGCAGCGACCCGGCGAGCTGACGCCGCAGCTCAACATCGAGGTCAGCGACGGCATGCTGCGCGCGGCGATCGCCTGGCTCGACTGCGACCCCCTCCCTTCGGTGCCGCTCGCGCCGGGCCACACCCTCACGCTCGGCCGCAGCCCCACCGCCTGCGACGTGGTGCTCCCCCACCCCAAGGTCTCGCGCACCCAGGCCCGCCTGTTCGTGGAGGGGGACGGGGTGATCGTGGAGGACCTCTCCAAGAACGGCACGTACGTCAACGGCGAGCGGGTCGCGACCGGGCACCTCGCGCTCGACGACGTGATCTCGATCGGCCCCTACCACCTCGCGATCCGCGCCGCGCCCATCGCCACCCCCACCCGCGGCCACCGCGTCCCCGGCGGGCCCAGCCGCTCCGACCTCGCTCGCTTCCGCGCCCTCGCCGAGGCGGCCGACGCCGAGCGGGCGGCGCAGGAGCAGCCGCTCTGGGAGGACTGAGCGGGTCCTCGGAGCGGACACGCACCTCGTGCTCGTGCGAGCACGAGCGCGAGCGCGGCTCACTGATGCAAGGCGCCCCTAACTCCGCTGCAGGTGCTCCCACAGGTCGCGCGGCTCGAGGTAGACGAGCTCCACGCAGCGCGCCAGCAGCAGCTTGGCGCCCGAGGCGATCGGGCGCTCCTGCTCCTTCTCGAGCGTCTCCCCGTCGAGGGCGGTGCCGTTGCTCGACGCGTCGCAGACCACCCAGCGGTCCGTGCGGCGGAGGTAGGCGTGGAAGCTCGACACGCGCACGTCGGGGACGACCACGTCGTTGTTGGGGGCGCGGCCGACCGTGATCATCATGGGGAATGCGTTGCGGCCGGGGCGCTTGGCGACCTCGAGCAGCAGCCCGCTCTCGCCGGCCTCGGCCGCGGCGAGGTCGCCCTCGCCGACGGCCTCGGTGCGGAAGCGGGCGGTGCCGAGCTGCCGCTTGGGGTCGGTCGTGAGCAGGAGGTGCGGGTGCTCCACGGCCGCGAGGAACGCCTCGAGCGGCCGCCCGCGCCAGCGCTCCGCGAACTTCGCGTACGGGATCACCGACCTCCTCCGAGGCGCGCCAGGCGCCCACGAGAGAGTACACCACGGCCGGCGGAGGCCCACGAGGGGTCGCGCGGGGGTACGCTCAGGGGGTGTTCCTCCCGATCGGCGACAGCCCCAACCCACGCTTCACGCCCTGGCTGACCTACGCGCTGATCGCCGCCAACGTGCTCGTGTTCGTGGCCCTGCTCCCGCTGCAGACCGAGCTCCCACCCCCGGGCGACCCGCTCCTGCGCGAGTACGTGCGGGCGCTCGAGGCGGCGCGGCCCGACCTCCCGGCCGAGGCCCTCGCGGGGATCAGCCGCTACGACCTCGTGCTGTTCGAGTACGGGTTCCGCCCGGCCGACCCGGGCGTGCGCGACCTGCTCTGCTCGCTGTTCCTGCACGGGGGGTGGCTGCACCTGCTCGGGAACATGCTCTACCTGTGGATCTTCGGCGACAACGTGGAGCACCGCCTGGGGCGAGCGCTGTTCGTGGGGGTCTACCTGGCCACGGGCGCGGCCGCCGCGCTGGGCGACGTGGCCCTGCGGCCGGACTCGCCGATCCCGGCGGTGGGCGCCTCGGGCGCGATCTCGGGGCTCCTCGGCTGCTACTTCCTGTGGTTCCCGCGCAACACGGTGCGGGTGCTGCTCGTCCTGTTCCCGATCTACGTGGGGACGGTCGACCTCCCCGTCCGGCTGGTGCTCGGGCTGTACGTGCTCGTCGACAACCTGTTGCCCGTGCTGCTGGTGGGCGCCGCCGGCGGGGTCTCCTACGGCGCGCACCTCGGCGGGTTCGTGGGCGGCCTGGCCGTGGCCCTACTCGACCGCTCGCTCCGGCGCCGCGGCGCCCCCGAGGTGGAGCGCGCGCGCCTCATCGACGAGGGCGACGCGCTCGAGCGCGCCGGCGAGCTCCGGCGCGCGCTGTCGGCGTACCTCGCCGTGCTCGGCGCGCCCGCCAGCGCGCTCGACTCC
The DNA here is from genome assembly GCA_964569055.1 of uncultured Planctomycetota bacterium. Taxonomy (GTDB): domain Bacteria; phylum Planctomycetota; class J058; order J058; family J058; genus JAWLGW01. The sequence goes on along the minus strand of CAZMSZ010000063.1, from coordinate 21,170 downwards.
GCGCGCGCCCACCTCGGCGCGGCGCGGATCTACCTCGCCGCGCGCGAGCCCGCCGCCGCCTACCAGCACCTCGAGGCGCTGCGGCGCGACCCAAGCGTCCCGCCCGAGCAGCTCGCGGAGGCGCGGACGCTGTTCGCGCGCCTGGCGGAGCTGACCCGCCGCGCGCCGAGCTGGCCCGGGTAGCCGGCCGTCGTGTGAGGGGCGCTCCCGCGTCGGCCACGCGACGGACGGGCTACAGCCGCTCGAGCGACAGGGTGACGGCCAGGCTGATGGGGCGCGCCCACGCCCTCTCCTCGCCCCCGCGGCGCCGGCGGCCCCGGCGGATCACCTCGCCGTGCCAGCGCTCGCGCAGGCGCGCGGTGACCAGGCCGTCCTCGTCGTAGGCGGCCTGGCCTTCGAGCGCGCGGCCGAGCTGCCCGGGTCCAGCCTCGTCGACGCGGCCGAACCAGGTCAGGTGGCGGAGCCCGTTCTCGGCGCGCCCGCTCACCTCGAGCTCGACGGGCCGCAGCACACCGCCGATCCGCTGCTGGAGGTCCGGGTAGCGCGGCGCCGCGAGGCGCCAGGTCGAGGGCTCCTCGGCGGGCGGCGCGTCCGGTCGGACGCGCAGGAGCAGCTCGAGCATCCGCTCGAAGAACAGGTCGCTCGACAGCTCCCACACGCTCCAGCGCTGCCGCTCGAAGAACCCGAGCCGTCCGCTCTCTCCGGTGGCGGCGGCGAAGATCGCGGACTGGACCGCGGCGACGTCGCTGACCTGCTCGACCGCGCCCGTGAGCGGATCGAGCGTGAAGGCGAGCCGCCGGCCGATCGCCGCCATGCCCGCCTCGTCGGCGTCGCTCGCCCGCGCCGAGTCGAAGGAGGTGGCCGGCAGCGCGCGCGCACCCGCCAGCGCGCCTTCCAGCGCCAGGCGCTCGATGGTGGCCTCCACCCGGACCGCGCGCTCCGAGACCGCCTGCGCCGTCCAGACCAGCACCAGCGTGCGCCCGAAGGTGACCTTGCCCGGGCCGTACTGGTTCGACATGGAGCCGGTGTTGAGGAGGCGGAAGCGACGGGACTCGCCGACGCGCCACCGCCACAGCGGCGCGGGGCCGCGCGGGGGCGGCGGCGCGGAGCGCTCGACCTCCGGCGCGCGCGCCGCCGTCGCCGGAGCCTCCGCCGCCTGCTCGCGTGAGCCGGCCGCGACCGCGCCGAGCGTGGCGATGCCGGCCGCCGCGAAGGCGAGCGCGGCGGCGCGGCGCGCCCACCCGGAGCGCGGGGGCTCGGGACGCTCGCCCCGCTCCAGCCACCCCTCGAGCGCGGCCGCCAGCCCCGCCGCGTCGGGTCGCTCCTCGCGCTTCTTGGCCAGGGCGGCGCGACAGATCGCGTCGAGCTCGGCGGGCACCTCGGGGCGGAGCTGGCGCGGGCTCGGGACGGGGCCCTCGATCACGTCCGTCAGCACCTGCACGACCTGGCGTCCGCGGGCCGGCGGCTGCCCCGTGAGCGCGTAGAACAGCACCGAGCCGAGGCCGTACACGTCGCTGGCCGGGCCGACCAGGTCGCGTCGACCGAGCGCCTGCTCGGGCGCCATGAAGGCCGGCGTCCCGATCAGGTCGCCGGTGTGGGTGAGGCTCTGGCCCCCCTCGAAGCGGGCCAGGCCGAAGTCGACCAGGCGCGCGCCGCCGCGCTCGTCGAACAGCACGTTGGCGGGCTTGAGGTCGCGGTGGAGCACCCCGCGCGCGTGCATGTGCGCCAGCCCGCGCGCCAGGTCGCGGACCAGCGCCGCGGCCGCGGCCGGCGCGAGCGGCCCCTCGCGGCGCACCCGCCGGTCGAGGTCGCCGCCCGCGGCGAGGTCCATGATCAGGAACGGACGCCCGTCCACCTCGTGCAGGGCGTGGACCCGCACGATGCTCGGATGCGCGTCGACCCGCGCCTGCGCCTCGCCCTCGCGGCGGAAGCGGGCGAGGTGCTCGCCCTCGGCGTGGCGCGGGCAGGTCTTGAGCGCGTAGCGCGCGCCGGTCTCCGCGTGCTCGGCCACGAACACCAGGCCCATGGCGCCGGCCCCCCGCCGGTCCTTCAGCTCGTAGCCGCCGCCCCGGCGCCCCGGCTGCCACGGGTCGTGCGGCGGGCCCGTCGGCCGGATGGGGGCGGCCTCGCGCGAGGCCGCCAGGCTGTGCTGGAGCGCGGTCTGGGCCGGCGACACCGCGGCCAGCGCCTCGCGCAGCAGCGGCTCGGAGACGGCGCCCGCCCGCAGCAGCCGCCGCGCCAGCGTCGCGCCCCCGGCGTGCCCCCGCTCGAGCCGGGCCTGATCGAGCACCACGCGCAGGGGCCCGGTCGCGAGCCCCCGCCGGTGGAGCTCGCGCGCCAAGAAGGTGTCCAGGCCCGGCTCGTCGATCACCGCCCTCACCATGGCGCGGTCGGGGCCGTTCTGCCAGCAGCCCCAAGAGGGGCCCCACGGACGGTGGCTCGCGGCAGGCAGACATGGTCGAATCGCCGCCCTCTCCGGGGGGAGAGGGGGAGGACTGCATGAGGCGAGCGTACGCGCTCCTGGCCGTGCTCGTCATGGGCGCGCCCGGCTGCATCGGGAACATTCGCGAGACCACCACGGCGCGCACCGCCACCGAGATGCTCCTGGTCTCGACGGCCGCCGAGCGGGCCGTGGCCTCGTACGACGCCGGTCACCTGCGCGGCAAGCGGGTGTTCGTGGACGACACCCGCTTCGAGTCGGTCGACAAGGCCTACGTCATGAGCGCGCTGCGCGACCACCTGGCCGGGCAGGGGGTGACGCTGGTGGACAAGAAGGAGGCCGGGGAGGGCGACGCGCCCGCCGCGCTCGGCGCCGAGCTGGTGCTCGAGCTGCGCTCCGCCTCGCTCGGGGTCTACGACGGCGACTTCGTGCTCGGTATCCCGCAGCTCCCCGTCTCGGCCCAGGGCTTCCCGCCGGTGCTGCTGCCGCCGCTGTACGCGTTCCGCCGCTTCAGCCAGCAGGGGTGGGCCAAGCTCGAGTTCTGGACCTACGGCGCCAAGTCGCTGCAGCACGTCCAGCGCAGCGGCCCGCTGTGGGGCTCGTCGTACTACAACCAGTGGTGGTTCTTCGGGATCGGGCCGTTCGACGGCTCCAACGACATCTACCCCGAGGAGGACCTGCCGGAGTACGTGCCCGGCACCGTACACATCGAGCCGGCCGACTGATGCGCCGCGCGGCGCCTCCACTCGCGCTCGCGCTGAGCGTCGCCCTCGCCGGCTGCATGGGGGGCGTGCGCCACACCACGACCGCGCGCGCGGCGACCGAGATGCTCCTGGTCTCGACCGCCGCCGGGCGGGCGGTCGAGGTCTACGACCCGACCCGGTTGAGCGGCAAGCGCGTCGCCCTCGAGACCGCGGGCCTGGCGGCGCTCGACCGCGGCTACGTCGAGTCCGCCCTGCGCGAGCGCCTCGCGCGGGGCGGCGCGCTCCTGTGCGAGCGGGCCGAGGCCGAGGTGATCCTCGAGGTCCGCACGGCGGGCCACGGGATCAACGACCCCGAGTGGAAGCTCGGGATCCCCTCGCTGCCGCTCGGCTACTCGGGCGTGTTCGCGGTCACGCCCGAGATCAGCGCGGGCTACGACCCGCAGGTCGCCTGGGCCAAGCTCCAGCTGTTCGCCCGCGACGCCAGGACGGGGGAGCACCTCGGCCGCCAGGTCGTGTGGGCCACCTCGGAGACGGGCTGGTTCGACGACACCTGGCCCTCGACCCTCGAGCGGATCCAGAAGGGCGAGGAGATCGTCAAGTAGGCCGGAGCCGCGGCCCGCGGCGGCGCGCTTGGATCCGCGCCCTGGCACGGGCGCCGTTCATTTCGCAACCTGGGGGGCGGCCCCAGCGGCCGCCGAGGACTCGCGTGGTCGACCCCCACCAGCCCAGCCCCGAGCGCGACGCCCCGCGGCGGGGCGCCTCGGGCGCGTTCCCGGCGGTCCCGGCCCGCGCGCCGATCGGCGGGAGCCCGCCCAGCGGCCGCTACGGCGCGGTCGCGCCGCCGAGCGCGGGGTACCCCGCGGTCCCGCCGCCGAGCGGCGGGTACGCGGCGGTCGCGCCGCCGAGCGGCGGATACCCGGCGGTCGCGCCGGGCCCCGCGTCCGGCGCTCGCCCGGCGGTCGCCCCCCCCAGCGGAGCTCGGGGGGCCGTGCGCGCGGCGCCGAGCGACCAGGGCGCCGTCCCGCCGAGCGACATGGGCTTGATCGAGCCGGTGCGGCGCAGCGGCTTCCCGCGGGTGGGCGAGGCGTTCGACGGCTACCGGATCCGCGAGCTGCTCGGGCAGGGCAGCATGGGGCGGATCTACCGCGCGCGCGACGTGACCGGGCGCAACGTGGCGCTCAAGGTGATCCTGGGCGCCGCGGCGAACGAGGAGGGGCTCGCCCGCTTCCAGCGCGAGGGTCAGGCCATGGCCGCGATCCCGCGGCACCCCCACATCGTCTCGGTCCACAGCACGGGCCGGATCCGCGGCATGCCCTACCTCGTGCTCGACTTCGTGGAGGGCGAGAGCCTCGAGCAGATCCTCAAGCGCGGCACGCTCACGCCCATGCAGGCCGTGATCGTGACCGAGAAGCTGGCCCGGGCCCTCGAGGAGGTGCACAAGGCGGGGGTCCTGCACCGCGACCTCAAGCCGGCCAACATCCTGATCCGCAACGAGGACGGCGAGCCGGTCCTGAGCGACTTCGGGCTGGCCGGCCTGCGGGGCGCGAACCGCCTCACCCAGACGGGCGACGTGCTCGGGACGCCGCTCTACATGGCGCCCGAGCAGATCCTCGGCAATCACAAGGAGGTCGACGGCCGGGCCGACGTGTGGGCGCTCGGCGTGCTGCTCTACGAGATGATCGCGGGGCGGGTCCCGTTCCCGGGCGAGACGCTGGTCGAGGTCTCGCAACGGATCATCGGCGCCCAGCCGACCCCCTTGAGCGACTTCTCGCCGGAGGTCGACGCCGACCTCATGGCGCTGGTGAGCCGCGCCCTGGCCAAGGACAAGACGCAGCGGATCCCGAGCCCCGGGGCGCTCGCCTCCGCGCTGCGGACGTGGCGGCGCTCGCGCAAGGGCGCGCCGGACGCCCCGCCGGAGCGGGTGGGGCGGCGGCGCGTCGTCGCGATCGCGGCGGCGACGGCCGCCCTGCTGGCGGGCGGCGTGACCGCGGCCTTGGTCGGGTTCGGTCCGCGGGCGGCGGAGCAGGCCGCGGAGGGTGAGGAGCAGCGCGGCGCGGCGCGGGCGTTCTCCCTCGAGGAGCGCCGCGCGGCGGAGCTCGAGTCCGCCCTGGCGGCGGTGATCGAGCACGGCGACCCCGAGGAGGCGCTCGCGCTGGTGGGCGAGCGCGCGGCCAGCCTCGTCCGGGCCGTTCCCGGACTGGCGCCCCGGCTCACCGCCCTGCGCGGGCGCGCCGACGAGGTCGCGGCCGCGCGCGCGCTCGGCGCGACCGAGGCGGGCGACCCGGCCGCGGAGGCCGACGCGCTGCGCGAGCTGCGCCGCTGGCTCGAGCTCCACGGGCGGCTCCGCGCGGTGACCTCGAGCGACGAGAGCGGCGCGACCGCCGCGCTCGCCGATGCGCTCATGACCGTGCTCACGCGCCGCGAGCTCGCGGGGCGGCGCCTCCTCGACGACCCCGAGCAGATCGAGCTGGTCGAGCGAGCGGCGGCGCTGCGCCTGCCCGTCTCGCAGCGGCTCGCGCTGGGCCTCATGCACCGCACGATCGAGGTGCCGCCCTCGCCGACGCGGCCCAAGGCCAACGACCCCTACCCGCGGCTGGCGCGCGCCATGGTCGCGCTGGGGGTGTGCCTCAGCAGCGACCAAGTCGACCGGTTGGCCGCCTGGCACGATCGCCTGGGCAAGACCCCCGAGGCGCTCTACCTGCGCCTGCGGGTCGAGCTCTCCCAGCACCGCATGCGCGGCGTGCAGGGCAGGGCGGACGCGCACGACCGCTACGTGCGGCTGATCGCGCTGCTCGACAGCGCCGTCGGGCGCGCGCTGCACCCCTACACCCGCTCGCTGGCCCTGACCGTGGTCGGCGAGAACCCGGACGGCGAGGGGCTCCCGCTGGACCAGTACATCGCGGAGCTCGAGCGCGTCATCGCCCGGCTGAGGGAGGCGGTGGCGCTGATGCCCAGCAACGCGCTGGCGCGCGGTCGGCTGTGCGAGATGCTCACCAACCTGGCGCGCGCGCGGATCCCCGCCGGTGACCGGACGAGCGGGGTGGCCCTGTTCGACGAGGCGAGCGAGGAGGGGCGGGCGGCGCTCGCCGCGTGCGAGGAGATCGACTGGCTCCTCACGCAGGAGGCGCGCCGGCTGTTGGCGCAGCTGTACCACCGCGTGGTCAAGGCGCACGCGCTCGCCGGGCGGGTGGCGGAGGCGCAGACCCTGATCGACGAGGCGGACGCGAACTGGGAGCGCGTCCTCGCGCGGTGTCTCACCTACGATCCGCCGCTGCAGGCGAACCTCGCCGCGCGCCGGCCCGACGTCGAGGAGCTCGCGGCGGCGCTCGCGGACGGGAGCGCCGAGCGGGCCAACTACCTGGGCGCAGGAGGCGAGTGAGCGACGCCGATGAGGCGAGCGGCGCGCGCGGCGGCCCCGGCTGGCCGGCGGCGCCCGGCGCGACCTGGCGCGACCCCGGCGCGCCCCTCCCCGACGCGACGGCGCGAGACGCGGCGCGCTCGGGCGGCGCCCGCGGCGGGGACGCCACCTGGCGCGCGTCGGGCGCGCCGAGCGGCCAGGCCCCGGCCACGCACGCCCACGCGAGCGGGCCTCCTGGGGCCGGCGCGGCGCCCACCTGGTTGGGCCCGGGGAGCAGCGTGGGCGGCGCGGTGCTGCTGGCCGAGGTCGGTCGGGGCGCGATGGGGCGCGTGTTCCGCGCGCGCGACGAGGCGGGACGCGACGTGGCGGTCAAGGTCGTGCTCGCCGGCGGGGAGGAGGCGGCGGCGCGGTTCGCGCGCGAGGGCCAGGCGATGGCGGCGATCCCCGCGCACCGCGGCGTGGTGACCGTGCACAGCGCCGGCGCCGAGCGGGGCGTGGCCTACCTCGTCATGGACTTCGTCGCCGGCGAGAGCCTGCGCGACGTGCTGCGACGCGGCCCCCTCGCGCGGGCCGAGGCGCGCGCCCTCGCGGTCGAGCTCGCGCACGCCCTCGCCCACGTGCATCGCGCGGGCGTGGTCCATCGCGACCTCAAGCCGGCCAACGTGCTGGTCCGCGCCGAGGACGGCGCGCCGCTCCTGACCGACTTCGGAATGGCCGCGCTGCGCGGGGCGCGCACCCTGACCCGCACGGGCGACGTGCTCGGCACGCCGCTCTACATGGCGCCCGAGCAGATCCTCGGCCAGCGAGGCGCGGTCGGCGCGCCGGCCGACGTGTGGGCGCTCGGCTGCGTGCTCTACGAGATGGTCGCGGGGACGCCGCCCTTCACCGGCCGCGACCTCGAGCACTTGACCCGGGTGATCACGCAGGCCGAGCCGCGCCCGCTCGGAGCCCCCGAGCTCGACGCGCTGCTGCTCGCGGCCCTGGCCAAGGACCCCGCCGCGCGCCCCACGGCGGCCGACCTGGCCGAGGCCCTCGCGGGCGCGGACGGCGGGCGGGTCAGCGCCACCGCCAGCGCGATCTCGGCCCAGGGCCCGGCGCTGCGGCGGCGCCGGCGGCTCGTCCTCGTCGCCGGCGGGGCGCTGGCGCTGCTGATCGCGGTGCTCGCCTGGCACGCCTGGAGCGTGGCCGCGCAGGCCCGCCTCCACGGCGCGCGCGAAGCGCTGTCGGCGCGCGTCGCGGCGCTCGACCCGGGCCTGCTGGGCGCGAGCGCGCCGCCCGACCCCGCCGCGGTGGCCGACGCCGCGATCGAGCTCGACGAGCTCGCCGCCCGCGCGCGCGCCGACGCGGTCGAGCTCGAGCTGGCGCCGCTCGAGGCCGCCCTGCGCCGGGCGCGCCTGGAGCTCGCGCTGGCGGGCGGGCGCTACGCCGAGGCGGCCGGGGAGGCGGCGGGGGGCGAAGGCGACGAGGGCGCGGTGCTGCGCGCGCGGGTGGCGCTCGCGCGCGGTGAGCCGGTCGACCGCGCCGGCCTGCGGCGGATCGCCGCGGGCGCCGACCGGCGGGCCGCCGAGGCGGCGCGCCTGCTCCTGGCGAGCGCGCTGGCGGAGGAGGCGCCGAGCGAGGCGCTGCAGCTCCTGGAGCCGGGCGCGATCCGCGAGGCCCTGGCCGGGCCGCTGCGGCGGCGGGTCGAGGCGCTCGCGGCGCTGGACGCGCTGGACCTCGCGCGCCTGGCGGCGATCGGTCAGGACGCGCCCGAGGCGCTGCGACGCGAGCTCGCGACCCGCGCGCTGGCGCGGCTGCGCACGAGCGACGACGCGAGGACCGCGCGCGCCTTGCTGGAGAGCTTGGCGCTCGTCCGCGCCCCGGCCGACGTGCTCGCGCGCCCCGAGTCCGTCGAGGCGGCCGCGGCGGTGCTGCGCCTGGTGCGCGCGCTCGAGGCCAGCGCGCAGGGCGCCGGACCGGAGGCGGCGCTGGCGGCCGCGGACGCGGCGGTCGACCTGCTCGACGCCCTCGCCCGCAGCGGGGTGCGGCCCGCCCTCTCGGACCTCGCCGAGCTCGGGCGGCAGCTCTACTTCATCAGCCGCTCGGCCGGCGTCCTGCAGGACCGTCACGGCGCGCGCGTGCTCGTGGCGCTGCTGCGCCTCGACTATCCGCTCCCCGGCCAGCCGCTCCGCAACCCGGCCCTGATCGCGGCGCTGCGCGGCCGCGGCGACCCCCTGGCCCGGTTCCTCCTCCTGCGCGCGCGCATCTACCAGCCCGACCCCGACGCGCTCCCGTTCGAGCCCAACCGCGCGCGCCGCGAGCTCCACGCCTTCTTGCGCGGCCCGGCCGCCGCCGAGATCGGGCCGCGAGCCCGCTCGGTCGCGTTGACCGAGGTGTTCGAGGACCCGCGGCTCGAGGCGGCGGAGCAGGCCGCGATCGCCGAGGAGGCGCTCGCCCTCGACCCGCGCAGCCCTTGGGCCCACCTGCTGATCGCGCGCGTGCACGCGCGCCTCGGCGAGCGCGAGCCGGCGCTCGCCGCGGCCGAGACCGGCGAGGCCGCGTGGTACGCCGCGTTCGCGCGGGACGAGGCGTCCGACGGCCTGCTGGTCCAGCTCGTCTACGTGCGCGCCTGGCTCGGCGATCGGGCCGAGGTCGACGCCTTGCTCGCGCGCCTGCGCGTGCAGGCCGCCTCGCCCGAGCAGGTGGACCCGATCGAGCGCACGGCCGAGGCGCTCCTGAAGCTCGCCGACAAGAGGGAGGGTAAGGAGTAGGTCTCGACGACGCCGTCCCGACCGGCTCCGACTCCCACCCCGGTGCAGATGACGTGAGTCCAGCGAGGAAATATGGAATATCAACAGGGATGAGGGGCCCCAGCCGACCCCAGCGCCGCTCGCTCGCCTCCCACGAGGGCAGGGCGGGGCTTTCGCATCTCCTTGGAAGGCGATAGGTTGGCGCCCGCGCGCCGCACCGCGTCGCGGACGGCCGGGAGCGACGACGGTCCGCATGAGGGACGAGCTGCTCGACTCGACGCTCGACGGCTGGCGCCTGCTGATCAAGATCGGTCAGGGCGCGACCGGCAGCGTCTACGAGGGGCGCCGCGGCGGCGAGCGGGCGGCGATCAAGGTGATCCGTCCCGAGGTCGTGGCGCCGGCCTCGGTCTCGCGCTTCCGCCGCGAGGCCGAGCTGCTCCGCGAGCTCGACCATCCCAACGTGGTCCGCTGCGTCGCCTCGGGTGAGACCGACGAGTACATCTACCTGGCGCTCGAGTTCCTCGACGGCGGCTCCCTCGACCGCCAGCTCAAGCGGCGCGAGCGGCTGCCCGTCCCCGAGGCGGTGTACGTGCTGCGGGCCCTCCTCCACGGGCTGGGGGCGATCCACGAGAAGGGGATCGTCCACCGCGACGTGAAGCCGGGGAACGTCCTGCTCACGCGCGACGGACGCGTCCGGCTGGGCGACTTCAACCTCGCCCGCGGCGACGGGATCGCCGAGCACGACGTGACCACCACCGGGTCGATCCTCGGGACGCCGTACTACATGGCCCCCGAGCAGGTCGACGGCAAGGGCGTCTCGCCGCAGACCGACCTCTACGCCGCCGGGGCGCTGCTGTACCACCTCGTCACGGGCGATCCGCCGTTCGACGGTTCGACCCCGCTGCAGATCCTGCAGAAGCACATGCACGCCGAGGTGCCCGACCTGCGCCAGGTCCTCCCGGACGCGCCCCCCCAGCTCGCGCGCGCCGTGCAGACCTTGATGGCGAAGACGCCCAAGCAGCGGCCCAAGAACGCGGCCAAGGCCCGCGCGCTCCTCGACGGGCTCGAGGAGGCGCCCTTGCAGATCGTGCGCGGCGCCCCCAGGCGGGCCGCCGGGGCGCGCTCACCGGGCGGCGCCGGGCTCGGCGCGACCGCGGCGCTCCCGCCCTTGCTCGAGCGGACGCGCGACGCGCCCGCGCCGAGCGGCCCGCTCGCGGCGCCGCTCCCCGCCCAGCGCGCGGAGCTGGTCCTGGCGGCCTCGGCGCCCGCGCTGCGCGACGAGGCACCCAGCGGCGGCGCCGCCGCCCCCGAGGCCGCCCCGCCCGCGGGCCCACGGCCGCTCCCCCGCGTCCCGCGCAGCCTGCTGCTCGACGCGCTGGTCGCGCTGCTGGTGTTCGTGGCGGCCGCGCACCTGTGGGACCGCTGGATGCGCGCCCGCGGGTTCGACCCGCTGGCCGAGCAGCAGGACGTGTTCGTCCGCCTGGCCCTCGACCGCGCGACCGACTGGAAGCGTCACCTGCACCCGCTCGGCCTGGGCGCGTTCCGCGGGCTCCACGCGCTGCGCGACGCGCTCGACCGCTGGTGGATCGCGATCCCCTGGTCGTTCGGGCTGGTGTTCCTGCTGAGCGACCTGCTCCTGGCCCGGCTGTGGCGGCTGGGGCTGCTCGGCCGGCTGTGGCTGCGGCGCCAGGCGCTGGTCCACCTCAGCCAGGGCAAGATCCAGGAGGCCGCCCGCACGTACGAGCTCCTGGGCAAGCGGCGGAAGGGGGCCGACCTGCTGCTGGCCCACGGCATGCCGCTCCTGGCGGCCGAAATGTACGCGGCCGCCGGCCTGTTCGAGGAGCAAGGGCGCGCGCTGCTCGCGGCCGGGCGCGACCGCGAGGCGCTCACCGCGTTCAAGTCCTCGGGGTCGGTCGAGGCGGTGCTCCACGCGGCCCGCCTGGGCGACGCCTCGCCCGAGGCGGCCGAGCTCCTGGCGGCGCGCGGTCACCTCGACGAGGCGATCGAGGCCCACCGCCGCGGCGGGCGCCACTTCGAGGCGGCCAAGCTGCTCGAGGCCGCCGAGCGCCGCGCGGAGGCCGCCGTGGAGCTCGAGCGCGGCTACGAGCGCCAGAGCACGCACGACTGCTGGGTGGCGTCGGGCCAGCAGGTGCCGCTCGAGGAGGCGAAGTTCGCGCTCGCGCGCCGGGTCGCGGCGCTCCACACCGAGCTCGGCGACCTCGCCGCGGCGGGCCGCTGGCGCGAGCGCGCGGGCGACTTCGCCGAGGCGGCCGAGCTGTTCGCGCAGGCGGGCGACGTGAAGGGCCAGGCGCGCTGCGCGCTGGCCGCCCTCCCGCAGGGCAAGCGCCCGGCCGGGCGGCTGGCGGAGCTCGCGACCGAGGCCGCCCACGCGCTGCGGGAGCGGCGCGAGCCCAAGGGGATCGACCTGCTGCTGCGGCTGGGCGAGGTGGGCGCCGCCGCCGAGCTGGCGCGCGACCTCGGCGACGACCCGCAGGCCGCGCAGCTGTTCGCGCGCGCGGGGCGGCAGGCGGAGGGGGCGGCCTGCGCCGAGCGGGCGGGGAACCGGCAGCTCGCGGCCTTCCTCTACGACGAGGGCGGCGCCCACGCCGACGCGGCGCGCGTCTACCGCGAGCTCGGGCTGCTGCCCGAGGCGGCCGACGCGGCGGAGCGCGCCCAGGACTTCGCCGCGCTGGCCGAGCTGCGCGAGCAGCTCGGCGACGCCCTCGGGGCGGCGCGCGCGCTCAAGGAGCTGGGGCGGCGCGAGGAGGCGCTCGACCTGCTGTCGCGCGTGCGCGAGGAGGAGGGCGAGGAGCGCTGGCGCGCGGCGCGCGCGCTCACGGGCGAGCTGCAGTTCGCCGCGGGGCGCTGGGCGCAGGCGGCCGAGGCGCTGGCCGACGGGACCTACGCCGAGGTGGAGGAGCCTGACGACGTGGCGCCCAACCTCATGTTCGCCGAGTGCCTCGAGCGGCTCGAGCGCTACGACGCGGCCCTGGCCGTGCTCGACCGCTTCGCCGACCCGTCGCTCGCCCCGCCCGACCTCGAGCAGCGCCGGGCGCGCCTGACTCGGCTGGCGGCCGAGGCGGCCAGCCCGCGCCCGACGATCCGCGCCTCGGCCAGCCGGGTCGCCGCCGGGCCGCCGCCCGGCTCGGCGCCGCCGCCCCTGCGCGACCCCGCGGAGCTGGAGGGGCGCGCCCTCGCCGGGTGGGACCTCGAGCAGGCGCTGGGGGACGGCCCCTTCGTGTGGGCCTTCGGCGCGCGCGCGCGCGCGGGCGAGCGGCGCGAGGCGGTGGTGAAGGTGCTGCGGCCCGAGCTCACCACGCCGCACACCGCGGCGCCGTTCCTCGCCGCAGCCGAGGCGCTGCGGGGCGCGCGCAGCCGGCACCTCGTCGAGGTCTACGAGGCGGGCGAGGCGGAGGGGCTGGTGTTCGTCGCCACCGAGGCGGTGCGCGGACCCAACCTCAACCAGGTGATCGCGTCCGAGGCGCCCCTCCCGCTGCGGCGGGCCTGCCTGCTCACGGCGGGGGCGCTCAACGGGCTCGCGGCCGCGCACCGCTCCGGCCTGGTCCACCTCGACCTCAAGCCCTCGCGGGTGCTCGTCGGGCGCGGCTCGGCCGCCAAGGTGGTCGACGCCGGGGTCGCCCCGTGCCTCGGCGACGCCCTGACCGAGCGGCTCGACCCGCGCTACGTCTCGCCCGAGCAGGCGCGGCGCGAGCCGGCCGGCGCCGCGGCCGATCAGTACCTCGCGGCGCTCCTGCTCTACAAGCTGCTCACCGGCAAGCTGCCGTTCTCGTCCAAGACGCCGCGCGGGTTCTGGGAGCTGCACGCCGCCGCGCCGCCGACCCCCCTCGGCGAGCTGCGGCCCGACGTGCCGCGGCCGCTCCTCGAGGCGGTGCACCGCGCGCTCGCCAAGCACCCGCGCGAGCGGTTCCCCGACGTGGGCGCGCTGGAGCGGATCGTGGCGAGCTACCTCAGGTAGCGCGCCTCAGCGCGCTGCCCGCGTGAAGCGATCGAGCTCCCTGCCCTTGCCCTTGCCCGCCCTCGCCAAGGCGGTCCTGCCAACCAGCGGCAGCAGAGAGCCGGGCAAGGGCAAGGGCAAGGGCAAGGAAAGGGGCATTCACGTCGAGCGAGCGGCGCGCCTCAGGCGAGCGCGTCGAGCCGGTGCGCGGCGATGTCGGGCGCGACCAGCCGGCGGTCGGGGTCGGGCTCCATGAGCGCCGCGATCAGGCTGGAGAGCTGCACGGGCACCGCGGGGTTCACGCTGGCGGTCGGGCGCGCCGGCTCGCAGGAGGCGATCCGCATCAGCACGTCGTAGGTCGAGCTGGCGTGGAACGGGGCCACGTCGGTGGCGAGCTCGTACAGCATGACCCCCAGCGAGAACATGTCGCTGCGGATCGACTCGCGCTCGCCCGAGATCACCTCGGGCGCGATGTACTCCGCGGTGCCCAGGAACTCGTCCGCCTCCGTCAGCCCCTGCTCGCCGCGCCCCTTGGCCAGGCCGAAGTCGATCAGCACCGCCGAGCCGTCGGCGCGGAGCACGACGTTGGCCGGCTTCACGTCGCGGTGCACGAGGTCGTGCTGCGCGAGCGCGCCGAGCGCGCGGGCGACCCCGGCCCCGATCCGCGCCACCTCGGGGGGCGGCAGCGGGCCGCGCGCGCGGCGCAGCCGCGCGAGGGCGGTCTCGCCCTCGATCAGCTCCATGGCGAGGAAGTAGCGCTCGCGCTCGTAGCCCGAGTCGACGAACCGGACCACGTGCGGGTCGTCGAGGGCCGAGAGCACGGCGACCTCGCGGAAGTAGCGCGAGAGCTTCTCGCGGTCGTCGCTCACTTCGCGCGCGAGCAGCTTGAGCGCGACCTCGAGCCCGTCGTGGTCGCGGCGGGCCCGGTAGACCACGCCGTACGAGCCGTCGCCGAGGCGCTGCAGCAGCTCGTACTTGTCGAACGGGGTCGGCAGCGCGCGCGGGTCCTCGACCAGCGGGCCGAGCCCCCGGCGCGCGTGCGAGCGCGTGGCGCGCCGCTGCAGGTAGAGCGAGATCTTGGCCTGCACGACCTTGGTCGAGAACGGCTTGACCAGGTAGTCGCTCGCGCCCGCGTCGAACCCGTCGAGGATGTCGTCCTCGCTCCCGAGCACCGAGAGCAGGATCACCGGCAGCTCGTCCTTCTCGAACCGCGCGCGCAGCCGCCGGCACAGCTCGAGCCCGTCGAGGCGGGGCATGTTGACGTCCGACAGCACCAGCTCGAAGGGCGGGTCGCCGGCGAGCACGGCCTCGAGCGCCGTCTCGCCGTTGTCGAACGCCACCACCTCGTGCCCCTTGAGCCCGAGCAGGGTCGTCAGGAGCTTGCGCAGGTGCTCGTTGTCCTCGGCGAGGGCGATCCGCGCCACGGCACCTCCTGGTGCTGTCCTTGTCATACCGCGGCGAGGTCACCGCCCGAAACCCTCCCCGGAGAACCGCGCGGGGGAGGGGTCGCGCCGACCCCCACCGGGCGATCCGAGGCGCGCCAGCACCCAACTCGGCGGCGCCAGGACGTAGCATCGAGGCGACGGCCCGCGGCCGCGGCGCCGAGGAGGACGTGATGGTCAAGCTCAAGGACGGGCGCGAGGTCGACCTCGAGCTGTTCAAGTTCGACAGCTGCCCCTTCTGCGTGCGAGTGCTCGGCAAGATCCGCCAGCTCGGGCTCGAGGAGGGGATCCGAATGCGCGACACCACGCGCGAGCCGGGCGCCAACCAGGAGCTGATCCAGCGCGGCGGTATGCGCCAGGTGCCCTGCCTGTTCATCGACGGCAAGGCGATGTACGAGTCGGCCGACATCAACCGCTGGCTCGAGGAGAACGTGGCCGGCGTGGCGTAGGACGCGCCGGTTGATCGTCGTCGGCGACGCCGTCTGCGCCTCGCCGCCCGCCGGGCACGCCAGGCCGTCCGTAAAGCTGTCCCAGCCGCCGACCGAAGAGGGAGAGGGCCGGAGGCGGTGTGGAGCGGTTCTCTCTCGACTGGGTGGCGCGGAGCATCGGCGCGAAGGCGCCGGGCGCGCCCGGGGCGACCGGCGTCTCGACCGACACGCGCACGCTGCGCCCAGGCGAGGTCTACTTCGCGCTGCGCGGCGAGCGGTTCGACGGGGCGGCCTTCGTCCCCGCGGCGTTCGCGCGCGGGGCGTCGGCCTGCGTGGTCGGGCCCGGCTTCGCGGGGGACGCGCCGAGCGGACGCGCGCTGCTGCGGGTGGACGACCCGGGCCGGGCGCTGCTCGCGCTCGCCGGCTGCTGGCGCCGCGAGCTCGGCGTGCCCGTGGTCGCGGTCACCGGCTCGGCCGGCAAGACGACCACCAAGGAGCTGCTGGCCGCCATGCTCGGCGCGCGCCGGCGGACGGTGGCCGCGCCCAAGAGCTTCAACAACGCGGTCGGCGTGCCGCTCACGCTCCTCACCGCCGACCGGGCGACCGAGGTCGTGGTCCTGGAGGTCGGCACCAGCGCGCCGGGCGAGATCGCGACCCTGGCGGCCGTGGCGCGGCCGGACGTGGCGGTGATCACCTGCATCGGCGCGGCCCACCTCGGCGGGCTGGGCGGCGTCGAGGGCGTCGCGCGCGAGAAGCTCTCGCTGCTCGACCACCTCGCGCCCGGCGGCGCGGCCGTGCTGAACACGGACGACCCGCGCCTGCGCGCGGCCGCGGCGGCTCGCGCCGCGGCGGGCGTCGCGGTCAGCGCCTGCGGGCTGGGCGGGGGCGAGGCGCCCGCGGCGGCAGCCGCCTGGCGGGGCGAGCTCGCGGGCGCCGGCGCGCGCTCGCGCCTGACCGTCTCGTGCGCCCGCTCCCCCGACCTGGTCCTCGAGCTCCCGCAGCCCGGGCGCGCGTTCGCGCTCGACGTGCTGCTGGCCCTCGCCGCGGCCGCGCGGCTCGGCGTGGAGCCGGCCGCGGCCGGCGCCGCGCTGGCGCGGTTCGCCGCGCCGCCGGGGCGCTGGGCGGTGCGTGAGGTGGCCGGCGTGACCCTGATCGACGACGCCTACAACGCCAACCCCACCAGCGTGCGCGCCTCGCTGGCGAGCTTCGCCGCGGTCGGCTCGTCCGCGCGGCGGGTCGCGGTGCTGGGGGGCATGCGCGAGCTGGGCGCCGAGGCGCCCGCCCTCCACCGCGCGATCGGCGCCGAGCTGGCGCGGGTCGGCGTGCGCCGCCTGGTCGCGGTGGGCGAGGAGGCGCGCGCGCTGGCGGAGGGGGCCCGCGCGGCCGGGCTGGCCGCCGTGAGCGAGGTCGCCGACGCGGCGGGCGTCGCCGCGGCGCTCGGGACGCTGAGCGCCGGGGACGCGGTGTGGTTCAAGGCCTCGCGCGCCTATCGCCTCGAGGAGGCGGTGCGCGCGACGGCGGAGCGCTTGGAGGCGGGGGGGCGGGCGGCGGCCTAGCGGGCGTCCCCCGGGAGGAGAGGGCATGTTCGCGGAGCTGTGCGAGGCCGTGGCGCCGGGGGCGCTGCCTGGGACCCTGTTCCGCGCGGGCTGCGCGGGCGCGACCGCCCTGGCGCTCGCGGCGATCCTGCTGCCCTGGCTGGAGCGCGCCGCGCGCGCGCGCCAGTTCGGCGACCGCGAGGGCAAGTCCGACTCCGACACGCTCAACGCCCTGCACGCCGCCAAGCGCCGCACCCCGATCGTGGGCGGGATCGGCGTGCTCGCGGCGAGCGTGGCGGCGATCGTCCTGTTCTCCCGCTGGGACGTGGCCGAGCCGTGGCTCCTGATCGCCACCCTGCTCGGCCTGGGGAGCCTGGGCTTCGTCGACGACGTGACCAAGACCTTCGGCGCCCGCCGCACCCAGGGCCTGACCCCCCGCCAGAAGCTGGTGGGGCAGGTGGCGCTCGGCCTGGCGATGGGCGGGTTCCTCCTGGCCCGCGCCCACTTCGGCTGGGGCGGGCCCGACCTCGCCGCGCGGACCACGCTGGTGGTGCCGCTCGTGGGCTGGGAGCTCGCGATCGGCGGGGTGGGGCTGGTGCTCCTCAGCGCGTTCCTCGTGACCGGCTCGAGCAACGCCGTCAACCTGACCGACGGCCTCGACGGCCTGGCGGGCGGGTGCGCCCTGGTGGCGTTCGCCGTCTACGCCGCGATCGCGGCGGTCGCGGGGGCGCCCGGCCCGGCGGCGACCCTCGGGATCCCGTACGCGCCCGGCGCGGG
This sequence comes from uncultured Planctomycetota bacterium, assembly GCA_964569055.1. Classification (GTDB taxonomy): domain Bacteria; phylum Planctomycetota; class J058; order J058; family J058; genus JAWLGW01. The sequence continues at coordinate 3,802 of CAZMSZ010000063.1, read as the reverse complement.
CGAGGTCGCCGTCGCGCTCGGCGCGATCGCGGGCGGCCTGGTCGCGTTCCTCGCCATGAACCGCCACCCCGCCCGGATCTTCATGGGCGACACCGGCTCGCTCCCGCTCGGCGGCGTGCTGGCGGTCGCCGCGCTGCTGACCCGCCAGGAGCTGCTGCTGGCGCTGGTGGGCGGGGTGTTCGTGGCCGAGGCGCTCTCGGTCATGGCGCAGGTCGGCAGCTTCAAGCTCACCGGCAAGCGCGTGCTCCGCTGCGCCCCGCTCCACCACCACTTCGAGTTCAAGGGCTGGAGCGAGACCCTGGTGGTGTCGCGCTTCCACACCGCGGCGCTCCTGCTCGGCCTGCTCGCGCTGGCGGGGCTGGGCCGGTGAGCCTGTTCGACAGCCTCGCGCTCCGCCGCGAGGCCGACCCCGTCGCCGCGCGCACCTCGGCCGCGATCACGCTCCTGATCGCCGGCCTGGCCGCGTTGGGGGTGGTGTTGGTGTTCAGCTCCACCGCCGCCAGCAGCGGGCTCGACGCGCACGACGCCACGCGGTTCTTGCGCCGGCAGCTCCTGTGGGTCGCGCTCGGGACCGGCGTGTTCGTCCTCGCCCGCACCACCGACCTGGAGGGGCTGCGGCGCCACTCCGGCTGGATCCTGCTGCTGGCCCTGGCGCTGCTCGTGGCGGTGCTCGTCCCCGGCGTGGGCCGACGGATCAACGGCGCGCGACGCTGGGTCCGGATCGGCCCGCTCAACGGCCAGCCCTCCGAGGTCGCCAAGATCGCGCTGACCGTGTTCGTCGCCGCCTGGGCGGCCCGGCAGGGCGACGCGATCCGCACCCTGCGCGGGCTCCTCCCCGGCGTGGCCGTGATCGGCCTGGTGATCGGGCTGGTCGTGATCGAGCCCGACATGGGCACGGCCGCGCTCCTGAGCGCGGTCAGCGGCGCGCTCCTGATCGCCGCGGGCGCCCGGCTGCGCCACCTGCTCGCGCTGGCCACGCCCGGCGTGCTGCTGGCCGCCGTGTTCGCGTTCACCCGGCTCGACTACGTCAAGCGCCGGATCGCCAGCTTCCTCGACCCCACCCTCGACCCCATGGGCGCCGGCTTCCAGCCGCGCCAGTCGCTGATCGCGATCGGCTCGGGCGGGCCGCTCGGCAAGGGGCTCGGCGCCGGGCAGCAGAAGCTCTCGTTCCTGCAGGAGGTCCACACCGACTACATCTTCGCGCTGGTCGGCGAGGAGCTCGGGTTCGTGGGGACCGCGCTGGTGGTGCTCGCGTTCGCGGCGCTCCTGCTGCAGGGCATGCGGGCCGTCGACCGCGCCCGCGACGCGTTCTCGTTCCTGGTGGCGCTGGGGCTGACCTTGATCGTCGCGCTCCAGTCGGCGCTCAACATCGCCGTCGCCACCGCCTCGGTCCCGCCCAAGGGGATCGCGCTCCCGTTCATCTCGTTCGGCGGCTCGTCGCTGCTGATGGCCGCCTGCGCCGCCGGGCTGCTGGCGCGGATCGCCGCCGAGGGCCGCGACCCGGGCCCGATCCTCGAGGTCGAGGAGGAGGAGCCCGACCCGCTCGCCAGCGGCGCGCGCGCCGCGAACGCCTGGGAGGCCGCATGACCGCCATCGCCCCGCCTTCGCCGCCCATCCGCCGCGCGCCGCACGCGCCCGCCGAGGAGGCGCCCCCGCTCGCGCCGCTGCGGGTGGTGTTCGCGGGCGGCGGCACGGGCGGGCACCTGTACCCGGCGATCGCGGCCGCGCGCGCCCTCGAGGCGCTCGCGCCCGGGAGCGAGGTCCTGTTTCTCGGCAGCGACAAGCCGCTCGAGCGGCGGATCCTCGAGCCCACCGGCTACCGCCACGTCGCCCTCCCCACCGCGCCCTGGCGAGGCGCCCGCCGGGCGCTCCGCTTCGCCTGGGCCCAGGCCCGCGGCCTGCTGGGCGCCGCGCGCTGCCTGCGCGGGTTCGCGCCCGACGTCGTGCTGGGCCTGGGCGGGTTCCCCTCCGTCGGGCCGGCCCTCGCGGCGCGCCTGCTCGGCGTGCCGGTCGCGCTGTTCGAGCCCAACGCCGTCCCGGGGCGAGCCAACGCGCTCCTGGCGCGGATCGCGCAGGAGGCGTTCGTCCACTGGGAGGAGACGCCGCTCGCCTGCGCCCGCGTGCGCTGCGGCACGCCGGTCGGCGCGCGCGCGCTCCTGCCGGCCGGGCTCACCCGCGCGCAGGCGCGCGCCGCGCTCGGGCTCCCCGCGACGGGGCCGCTGCTCCTCGTCATGGGCGGCAGCCAGGGGGCGGGCGCGCTCAACCGCTGGGCGATCGCGGCGGCGCCCGCGCTGGCGGCCGACGGCGCCGCGGTGCTGCACCTCGCCGGCAACGTCGAGGCGGCGCGCGCGGTCGAGGAGGCCTACGGCGCGGCGGGCGTGGTCGCGCGGGTGGAGCCGTTCTTCGCCGACGTCGGCCTGGCGTACCTGGCGGCCGACGTGGCGGTGGTCCGCGCCGGCGGCGCGACCCTGGCCGAGGTCGCGGCCGCCGGGTTGCCGGCCGTCGCCGTGCCCATGCCGGGCTCGGCGGGCGACCACCAGCGCCACAACGCGCGCGCCTTCGCCGCCAGCGGCGCGGGGCTGTGCGTGGAGGAGGCGGCGCTCGGGCCGGAGACGCTGCGGACAGCGCTCACGATCGCCCGACAAGAGGAGAGGAGCGAGGCGTTCCGGGCGCGTGCCCGGGCCTCGGCGCGGCCGGACGCCGCGCGGGCCGTGGCGCTGCGCCTGGCCCGGCTGGCGGGGCGCGTCGCGTAGGACGAAACGGGCGCAGGCGGGACGAGAGACGAGAGGGAGGTGGGGACCATGGACCTGGGGAAGTACGTGGCGGTCGGCGTGCTCGCGGTGATCGTGCTGGCCGCGGTCACGTACGAGCCGCCGCGCGAGCAGCGCGCGGCCGCTGGTGAGGCCGCGCCCGAGCGCGTGCTGGAGGGGAGCTACGGCCCGGAGGGGGCCGACCCGGCTGCGCCGCCGAGCGGACCCGAGCTCGAGCAGCCGGCGAACGCTCCGGTCGGGGCGCCGATCGCCGCGCCGGTCGCGCCGGCAGAGACGACGGCGCCCGCGCCGAGCGGCGCGGTCGTGCCCGAGCCGACGGCGCCCGTGACGCCGCCGGCGACGCCGCTCGCGCCCGCGCCGCTGGCCAACCCCGAGCCGCCGCAGGAGTACACCGTGCGCGCCGGCCAGACCCTGAGCGACATCGCCCGCGAGCTGTTCGGCGACGGCGGCCGCTGGAAGGAGCTGTACGCCCAGAACAAGGACCGGATCCCCGACCCCAACAACATTCGGCAGGGCATGAAGCTGCTCTACGACGGGATCGCCCGGAGCGTGGCCACCAGCGTGGCCGCCAGCGCGCCCTCGACGAGCGGCGCGACGACGGTCGCGACCAGCGCCGCGGGCGGGCGGACCTACGTGGTCGTCAAGGGCGACACGCTCTACTCGATCGCGGCCCGCGAGCTGGGCAAGGGCACCCGCTGGAAGGAGATCGCCGAGCTCAACGGGATCGGCCCCGACGGCCTGGTGGCCGGCCGCACGCTGCGCCTGCCGCAGTAGGCGGGACGAGCAGGCGAGAAGCTGGAGCGGCGGGGGCAAGTGCCCCCGCCGTTTTGGTTTTCTGGGGGGCTCCGCCGGGTCCGCCTCCGAGGCTGTCGCATTGATCCTCGTGCTCGCGCTCGTGCTCGTGCTCGTTCCTCGCGAGGCGTGGTCGTGTATGCCCCCACAGCGTGAGCTGCGCTTGGCCGGGCTGCTCGCAAAGTTGCCACCTGCGTGGTTTCTGGGGGGGCTCCGCCCCCCCAGAGTCCCCCCCGCTG
>CAZMSZ010000062.1:9847-26232 GCA_964569055.1 uncultured Planctomycetota bacterium | reverse complement strand
TAGAGCTCCTCGTAGCCGCGGGCGCTGGTGCCCCAGCTGAAGTCCTGGTCCATGCCCGAGCGGACGAGCTGGCGCCAGAGGGGGCGGTTGCCGAAGCAGGCCAGGGCGCGCTCGACGCCATCGATCAGGGCCTCGGGGGTGGCGGTCTCGAACTGGAAGCCGGTCGCGGTGCGGCGGCCGAGGCTGACCGCGTCGGCGTCGACCACGGTGTCCTTGAGCCCGCCGGTGCGGCGCACCACGGGCACCGTGCCGTAGCGCAGGCTGTAGAGCTGGGTCAGGCCGCAGGGCTCGAAGCGCGAGGGCATGAGGAACATGTCGGCGCCCGCCTCGACCTGGTGCGCCAGGGCCTCGGTGTAGCCGAGGTGGACGGCGAGGCGGGTGGGGTGGGCCGCCGCCGCGGCGCGCAGGGCCGCGCCGAGCTCGGGGTCGCCCTCGCCCACGACCACGATCTGCAGCCGCTGCTCGAGCAGCCGCGGCAGCGCCGCGAGGAGCAGGTCGATCCCCTTCTGCTCGACCAGCCGCGCCATGCAGGCCAGGAGCGGGACGTCGGGCGCGACCGGCAGGCCGAGCTTCTGCTGCAGGGCGCGCTTGTTCTCGACCTTGGGCCCCGGCGCCGCGCGCGAGTAGCGCCGGCGGATCAGGGGGTCGGTGCTGGGGTCCCAGGCCTCGTAGTCGGCGCCGTTGAGGATCCCGCTCAGGCGGTCGCGGCGGGCCCGCAGCAGGCCGTCCAGGCCGCAGCCCTGCTCGGGCGTGCAGATCTCCTCGGCGTAGCTCGGGCTGACCGTGGTGAGCCGGTCCGCGAACACCAGGCCGCCCTTGAGGAACGAGAGCTGCCCGTGGAACTCGAGCCCCTGCTCGGTCGACCACAGCCGCGGCGGCAGCTCGAGCGACTCGAGCGTCTCGCGCGGGAACAGCCCCTGGAACGCCAGGTTGTGGATCGTGAACACCGTGGCCGGGCGGCGCCGCTCGCCCGCGAGCAGCGCGGGCACCAGGCCGGTGTGCCAGTCGTGGCAGTGGACCAGGCGCGGCCGCCAGCGCAGCCCCGCCCCGCCCTGCGCCACCTGGACCACGGCCCGCGCGAAGGTCGCGAACCGGAGCGCGTTGTCGGGCCAGTCGCGCCCGCTCGGGTCGCAGTAGGGGCCGCCGGCGCGGTCGAACAGGCGCGGGGCGTCGACCAGCAGCAGCGAGAGGTCGCAGTCCTCGAGGCGACCCGTCAGGAGCCGAAGCGGGCCGACGGCGCCCGGCGCGCTCAGCGTGCCGACCTCGCGCAGGTCGCGCGCCCGCTCGCGGGCCGCCGGGTAGGCGGGGAGGATCAGGCGCACGTCGTGCCCGCGCCGCCGCAGGGCGCCCGGGAGCGTGCCGCACACGTCGCCGAGGCCGCCCGTCTTGACCAGCGGGTGCGCTTCGGCGGCGGCGAACAACACCTCGAGCACTTTCCACCTCCTCCCCGGCGCGATCCCGCGAGCCGCGGCTAGGCGCGCGCCACCAGCAGCGGCCGCGTGGCGGCGAAGAACACCTGCTGGCTCGTGGTCCCGAGGTGCGGTTGCCCGCCCGGCTCCTCGAGCGGGCGCCGCGACCCGAGCACGATCAGGTCGACCTGCTCCGCCTCGGCCCGCTCCACGATCACCTGCCAGCGCCGCCCGACCTCGGCCTCGCACTCGCACGGCACCCCGCCCTCGCGAAACCGCGCGGCCCGCTCCGCGAGCAGCCGGTCGGCCCGGGCCCGCAGGTCGGCGAAGAACCCCTCGAGGTCGCCTTCGCCGCCCCCGCCCTCCGCCGCGCCCTCGATCGCCTCGATCGCGTGCAGCAGCACGCAGCTCGCGCCGTGCGCGCGCGCCACCTCGAGCGCCAGCGCCTCCGCCGCCGCCGAGCCCTCGCCGAAGTCGGTCGCCACGAGCAGGCGCCGGATCACGTCCTTCACGCCTCCTGGCTGCTGCGAGCAGCAACCGGCGCGCCCGTCGGGCAAGCCCTCGCCCACGCGCCGCCTGCGCGCTCCTGGCCCGCCGCGCCCCGGCGGAGCGGGCGGGTCCGACCCGCGGCGGCGCGCGCGTCCCGCCCGGTCAGTCGGCCGGGCGCGCCTCGGCGGGGGGCGTCGCAGGGCGGAGCTCGAGCGCGCCGAACAGGCGGGCCACCCGCAGGCGGCCCGACCGATCCACGTCGAGCGTGCTCGGGGGCGGGCCCTCCGCGTCGGGCTCGCGCGGGCCGAGGTGGACGCGCGCGCCCTCGGGGGCCGCCTCCACCGCGGCCTCCAGCGGCTCGAACGCCAGCGACGCCTCGTAGAACAGCTCGCCGCGCAGCCGGCCCTCGAGCAGGCCCCGGGCGGCGAGGCGCGGCAGGAGGGTCACCACCGCCGCGAACGGGAGCGCGTCCGCGCGCCACGCCCGCTCCTCGCGCCGTTCGGTCCGCTCCTCGCCGCGCTGCTCGACGACCACGAGGTGGAGCGACTCCCCCTCGACGCGCCCCTCGACGGAGCTGCGCTCCTTGCCGCGCACGACCTCGACCGTGAGGCGGCGCAGGCGCGCCTCGGCGTCGAGCAGGCAGGCCACCCGCGTGGTCTCGGCCCGCATGGTGTCGGCCGGGGGCTCGAACGTGACCCGGCACCACACGCCGGCGGGCTGCTCCTCGTCGGCGGGCTCCTCCGCGGCCACCTCGAACGTCGCGTGCGTCCCGTCGGACGAGGTCAGACGCTCCACGCCGAGGAGCGCCTCGCGCTCGGCGCGCGCCAGGGCGGCCGCGACCGCGGCACGGGCCGGCGCGTCGGCGGCCTCCTCAGCGGGCTGCGCGCGCGCGGGCGGCGCGAGGAGGCTGGAGGCGAGCACGATCCCGAGTGCCAGGCGGATCATGCTTCGAGGCTACCCCACCCCGCCCGAAGCGGACGCGATCGGCGCACCCTCGTCCTCCCAGTAGCGGTGCAGGATCAGCCACTGCTCGGGGTAGCGGCGGGCGTAGACCTCGAACGCGGCCACCAGCCGGCGCATGATCGCCTCGGCGTCGCCCTCGGCCTCGGGCAGGATCGCCTCGCACATTTCGACGCGATACTCTCCGGCGGCGTCGCGGACCACGAAGCTCGGCACGATCGGCGCGCCGCTCGCGACCGCGAGGCGGGCGGGCCAGTCGAGGAACCGCGCCCAACCGCCCAGGAACGGGTAGCGCTTGCCGCGCTGCGCGCCCCCCTCGAACCCGATGTCCGCGGCCGCCAGCAGGAACCCGCGGCGGCGCAGCACGTCGAGCGCGCGCACCCCGAACAGCGCGTTGCCGGTGTCGATCTCCTCCAGGCCGTGCTGCTCGCGCTGCTCCGAGCGCATGGCCTCGATCAGCCCGAACGGGTCCTTGCGGTACACGATCGCCACCGGCCGGTCGGAGAGCTGGCGCAGCAGCATGGGGCCGAGCTCGAAGTTGCCCATGTGGAGCGTGACCGCGATCACCCCCTTGCCGCGATCGCGCGCCGCCTCCCCGTGGGCGCGCCCGACCATGCGGGCCAGGAACGCGGCGGGGTCGGGGTAGGTCTTGGGCGCGGTGAGGAGCTCCACGAAGAACCGCGTGTAGCTCTCGAGCACCGCCAGCGCCAGGCGCTGGCGGGCGGTGTGGCCGGCGGTGGGGCCGAGCAGCCGCCGGGCGTTGGCGTGCAGCGCGCGGCGCATGGAGGGGAGCCACAGGTACATCGTCCGCGCGCTGGCGCGCCCCATGGCGTACAGCCAGGAGACGGGGAGCACCCGGCGCTCGAGCCGCGCCCAGAGCATCATGGCGGCCATGGCCGCGCGCAGGAACAGGCCGGTCACGGGCGCGCGATCCTACCCCCGCGAATGGACCGTGCGGCGCCCCGCGCCTCGCCCTTCCCGCGGCCGCGCCGCCCGGAGACACTCCCGGCTCGCACGGCGGGCGCGGCGCGCCCGGAGGACGAGCATGGAGACCGAGCGGTTCGACGTGGCGATCCTGGGCGGCGGCCTGGCCGGTCTGACCTTGACGCGGCTCCTGGCCCTGGAGCAGCCCGGGGTGCGGGTGGTGACGCTCGACAAGGGCGAGGGGCCGCGGCGCAAGGTGGGCGAGTCGACCGTGGAGATCGGGGCCCACTTCCTCAACGTCCGCCTCCAGCTCGGGCCGCTGTTGGCCCGCTCGCAGCTCCCCAAGAACGGGCTGCGGTTCTGGTTCGACGACGAGGCCTGCTCGCTGCCGTTCGCCGAGGCCTCCGAGGACGGCCCCGCGGCCTACGCCTACTGGCGGACCTACCAGCTCGAGCGCGAGACGCTCGAGCGGCTGTTGATCGAGCTCAACGGGGCGAGCGGCGCGGACCACCGCTGGAACCTGCGCCAGCTCACGCCCCTCGCCGGGCGAGGCGGCGCGCCGCACACCGTCACGTTCGAGCAGGAGGGGCGCGCGCGCCGGATCGAGGCGCGCTGGCTGATCGACGCCACCGGCACCCGCTCGCTGCTCGGGCGCGCGCAGGGCAACCTCCACCCCGAGGAGCGGCTGACCCACTCCGCCTGCTGGGCCTGGTTCGAGGGGGCCAAGCGGCTCGACCAGCTGGTGCGCCCCGGCTCGAATCGGTTCCAGTTCTCGCCCCGCTACCTGTCGACCAACCACCTCATGGGCGAGGGCTACTGGATCTGGTTGATCCCGCAGGCGAGCGGCCTGCTCAGCGTGGGGCTCGGCTACGACCACACGGTCCTGACCGACGCCCCCAGCGACCTGCCCTCGCTCCTGGCGTTCTTCGCGCGCCACCGCCGCCTGCGCGACCTCCTCGCCGACGCGCGCCCGGTCGACCACGGCCAGCTCAAGCGGTTCTCGTTCCGGCCCGAGCGCTACCTGAGCCCGGACCGGGTCGCCTCGATCGGGGTCGCGGCGGGGTTCGTCGACCCGTTCTTCAGCAACGGGATCGACTTCATCGCGCTCGGCTGCGAGTACGTGGTCGACCTCGTGGCGCGCGACCGCCCCGGGGAGCCGGTCGACGCCGAGCGGCTCGCCCTGTACGAGCGGACGCTCGAGCTGGTCTACGAGCACTTCTTGGTCTCCGTCTCGGGGCTCTACCCGACCTTCGCCTCGCACGAGCTGAGCCTGGTCCGCTACCGCCGCGACCTGCACGTCTACTGGAACGTCTACACCCGCGCCTACTTCTGCGGCGAGCTCCGCGAGCCCGGCTTCCTGCGCGACCTCCACGCGCTCAGCGAGTGGTCGCTCGAGCGCGGGCGCTTCTTCTCGCGGCTGCTCCGCCACGCCTACGCCCGCCTCAAGGAGCGCGGCGCGCTGCGCCGGCACAACGCGGGGCGCTTCACCTACAACCAGCTCGGGTTCCGGGCCGAGCCGTACATTCGCTTCGAGCAGAGCCTCGGCCGCCCGTTCGACTTCGAGCGGGTCCGCCGCGCGCACCACGACATCGACGTGGGCTGCGCGCTGGCCCTGATGGACGCCCTGTTCGACGGCGAGCGCTCGCCCGTGCGCCGGCTCCCGTTCGAGGCCATGACCGCGGTCTACCCCCGCCTGCTCGAGCTCGAGGCGGCGCACGGCCTGGGCGAGGCGTTCTGGGCCGAGGCGTTCGCGGCGCTCGAGGAGGCCATGCGCGAGCGGCTCGCCGCGCGCGGCCTCGCGCTCGACGTGAGCCTCTCGCCCGCGCGCTGGGCGCTGCCCTTCTACGGGCTGCTCGAGGCCTGCCGCACCCCCGACGAGGAGCGCGAGGTGCGCCGCGCGATCAACGAGGCGCCCGAGCTGACCGAGTTCGACGGGGAGCCGTGCCGCGACGAGGTCCAGCCGGCCGTGCGCTGGAGCGCCGAGCACACGCCCTGGCTCGACGCACCGCCCGAGTTCGTCAACGTGTACGAGCTGCTCGGCGAGCGCTGGTGGCGCCAGCGCGGGCGCTCGATGGCCATGCTCGCCACCCTCGCCCGCGAGACGGCCGGGGCCCAGGCGGCCCGGGGCGGCGCCCCTGGCCCGGGGGCTTGACCCGAGCCGCTCCGTCCCGCAACCTCTTCAGTCGAGGCGCGCCGCGCCGCCCGCCGCGCCGGCGGGCGCGCGGCGTCCCAGGCGCGCGGCGTCGGGAGGCGGGGATGTCGGCGGATTCGGCGGAGCTGCGGTTCCTGAACAACCTCTCGGTCCTGATCGAGCTGGGGCGGCCGATCGTCGACTCGCTCGAGAACCTGCGTCAGGACTGCCGCGACGCGACGCTGTGCGAGGCGTACGACGCCATGATCTCCGCCGCCAAGCGCGGAGACGACTTCGCGGCCACCCTGGCCGACTACCCCCAGCTCTGCTCGCGCAGCTCGTTGGCGCTGCTGACGATCTCGCGCCGCTCGGGCTGCCTGTCGGTGGTGCTGCCCAAGCTGGCCCGCCTGGTGCGCGCCCGCGTGGAGGGGGACCTCGAGCCGCGCCAGCGCTTCTTCGAGACCTGGGCCCTGATGGTCGAGAGCGGCTTCTCGAGCGACGAGGCGCTGGGCGAGCTGGCCCACGACTTCCACCACGGCCCGCTGGGGGAGGTGGCCGAAGGGCTGCGCACGGCGACTCGCAGCGGCATGAAGCTGGCCACCGCCGCCGAGCGCTTCCCCGAGGTGTTCGACGCCACCAGCCGCGACCTGCTCTGCTACGGCGAGTCCCGCGACCTGCCCAACGCGCTGCGGGCGATCACCCGGCTGCTGTAGGCGCGCGCGTGCGCCGCGCAGGCCGTCTCGTCGGGATCCTGGCCCTGCTCGCGGCCCTGCCGGCCGCCGCGCAGGACAGCCCGCGCGCGGCGGGCGAGGCCTGGCGCGCCGAGCTGGGGCGGGCGGGCCCGCGCGCGGAGCTGTCGGGGATCGTGCGCCTGTCCGCGGCGATCGGCGAGGGCGAGCCGATCGGCACGCTGGTGCTGCGGACCGACGTCCTCGAGCGCGACGGCCAGCCGATCTACCGGCTCAACGACCGCCTCGCCCTCGAGCTCCCCGGGCTCGGCTCGGTCCGGCTGCTGGTTCGGGCCGACGTGCGGTCCGACCTCTCGGCGCTCGAGGTCGTGCTCGAGACCGAGGAGCCGCGCGGCGAGGGGGTCGTGTCGAGCGAGCGGGTCACGCTGCGGCGCGAGCGCGAGGGCGAAGAGGAGCGCTGGGTGCGCTACGTCGGCCAGGGGAGCGCGCAGCCCACCCGGACGGTGCTCGAGGACGTCCCGGCCGACGTGATCGTGCTGACCCCGCCGCTGGGGATCGGCGAGCGCCTGGCGCGGCTCGCCCCCGACGCGCTGGGCGCGCGGCTCAGCCTGCGGGCGCTCGACCTCGAGACGGGCGCGCCCGCGAGCTGGCGCCTGTCGGTGGAGGACGCGCTGAACGTGACGCTCGCCGGCGACGGCGAGCGGGCGGCGCTGCGCCTGGCGCGCAGCGAGGGGCCGGCGCGCTCGACCCTGATCCGCGACCGCGCCCCGGGCGGCGCGCCGCGCGAGCTGCGCACCAGCTTGGGCCATGGCGCGGGGCGGCTCCGGTTCGCCGACCCCGCGCTCGCCGCCCCGCCGGTCGAGCGGGCCGGGCCGGCGGCCGCCCTGGCCACGTTCCTGCGCGCGCTGGCGCGCGGCGACCGCGAGGGGGCGGGCGCGCTGCTCGACGTCTCCGCGCTCTACCGCGAGGCGGGCGGCGACCCGCGCGACCACCGGCTGCGCCGCACGTTCGCGGACGTGCTGCTGGGGCGGCTCGGCGACCCCGAGTGGCTGCAGGCCCGCGGCCTGAGCGTGGGCGCCGGGGCGGTGGCCGAGGACGACCTCGTCGTGTCACCCGGCGTCGAGGGGCGGGTGCAGGTGGCCCCCGCGACCGCCCCCGGGTTCGCGTTCGTGCTCGAGGAGGTCGAGGGGCGCTGGCTGATCGTGGACCTGCCGCGGGCCGAGGCGGCAGGCTCGCGGTGAGCGCGCGGGCGGCGTGAGCGAGCCGCTCGACGCCGCGCTCGCCCGGGCGCTCTCGGCGCGCGGCGCCCTCCCGCCCGAGGTGCTCGAGGCCGCCCTGGCCGAGGCGGGCGCCCGGCGCGCCGCCGGCGCCGAGGCCTCGCTGGCGCTGACCCTCCTGGCCCGCGGCCTGGTCGCCCCGCCGCTCCTGGCGGACGCGCTGCGCGAGGCGGCGCGGAGCTCGGAGCCGACGGGCGAGCTCGTCCCCACAGCCGCCGCGGCGTCCGGCGCGCGGCTCGGCCGCTACGTCCTGGTGCGCGAGCTCGCCCGCGGCGGCATGGGGGCGGTGTGGGAGGCGCTCGACCCGGCGACCGGCGCCCGCTACGCGCTCAAGACCCTGCTCCCGGGGGCGGGGAGCGAGGCGCGCCTGCGCCTGGGGCGCGAGGCGGAGCTGCTGGCGCGGCTCGACCACCCGCACGTGGTCCGGGTGCACGCCGCCGACCTCACCGGCGAGGCGCCCTACCTGGTGCAGGACCTGCTGCCTGGCGGGACCCTGGCGGACCGCCTCCGTCAGGGCGGCCCGCTCGGGCCGCGCGCGGCGCTCGAGCTGGCGCTGTCGCTGACGCAGGCGCTCCGACACGCGCACCGCCACGGCGTGCTCCACCGCGACGTGAAGCCGGCCAACGTGCTGTTCGACGACCGCGGCGAGCCGCGCCTGGCGGACTTCGGCGTGGCGCGGCTCGAGGGCGCCTCGCTGCGCCTCACGGCTTCGGGCGACGTGGTCGGCACGCCCAACTGCATGGCGCCCGAGCAGGCGCGCGGCGAGCCGGCGGGCGAGCGGGCCGACGCCTACGGCCTGGGCGCGCTCCTGTTCGCGGCCTTGACCGGCGAGCCGCCGTTCCCGGGCGCGCAGGTCCTGGCGGTGCTGCACGCGGTGGTGCACGCGCCCGCGCCACGGGTGCGCGAGCGCCGGGCGGCCGCGGCCGCCTCGACGGAGGACGTCGCGCTCCTCGCGGCGCTCGACGAGCTGGTGCACGAGCTGCTCGCCAAGGACCCCGCCGCTCGCCCCGACCTCGCCTCGGTCGAAGGGCGCCTGCTGAGCCTGCGGCGCGGCGCGCCGAGCGTCCGCCCCCGGCGCCGCCTCGCGCGCGCGCTCGCGCTCGCCGGCCTGACGCTCGCCCTGGGTCTGGGCGCGCTGGCGATCGGGACGCGGCGTGGCCGCGCGACCGCCGAGCTGGCGCGGATCGAGGCGGCGCTCGAGCGCGAGGCGATCCCGGCCCTGGCGGGCGCGACGCCCCGCGAGGCGGCGGCGGACCTCGCCGCCGCGCTCGCGGCGCGCGAGCGCGCGCTGACCGGGCTGCGCGGCCTCGCCGCCGCGGGGGAGGCGCGCCGCGCCCGCGCGCTCGCGCTGGCGCAGGCCGCCCGCCGCGTGCTCGCCGCGGAGGGCGCCCGCGACCTGGCGCCGGCGACCACGCGTCGACACGCCGCGACCCTGGTCGCGGACGCCGTCGCGCTCGCGGCGGCGGGCGAGGAGCGGCAGGCCCGCGAGCGGCTCGCCCGGGCGCTGACCCTCGAGCCGGGGTTCTCGCCCGCGCGCCTGCTCGAGGTCGAGCTGCTCGAGCCGGCCGCGCTCGGGGCCTGGGCCGAGCGGGCCGCGCTGGGCCTCGAGGGTGAGGCGCGCGCGTGGTTCGAACGGCGGCTCGTGCGGCGCGCGAGCCGCGAGCTGAGCGAGCTGGCCGAGGTCTCGCGGCCCGACGCTGCGCAGGAGGCGTGCGCGGCGCTGCTCGCCGCCGCCCGGACGCTCGACCCCGACGCCCCGGCGCGCGTGGGCGCGCGAGCCCTGGCGGCGTGCGGCCCCGCCTGGGTCCACGCGCTCGAGGAGGCCTGGGCGCGGGGGCGTGAGGCGGCCCTGCTCGGGCGGCTGGCGTCGATCGCGCGCGCCGCGGCGGGCGCGACGGACCCGCCCGCGGGGCTCACGCTCCCCGCCCTGCTGCGGGCGGCCCTCGCGGCGCGCTGCGCCGAGGCGCTGGCGGAGTTCGGGCGGCTCGAGCGCGAGCGGCCCGGCACCAGGAGCGCGTTCGAGCTGCTGGGGCGCATGCTCGAGCTCGACCGCCGCCTGGCGTACGAGGTCGACCCCACCTGGCGGCTCGCGCCGGAGCTGATCGCGGAGCTGGCGCGGGCCGTGACCCTGGTGACGGTGGTCCGCGAGTTCCCCCGGGTGGCCACCCTGGCGGCTCTGGCCTGCCTGCGCTGCGGCAGCGCGCTCACGGCGTCCCAGCTGGCGCTCGTGGTGCGACCCGCGGAGCTGGACTGGTTCAGCGAGCGCCATCCCCGCAGCCGGGCGGCCCGCTTCGCCCGCGCCCTGTACGACGAGGTCGCGGGGGAGGGGCGGCCGACCGCCGAGCAGCTCCGCCTCGGGCGCGCGATCGTCGACTCCGTGACCCATCCGGGGCTGGGGCCCGACCTCGCCGCGCGCTACGTGGCGGAGGGGTACTCCCGAGCCGCCCGCCGGCTGGACGTCGTGTTGGTCGCGCGCGCCCAGGAAGGCGCGCTGCCCGAGGAGCTCGAGCCGCTGGGGCGCGAGCAGATCGCGTGCTGCGAGGCGGGCCTCGCCGCGCCCGAGCTGCGCCAGGACAAGCGCGGCGACCTGCACTACTACGTCGCCGCCGTGCACTGGCGGTTCGGGCGGCACGACCAGGCGCTCGCCGCGCTGCGCCGTGGAATCGACGACGTCCGCACCCGGACGGACCGGCTCGAAGCAGGCGAGCGGGCCGCGCAGGTCGGCAGGCTCCAGCGGGCGCTGGCGAACTTCACGCTGCTGCGGCTCGGTCCGGCGGAGGCGCTGCCCTTGATCCGCGAGGCGCGCGCGACTCTGAGCGCGCCTGGGGTCGTGAGCAGCGAGGTCAGGGTGGGCCGCGAGCGGGCGCTGGTGCTCGGCACCCTGTGCCGCGCGCTGAGCGGCCTCGGCCGGGCCGCCGAGGCCTGGGCCGAGGTCGCGGCCGAGGCGGACGCGGTGGTCGAGCACGACCCGCTGGCAGGGCTCGAGGTCGCGCGGGCGGCGCTCGCCGCCGGCGAGCGGGCGCGGGCGCGCGAGCTCGCCGCCGCGATCGACCACCCCGACGCCCGCCGGTTCGCCGAGCGCCTGCGCTGAGGCGGCCCGCCGCCTTTGCGCTCCCGCTGGGGCGTCTCGCGCCCCTCGCGTAGCATTTCCCCCCTCGCGGGGACGGTGGAGCCCATGACCACGGGACGGACCGGTTGGATCGTGCTGGCGGCGGGCGCCGTGGCGGTGGCGCTCGCGGGCGGCCTGCTGGCGTTCGGCCCGCACGAGGAGCCCGGCGGGAGCCAGAGCCGCGGGTTCGTGCTCCCGGTCCGGCTCGCGCCCGTCGAGCTGCGTGACGTGGCGCCCACGGTGGAGCTGACCGGGAGCCTGCGCGCCGTGCGCCGGGCGCAGGTCGGGTTCGAGGTGGCCGGGGTGGTCTCCTCGCTCTCGGTGTCCGACGGCGACCCGGTCCGGCGCGGGCAGGTGCTCGCGACCCTGGACGGGCGCGACCAGGCGCTGACGGCGCTCACCCGCGAGGCGGAGCTGCGCGTGGCGCAGCGCGAGCTCGAGCGCATGCTGGCCGGCCCGCGGGTCGAGGAGAAGCGGCGGCTGGCGGCCGAGCTCGAGATCGCGCGGGCCGACCAGGCGCTCGCGCGGCTCGAGGTCGAGCGCGGCCGCGCGCTGCTCGAGCGCGCCGTGATCTCGCAGGCCGACCTCGACCGGCTGCGCTCCGCCGAGGAGGCCGCCGCCGCGCGCACCGCGGCGGCGAGCGAGCGGCTGGCCGAGGCCGAGGCCGGCGCGCGCGCCGAGGACGTCGCGATCGCGCGGGCCGGGGTCGAGCGCGCCCGGGCCGCGCTGGCGCTCGCGCGCCGCGAGCAGGCCAAGACGCAGCTGCGCGCCCCCTGGGACGGCGCGGTGGTGCGCCGCTTCGTCTCGGTCGGAGACTACGCCGCCCCGGGCGAGGTCGTGTTCGAGCTCGTCGACCCCGACCTGCTCGAAGTGGAGGCGGCGATCCCGGCGCGCTACGCGCCGCGCCTCGGTGACGCTCCGCGCGTGGTGCTCACGCTGGACGAGCTGCCGGGCTTCCGCCACGAGGCGAAGCTCGGCGCGGAGGTCCCGGTCGCGGACGAGCTGAGCCGGAACTTCGCGGGCCTGGTCCGCCTCGAGCGGCGCGCGCTCCCGGCCGAGGCGGCGGCGGTGCTCCGCCCCGGCATGTTCGTGCGCCTCGAGCTCGAGCTCGCGCCGCTGCGCGGGCAGCTGGTCGTCCCCGCCGACGCGGTGCGCATCACGCAGGACGGGCTGGTGGTCGTGCGCGCGGTGCCGCCGCCGCCGCAGGCCGCAGGGAGCAACGCGCCGACCGAGGCGGGCGCGGCCGCCCCGGGCGCCGGTCCGCCCCCGCTGATCGCGGCCTACGTGCCGGTGCGCGTGCTCGGCGCCGACCGCGCCGGCAAGGCGGTGGCTCCGCTCGAGGGCGAGCTCGCCGCCGGCGACCAGGTGGTCGTGACGGGCGTCGACCTCGCCTTCCCCGGCGCTCCCCTCGCGCCCCAGCCGGCGCCGGACCCGCGCGAGCCCGCCGCGGTGGTGGCCGAGGAGCAGGCGGCGCAGTGAACCCGGTCGCCGCGGCCGTCGAGCGCCCATACACCGTCGCGGTCGGGGTGATCCTGACCGTCCTGTTCAGCGCGCTCGCGCTGGAGCGGATCCCCGTCCAGCTCAAGCCCACGGTCGACACGCCCCAGATCAGGGTCGAGACCCCGTTCCGCGGCGCGGGCGCGCTCGAGGTGGAGGAGCAGGTCACCCGCGAGCTCGAGGAGGTGCTGCAGTCGGTCGAGGGCCTGGTCGAGATGACCAGCGACTCGATCGCGGGGCGGAGCGCGATCACGCTCGAGTTCGAGCTCGGGACCGACACGCGCCTG
Organism: uncultured Planctomycetota bacterium; assembly: GCA_964569055.1. Classification (GTDB taxonomy): domain Bacteria; phylum Planctomycetota; class J058; order J058; family J058; genus JAWLGW01. The sequence continues at coordinate 13,460 of CAZMSZ010000062.1, read as the reverse complement.
GCCGTGATCGACGTGATCAACAAGCTCAGCCGGGTGGGGCGACTGCCCGAGGAGGCGGACGAGCCGCGGGTCGAGATCGCCAGCTCGGACGAGAACCAGCCGGTGATGTGGATCGCGGTCGCCTCCAGCTACGCGGCGAACTACGTGCGCCGGGTGGTGGAGGACGACATCCAGCCGCAGCTCGAGCGGGTGCCGGGCGTCTCCTCGCTGCTCGTCGTGGGCGGGTCCGAGCGTGAGATCAAGGTGCTGCTCGACCCGCAGAAGCTGGTGGCCCACGGCGTGTCGCCGGCCGAGGTCGCGGCCGCGCTGGTGCGGGGCAACGTCAACGTCCGCGGCGGGACGGTCGAGACGCGCACGCGCCAGCTCGTGGTGCGCACGATCGGCAAGCCGCACGAGGTCGCCGGGCTCGAGGAGCTGGTGGTCCGCGAGTCGAGCCTCGGGCGCGTCCGCCTCGGCGACGTGGCGCGCGTGCTCGACGACTACGCCGAGGCGGCCAGCTTCGTCAGCCTTAACGGCCGGCAAGGAGTGGCGATCGGCGTGCGGCGGCAGGTGGGGTCCAACGTGGTGACCCTGATCGAGGCGCTCGACCGCGAGATCGTGCGCCTCAACGAGGCGTTCGCGCGGCGCGGCATGGCGCTCGAGATGCAGCCCGTCTACCGCGAGACCACCTACATCGAGGCCGCCCTCGACTTCGTCACCGACAACCTGCTCTCGGGGTCGGGGCTGGCGATCGCGGTGCTGCTGCTGTTCCTGCGCAGCCCGCGCAGCGTGCTGGTGGTGTCGCTCTCGATCCCGATCTCCATGGCCGGCGTGTTCTTGGTGCTGCTCGCGGCGGGGCGCACGCTCAACGTGATCAGCCTGGCGGGGATCGCGTTCGCCAGCGGCATGGCCGTCGACAACGCGATCGTGGTGGTCGAGAACGTCTACCGTCACCTCGAGATGGGCAAGGGGCGCCTCCGCGCCGCGATCGACGGCGGCCTGGAGGTGTGGGGCGGCGTGCTCGCCTCCACGCTGACGACGGTGGCCGTGTTCGTGCCGATCCTGATCGAGAAGGACGAGGCGAGCCAGCTGTTCACCGACATGGCGCTCACGATCTCCTCGGTCGTGGCGCTCTCGCTGGTGGTGGCCCTGACCGTGGTCCCGGTGCTGGCCTCCATGCTGCTCCGGCGCGAGGACGCGAGCGACTCGAGCGAGGTGTCCACGGGCGAGCCGCCGCTGGGCGCGCTCGGACGCGCCTACGCCCGCTTCCTCGCGACGCTGGGCGGCGGCGGGCCGGGGCGCCTGCCGCTCAAGCTGGGCCTGGTGCTCCTGGTGCTCGCGGCCTCGCTCGTGACGCTGCGGCTGGCGCCGCCGGCGGAGTACCTGCCGACCGGCAACCGCAACCTGGTGATGTTCTTCGCCTCGCCGATCCCCGGCACCCGCCCCGAGGCCTCGCGCGAGAACTTCAAGCCGCTCGAGGAGTTCCTGCTGCGCCAGCCCGCCACCGACCGCACGTTCTGCGTGGCCGCGCCCGGCTTCAACGGCGGCGGGGTGGTCCTGAAGGAGGAGCTCGCCACGGCCGAGGGGCTCGACGCGTTCCACAAGAGCCTGTTCGGCCCGGCGGCCTCGCTGGCCGGGTTCCGCTACGTGGTCCCGATCCGCGCCAGCCTGTTCCAGGACCCGGGCAAGCAGTTCGAGGTCGAGGTCTCGGGCCCCGACTTCGCGGCCCTCGAGAGCGCGGCCGCGCAGCTGCAGCAGCGGCTGATGCAGGTCGAGGGCGTGCAGTTCGTGCGCAGCTCGCTCGTGACCGGCAACCCCGAGCTGCAGGTGACGCTCGACGAGGTGCGCGCCAAGGAGCTGGGGCTCGACGTGACGCAGGTCGGCGAGGTGATCGAGACCGTCGTCGCCGGCCGGCGGCTCTCGACCCTGGTCGACGGCGGGCGCGAGGTGGACGTGAGCCTGGTGGCGCCGCCCAGCCTGGTCTCCTCGCCCGAGGAGCTGGGGGCGCTGCGGTTCGTGGCGGCCGGCGGCCGGCAGGTCGCGCTGGCGAGCGTGGCCGACATTCGCCAGACGACGGGCCCCGAGAGCGTGCGCCACCTCGAGCGCGAGCGCAACGTGCTGCTGACGGTGAACATCGCCCCGCTCGCGCCACTGGAGGCGGTGGTCGAGCAGGTCGAGCGCGACGTCCTCGCGCCCATGTCGCTCGAGCTCGGGCCCGCGTTCAACCTGCGGGTCGGCGGCTCGGCCGACAAGCTGCGCACCACCCTGCGCGCGCTCTCCAGCGGGTTCGGCGTGTCGGTCCTGATCGTGTACCTGCTGCTGGTGTCGCTGTTCCGCAGCTGGGTCACGCCGGTGGTGATCCTGGTCACCGTCCCGCTCGCGCTCTCGGGCGGCCTGATCGGGATCCGGCTCGCGAGCAGCCTCTCGAACGGCCAGGCGGCGTTCGACGTGATCTCGATGCTCGGGTTCGTGATCCTGGCGGGGCTGGTGGTCAACAACGCGATCCTGATCGTGCACCAGGCGAACAACTTCGAGGAGGAGGGCTACTCCCCTCGCCGCGCGCTGGCCGAGTCGGCGCTGTCGCGCCTGCGGCCGATCCTGATGAGCGTGATCACGACGGTGGCCGGCATGTTCCCGCTCGCCATGGGCGGCGGGGCCGGGGCCGAGCTCTACCAGGGGCTGGGGGCCGTGATGGTCGGCGGCCTGTGCGTCAGCACCCTGTTCACCCTGTTCGTGGTGCCGCTGCTCCTGAGCATCGGTCACGACCTGCGCGGGGCGCGCGCCGACGAGGAGCACGCGACCGGCGGTCAGCCGGTCGACGCGCCGGCGGGAGAGCCGTCATGACGGGGACCGTCCGCTTCATCACGATCGGCGTCAGCCACTACTGCGAGAAGGCCCGCTGGGCGCTCGAGCGCCACGGCGTCCCGTTCCGCGAGGAGCGGCACGCCCCCGTGTGGCACATCCTCGCGGTCAAGCGCGCGGGTGGCGGCCGGACGGTCCCGGTGCTCGTGACCCCGACGGGGGAGGTCCTGGCGGACTCGAGCGACATCCTGGCCTGGCTCGACGAGCGCGCCGAGCCGGCCCGCCGGCTCTACCCCGACGACCCCGACGCGCGGGCCGAGGTGGTGTCGCTCGAGGAGCGGTTCGACGAGCGGCTCGGGCCGCACGCCCGGCGGCTGGCCTACGCCCACGTCCTCGACAGCCCGCTGATCGGGCCGGTCATGGCCGCCGGCCTGTCGCTGCGCGAGTCGGCCGCGCTGCGCCTGACGCTCCCGCTGGTCCGCCGGCTGATGCGCCGGTTCCTGCGGATCGACGCCGCCGGGGCGGAGCGCTCGGCCGCGGCGATCGACGAGGTCCTCGGGGAGGTCGAGGCCCGCCTGGCCGACGGGCGCCGGTTCCTGGTGGGCGATCGGTTCACGGCCGCCGACCTGACCTTCGCCGCGCTGTTCGCCCCGCTCGTCCTCCCGCCGGAGTACGGCTTCGAGGCCATGCCCGGCCAGGACGCCATGCCGGCCACCCTGCGCGCGCTGGTCGACGGCTACCGCGCCCGCCCGGCCGGGGCCTTCGCGCTCAGGCTGTACCAGGAGGAGCGGCGGGCCGTGGTGCTGGCGTAGACCTTCACGAGGGGCCGCCG
>CAZMSZ010000062.1:6344-9747 GCA_964569055.1 uncultured Planctomycetota bacterium | reverse complement strand
TCCCCGATCTCTGCGATCTTCGCGCTCTCTGCGCTCGATCCTCAGCCTCCGCTGGCCGAGGGCGCGTGCCCTACCGCCGCTCCGCCGCGCCGTGGCTCTTGAACGCCATCACGAGGTCCGCGAACGCCTGCGCGTCGAGCGGGTTGCCGAACACGAACACGCCCAGCTCGCGGCCGCCGTAGTCGATCAAGAACGCCTTGTGGTTGGTGTACAGGTCGACGCGCGCGATGTTGGGGAAGTGGTAGACGCGCTCGGAGATCAGGGCCGCGAGCGGCCAGCCGGCGCGGAGCAGGCACACGAACGCGTCGTCGTCGACGTCGACCGACTCGACCTGCGGCTGGAGGGCGCGGGCCAGCACCTCGTTGAAGCGCGCCTTCGCGCGCTCGGGCCCGAGCTGCTGCACCAGGCGCGCGTTCGGCTCGTAGTCCACCCGCGGGACGCACCCGCCGCCCACCAGGGTGGCCGCGAGCGCGGCGGTGACGACCACGCGGCGCAGGGTCATGCTCGCTCCTCCGCTTCGCCCCTCATCCAACCAATTCGCGGCGCTCCGCGCCTACTTGGCGCGCGTCCTCAGGTTCTTGGCCAGGTTGTAGAGCTCCTCGGAGTAGAGGAACAGCGCCCGATAGGAGGCGAACCAGACCTGCGAGCGCTCCTTGAGCGCGGTCTGGACCCCGGGCGCGACCTGCTCCTTGTCGACGAACGTGCCGTTGTTCGACTCGAGGTCGACCACGTGCCAGCGGCCGAGCGCCTTGTGCAGCTCGGCGTGCTTGCGCGACACGCCGGCGGCGTCGAGCACGATGTCGCACTCCTCGGCGCGGCCGACCAGCAGGGGCCGGTCGTCCTCCTTCGCCGTGAGGAAGTGGACCGTGGCGTCGTCCACGCGCTTGCTCCGGCGCGCCCCGGTCAGCTCCTCGAGCGAGACCTTCTGCGTGTCCAGCGGCGCCGGCGCGCTCCCCTCCAGCTCGGGGAAGGCGCCCTCGACCGGCACCTGCAGCAGGCAGGCGTCGGGGTAGGCCTCGAGGAAGTCGTCGTGCGTGAAGTCGTCGAGGGCGAGCACGAGGCGGAGCAGCCGACAGCGGGCGTCGCCGAGGTGGAACTCGCTCATGAAACTCCTCCCCGAAGGGCCCGATTGTGCCTTCCCCGGCGGCGCACGTCGAGCGAGCCCGGGCGAGCCGCCCTCAGTCGAGCGGCCAGCCCGTCGGGGCGACCTGCGGCGGGAGCTCGCCCCGGCGCGCGGTGAGGCTCGCCAGCCAGCGCGCCGGCTCGACGCGAGGCAGGGCGGCCGGGAGGAGGCGGCGGGCTCGCGCGGCCAGCTCGGCGTAGGCGCCGGCCACGCGCCCGTCGAACGCGGCGGCCCGCGCGGCGTCGCCGGGGAACAGCCGCGCGCCGCCGCCGACCAGCTCCGCGGGCGGCCCCGCGGCGGCGCGCGCGAGCGCGGACAGCACGGCGGGGTGCCCGAGGTCGGCCAGCGCCAGGAAGGCGGGCAGGTCGAGCGCCAGCAGGCCCAGCGCGCACGGGACCGGCTCGAGCGCGCCCGGCGGGACGGCCAGGCTCACCCGCAGCGCGCCGAGCTGCACCACCTCGCCGGGGCCGAGCAGCGCGAGCGCGACCGCGCGCTCGCCGACGCGCACGCCGCCGCCCTCGTCGACGAGGAGCACGCGCTCGTGGAGGCGGACCAGGGAGGCGTGGAGCGGCGCGATCGAGGGGTGCGGCAGCGCGAGGTGGCGGCCAGGGTCGCGGCCGAGCTGCACCACCCCCCAGGGCGATTCGCCCCCGCCCTCGGGTTCGAGCACCCGCTCGAGCTCGCCGTCGGCCTGCAGCCGCAGCCCCCCCGGCGGCCGCGCGGCGCCGAGCTGCACGGGGTAGTCGGGCCGCGCGGTCAGCCACCAGGCGAGCCAGGCCTCCGGCGTGGTCGCGGCGCCGGGCGCGCGGCCCGCGATCGCGCTCAACGCCTCGTGCGCCCGCGCGCGCCGCTCGGCCAGCAGCTGGGCGCGGCGGGCCAGCGCCTCGCGCGCGACCGCGGGCCCGGCCGCGAGCGTGAGGGCTCGCTCGGCGCGGGCGTCCGCCAGCGGGTCGGGGGCGAGGCGCTCGAGGAGCGCGGCCAGGGCGCGCCCGTCCGCGAGCGCGGCCAGCGCCTCGACCACCGGCGCCGGCGCCACCTCGCGACGCACCTCGGCGGTGAGGGGCGGCGGCGGCGGTCGGCGCAGCGGCTCCTCGAAGCGCAGCTCCACCTGCCCCACCCGGACGCGGTCGCCGTCGCGGAGCGCGCGCGGCGCGCGGACCGGTTCGCCCTCGACGAACGTCCCGGGGCTCTGCAGGTCCTTGAGCACGTACCCCTCGGCCTTGCGCCGCAGCTGCGCGTGCCGCTCCGCGATCGCCGGCCCGTGCAGGCGGAGCTCGCACCCAGCGCCGCTCCCCAGGGTGTAGGTCGTTCCCGGCAGGAGCGCGAAGCGGACCGCGCCGGAGGCCAGGGCCGGTCCGCGCGCGGGGAGGCCGCGCAGCACCCGCGCCAGGTCCTCGGCGCAGGCGCGCGCGTCCGGATAGCGGCGGTCCTGCTCGGGCGCCAGGCAGAGGTGCACCACCTCCTCGAGCGCGGGGGGCACCTCGGGCGCGAGCGCGCGCGGCGGGGCGTACTCGCCCGCGGTCGCGAGGTCCGCCACCTCGGCCGCGTCCTGCCCCGGGAAGGGCGGGCGGCCGACGAGCGCGTGGTAGAGCGTGGCGCCCAGCGCGAACACGTCGCAGCGCGGGTCGAGCGGCTGCTCGTTCCACTGCTCGGGGGCCATGTAGTGGACGGTGCCCAGGAGCTGCCCCGGCTCGGTGAGGCCGCTCGAGAACACGTCCTTCGCCAGGCCGAGGTCGACCAGCCGCGCCCGGCCGCCGGGGTCGAGGAGCACGTTGGCCGGCTTCACGTCGCGGTGCAGGACCCCGCGCGCGTGCAGGGCGCCGAGCGCGAGCGCCACCTCCTTCGCGATCCGCGCCGCGTCCGCCGGCGCGAGGCGGCCGCGCTCGGCGATCGCCCGGGAGAGCGCGGGGCCGTCGACGTACTCCATGACGAGGTGCGGCTGCGCGCCGAGCGCGACCGCGTGGACCCGCACCACGTGCGGGTGCGGCGGCAGCTTCTGCAGGGCGAGCGCCTCGCGCTCGAACCGCGCGCGCAGGTCGGCGTGGTGCGCGAGCTCGGGGGCGAGGACCTTCACGACGACGGGCAGCCCGTCGCGCTCGCGCCGCGCCAGGTAGACCGCCCCCATGCCGCCGCGCCCGAGCAGCCGCTCGATCCGGCAGCCCGAGACCTCGCGCCCGACCCAGGGGTCGCCGCTCACTCAGCCGCGGGAGCGGCGGCGCCGCGGAGTGGAGAGGACCTTGCTGATCCGAGCCGCGTCCGGCGCGTCGAGCGCGAGCCGCA
>CAZMSZ010000062.1:0-6244 GCA_964569055.1 uncultured Planctomycetota bacterium | reverse complement strand
GTGGAGAGGACCTTGCTGATCCGAGCCGCGTCCGGCGCGTCGAGCGCGAGCCGCATCGCGCGCTCGAGCCGCGTCACGTCCTGGCAGGCCTCGATCGCGCGCGAGAGGGCGCGCGGGACGAGGTCGAGCTCTCGCTCGAGCACCGCCACCAGCGCGCGCCGCATGGCCGCGGCACCTCTCGCCTCACCTAGGGCGACGAGCTCCTCGGCAGTGAGCCGGTGCTCACGAGGATCCCAGAGCGCCGGTTCCTTCATGACGGCTCCTCCGATCGCCAGCTTAACGCCTCGGCTCAGGCCGGGGTCATGGAACAGCTCGCGCAGGTTCCGCGCGGCGACCCCGGGGCGGTGGTCGAAAGCGCGCAGGAAGCTCGTCCCCGGCACTCGCGCCAGGTTGCGCGTGTCGACCAGCAGGAGCTCGAGCGCGCCGAGCCGCGCCCGGTACAGCCCTCGCGGGGCGGCGGGACGCAGGTCGAATGCCTGGAGCGCTTGCGCCGGACGACCGACTGAGAGCACCAACGTCAAGGGCGAGCGGTGGGCGCTCCAGCGGCCTCCGAGCCACCGCTCGGTCGCCCGGTTGGCGGTGAGCGCGTCCGCCTGGCATGCTCCCCACGTGAGCGATCGCGACGCGGACCTCGCCCGGCTGCTCCACGCCGAGCGGCGCCTCGAGCTGCCTGCGCTGCAGGACGCCCTGGCGGCCGCGCGGGCGCGCGGGCTGGGGCTGGCGGCCGTGCTCGCCGAGCGTGGTCTGTTGTCGCGCGAGGAGGCAGGCGCCTGGCTCGGCCGCCTCGACCCGGCGCCTCCCCCGCCGGCCGCGCCAGCGCCGCAGGTCGGGTGGGCCGCGCCGGCGCCGCAGGTCGGGTGGGCCGTGCCGGAGGCGGCGCCGGCGGTCGGGTGGAGCGCCCCTCCCGTGCACGTCGGCTGGGAGAGGGACGACGCCGAGACGGAGACGGTGACCGCCGAGCTGGTCGACCCGGCCCCTTCCGCGGCGGAGCGGCTGGGGGACTACGTGCTGCTCGAGCCGCTCGGGTCGGGCGGCATGGGGACGGTGTGGCTGGCCCAGCACGCGACCACCGGCGCCCGCTACGCGCTCAAGGTGTTCCCCAAGGGGGGCGACCCGGCGCGCGCGGAGCGCTTCCGGCGCGAGGGGCAGGCGCAGGCGCGGGTCGACGCCCACCCCAACGTGGTCACCGTGCACCACCTCGGCGAGGACGACGAGCGGCTGTTCCTGGTCATGGACCTCGCGCCCGGCGGGGACCTCGCGGAGCGGCTCGAGGCGGGGCCGCTCGACCCGCGCGAGGCGGCGCGCTGCGTGGCGTGCCTCGCGCGCGGGCTCGCCCACGTGCACGCGGCCGGCGTGCTCCACCGCGACCTCAAGCCGGCCAACGTGCTGTTCGCGGGCGACGGGCGGCCCCTGCTGGTCGACTTCGGCCTGGCGCGCGTGCGGGGGGAGGAGACCCTCACCAGGACCGGGGCCGTGCTCGGGACGCCGAGCTACATGGCGCCCGAGCAGGCGCGCGGCGCGCCCGCCGACGAGCGGACCGACGTCTACGGCCTGGGGGCGGTGCTCTACGCCAGCTTGACCGGGCGCGCGCCGTTCGAGGGGGCGCGGTTCCGGGTGCTCCGCGCGGTCTTGCGCGACGACCCGCTCCCGCCGCGTGAGCTCGCGCCGGACGTGCCCGCCTCGCTCGAGGCCGTGTGCCTGCGGGCCATGGCCAAGGACCCGGCCCAGCGCTTCGCCAGCGCGGCCGCGCTCGCCGCGGCGCTGGACGACCCGAGCGGGGTCGAGGCGCCGCCGCGGCGCGCGGGGCGGCGCGCGCCGCGCCGCGCGGCCGTCGCGCTCGGCCTGGCGGTCGCCGCGCTGCTCGCGACGACGCTCGTCGCGCCAACGCGCGGCGCGGACGAGGCGCGCAGCGTCGCCGACGCGGCGCGCTGGGGGGCGGCGGCGGCGCTGGACCGGGCGAGCTGGGAGCTCGCGGCGCGGCCGGCCTCCTTCGCCGAGGCGGCGGCCGAGCTGCCCGCGCTGCGGGCGCGCTGCGCGGCGGCGCGCGCCGGGCTGCCCGCCGGCGTCGCCGCCCCGGCCGCGCTCGCGCGGGCGGAGCTCCGCCTCGACGCGCTGGGGGCGCTGGGGGCGCTGGCGGCGGGTCGAGCCGGCGAGGCCGAGGCGGCGCTGCGCGAGCTGGCGGCCCGCCCCGGGGCCGAGCGCGCGCTCGCGGTCGTCGCCCTGCGCGGCGCGGTGGCGGCCGTCACCAGCGGCGACGCCACGCTCGCCGCGCGCGCCCTCGACCTCGCCGGCGCGGGCGGCGTCGGGGCGGCCGAGCTCGCGCGCTGGCGGGCCCGCGCGGCCGCGCGGCTGGCGCTCGACGAGGTGCGCGCCGGCAGGGGCTGGCGCGCCGTGGAGCGGCTCGCCGCCGCGCCCGCTCCCCCTCCCGAGGACGCGGCGAGCGCCGCGCTCGCGAACGGCGTGCGCGGCGCGCTGCGCGCCTGGTCGGCCAGCTTCGAGCGGCTGGGGCGCGCCGAGGCGCCGCCGCCCGGCGACGTGGGCGAGGTGGTCGCGCTGGTCGAGGTGCTCGCGGCGCTCGGCCTGCCCCAGGCGCTGGCGCGCGGGGAGCTCGACGGGTGGCTCGCCTTCGCGCTCGAGCCCACCCGCTCGATCTCCAGCCTCGCGCCCTCGCTCGCCAAGCTGGCGCCGGACGAGTTCGTGGTGCAGGTCGCCGTGGCGCGGCACTACAACCTCGGGCGCGCCACCAGCGCGAGCCGCGCCGACCCGCTGGGCGGCGTCACGCGCTACCTCCACGTCACCCGGCGCGCGCTGGCGCTCGCGCCCGACCCGGCCGCCCGAGTCGAGCTGGGGCTGCTCCTGTGCGAGCGGCTCCGGCAGGCCGACGGGTTCGCCGAGAGCGTGCGGGTGGCGAGCGAGCTGCTCGCCGACGAGCGCCTCGCGCGGGCCGAGCTGATCGGTCCTCGCCGCTGCCGGCTGCTCGTCGAGCGGGCGACCGCCCTGCTGGCGCGCGGTCGCGCGGCTGAGGCGCTGGTCGACCTCGACGCCGCCGCCCGGGAGGACCCGAGCCACCACGACGTCTACGTCGAGCGGGCCCGGGCCTGCAACGAGCTCGCCCTGCGCGACCCGGCGCAGGAGCGGCCCTACTACCGGCGCGCGCTCGAGGACGCCGCGGCCTACCTGACGCGGACCGACCCGCCGCTGATCCCGGCCCACCATGCCCGCTGGCCCGAGGCCGCGCTGTTCGCGTGGGCGGCCTGCTGGCGGACCGGGCTCGCCGCCTACTACCGCGAGGTCCGCCCGGCGCTCGAGCTGTTCTTGCGTCGCTTCGAGCCGGAGGGCTACCGGAGCTGGTGGCTGCGCCTGGCCTACGTCCACGTCCGCTGCGGCGACCTCCCCGCCGCGCGCGAGAGCTTGACCGAGGCGGTCGCCGCCGCGCGCGCCGACCGGCGGCTGGCCGACCTGGTGGAGCCGCTCGAGGAGGTGCTCCGGACCGCGCGACGGCAGGACGACCTCGCCGGGATCCGTGCGAAGCTGCTGCCCGTGTTGAGGTCGCTCGAGCGGCGACGCTCGGCGGGGGCCACGCTGCCTTGAGCCGCGCGCTCCGCCGCGCGTCCGCGCAGGAGGCCCGGTGATCCACTTCTTCAAGTTCCGGCAGGAGCTGTTCGACCCGCAGCCCGCGCGCGACGTGTACGTCAAGCGCCGGGCCGGGAAGGGCTGGCCCGAGGAGTGCCCGCCGATCCGCGCCGCGAACGGGTTCGGCTACGACGTGCTCGCCAACTTCGACCTCGCCTTCGTGCGCGGGCGCGCCGGCTGGCGGGTCGAGGCGCCGGTCACGATCGAGAGCGACTTCGCCTGGGCGCCGCCCGACGCGCCGGACGCCGCCGCGCGGCCGCTCGTGCAGGACTACGCCTGGTTCTGGGAGCGCGGCCAGACCGTGCCGCACCGGATCGACGACCACGTGTACGAGGAGATCCGCCACCAGGTCAAGGTCAGCACCTTCCTCTACCTGCGGACCGACCCCAACGAGTGCCTGCTGGTGACCGACCTGCCCAACCAGCCGCGCGAGCGCCCGTGGCGCGCGCTGTCGGCGCTGGTCGAGACCGACTGGTATCCGGCGAGCTACCCCTGGCACTGCGTGCTCGAGCTCGACCCGCGCGCGAAGCGGGTGGAGATCGCGCGGGGCGAGCCGCTGTGCCGCCTGCTCCCGGTGCGGCGCGACACCTACTTCGCGCGCGCCATGAGCCCGCACGAGTTCGACGACTTCTACGCGCGCGGCCAGCGCTGGCTCGCCGCTCATGGTCGGCCGCCCGCGCCCCACGAGGAGGCGGCCGCGGCGCCGGCCCGGGGAGCGCGGCGCAAGGCCAAGGCGCCGGCGGGCGGCCTCCTCGACATCACGCGCACCTACTCGCGGCAGCAGGCGCGCTCCAAGTTCCTGGTGACGTGACCGCCCGCGGGCCCAGAGGGTAAGGTTCGCCTCCCTGGGAGGCTCCATGACCCGCACCCCGCTCGCCCTGGTCCTCGCCCTCAGCGCGGCGGTCACGCCGCTCGTCGCCGCGGCGCAGGACGCCTCGCCCCTCCACGCCGGCCCCATGCTCGGCCCGGTCGGCGCGCGCTCGGCCGCGGTGTGGGTCCAGACGTCGCGGGCCGCCTCGGTCCAGCTCCGCTATCACCCGCTCGACCGCCCCGAGGAGGCGCGGCTCACGCCGGCCCTGCTCGCCGACGCCGCCGAGCAGCACGCGCTCACCGTGTGGCTCGAGGCGCTCGCGCCCGCCACGAGCTACGCGTACGAGCTGTACCTCGACGGCGCGCTCGTCCCGCGGCCGTACCCCCTGCGGTTCACGACCCGGCGCGCCGAGCGCGGCGACCCGGCCGACGTCACCCTGGTCGCGGGCTCGTGCGCGTACCTCGAGCGGGCGCCCTGGGACGAGGCGGACCCGGCGGACCGCGCCCCATACGCGATCTTCGGCGCCATGGCGGCGGCGGCGCAGGGGGCGGACGCAATGATCTGGCTGGGCGACAACGTCTATCTGCGGCGCGGCGACCTCGACGGCCCGGCCGGGATCGCCGGCCGCTACCGGAGCGACCGCGCCCTGCCCGAGCTCGCGCCGCTCCTCGCGGCGGCCCCGCAGCTCGCGATCTGGGACGACCACGACTTCGGCCCCAACAACTCGGATCGGGCGTTCGCCTTCAAGCAGGCCGCCCTCGCCACGTTCGCGCGCTACTGGCCGGCGCACGGCTACGGCCTCGCCGACGCGCCCGGCGTGTTCCGGCGCGTGACGCTCGAGGACCTCGACCTGTTCCTGCTCGACTGCCGCTATCACCGCGCCCCCAACGACTGGCCCGCGGGCCCCGACAAGCTGGCGCTCGGGCTCGCCCAGCTCGAGTGGCTGAAGGCTGGGCTCGCGAGCTCCCGCGCGGCGTTCAAGCTGATCGTGGTGGGGAACCAGGTCCTGAACGAGGTCAGCCCCTACGAGTCCCTGCGCGGCTTCGCCGACACCGACGCGCTGCTCGCCTGGCTGGCGAGCGCGCGGATCGAGGGGGTGGTGCTCCTCAGCGGCGACCGTCACCACACCGAGCTGCTGCGCGCGCCCCGCGAGGGCCTCTACCCGCTGTACGAGCTGACCAGCTCGCCCCTGACCTCGCGCGTCCACCGCTTCGACGAGGAGCACCCCGAGCACGACAACCCGCGCCGCGTGCCGGGCACCCTGGTGCAGGAGCACAACTTCGCGGTCCTGCGCGTGCACGGCCCCCGAGCCGACCGCAAGCTCGCCCTCGAGGCGCGCGACCGGACCGGGCGGGTGCTGTGGACGCACGAGGTCGCCCGGCGGGAGCTGAGCTTGGACTGAACGAGGACCGATTTGGGTCAGGGTCGGCAGGCTGTCGCATGGAGGCGCTCCTCCTCCTCCTCGCGCAAGAAGAAGGGAACGCAGAGGCGCAGAGACGCAGAGTCGCAGAGTCGCAGAGACCGGGACGGTCGGCGGCGGCTCCTCGGGTCTCTCTCGGGCTCGTGATCGGCTCCGCTTGGCCGCTCTCTTTGGCGCAGCGGAGGGGGAGGCCAGTCCGAGAGCAGAAGAGAGGGCAGGAAAGCAGGAAAACAGGAAAGCAGGAAGGGTGGTCGGGCGCATGGGAAGCGTTGGGAAGACAGGAGCGAGCGGCCGGTGGCGCGGCTCGGCGTGAGCGGGCGGGACGGGTGCACCCGGAGGAGGGCGGGGGGGCGCCGTGCTCAAACAGCGTGCGCGCTGCC
>CAZMSZ010000061.1:23845-26414 GCA_964569055.1 uncultured Planctomycetota bacterium | reverse complement strand
CGTCGGGTAGACTCCGGGCGGGGTCGGAGGAGATCGTGCCGACGCTCTACACCCGAACGGGCGGGACCGGCAGCGGCGAGCACGGGTCGGGCGCCGCCTACCCGCGCACGCGTTGGTCGCTCGTGGCGCGCGTGGTCGACCCCGGGAGCCGCGTCGGCTCGGGCACGCGACGCGACGCCTTCGCCGAGCTGGTCTCCGCCTACTGGCGGCCGGTCTACCGCACCCTCCGCGTCATGCACCGCCGCCCCCGCGAGGAGGCGGAGGACCTGACGCAGGCCTTCTTCCTCCGCTTGATCGAGAAGCGGACGCTGGAGCGGTTCGTGGCGGACCCGCAGGACGGCCGCTTCCGCAACCTGCTCCGCAGCCTGCTGGAGCGGTTCGAGGAGACCGCGCGCCGCGACGCGCGCCGCCTCAAGCGCGGCGGGGGTCACCGCCACGTGCCGCTCGACCCGGCCGAGATCGAGGCGCTCGAGCTGCGGATCGCGAGCGAGCCGCCCGAGGATCCGTTCGACCGCGAGTGGCGCGCCACCGTGATCGACCAGGCCCTGGCCGACTTCGCCAACGAGTCGCGCAACCCCCTCGCGCGTCGACGGCTCGAGGTGTTCTTGGCCTACGAGGTGGAGCCCGAGGGCGGCGCGCGCCCGACCTACGGGCAGCTCGCCGAGCGGCTCGGGATCAAGGCCCACGACGTCAAGAACGACCTGGTCGCCGCGCGGCGCCGCTTCGCGGAGCTGGTGCTGGAGCGGCTGCGTGAGGACGTCCGCAACGAGCAGGAGGCGCGCGAGGAGCTGCGCGCCTTGTTCGGGGTCCTGCCTGGGTGATCCCTCCCGAGGCGTACGAGCGGCTGAAGCAGATCGCCTGGGTGCACGCGCCGCCTCAGGAGGAGGAGTCAGCCGATCAAGACCGGATCGGGCGCTACAAGCTGGAGCAGCGCCTCGGCGCGGGCTCGGCCGGCGTGGTCTACCGCGCCGTCGACCCCGAGGGGCACGCCGTCGCGATCAAGCTGCTCCGCCGCCGCCGCGCCCGCGGGGCCCGCTACCTGCGCGAGGTGGAGCTGCTCGAGCGCACCTCCGAGCGGCCGGGGGTGGTCGCGCTGCTCGACGCCGGTCGCTGCAGCCGCGGGCCGTACCTGGTGCTGGAGATGGCCGAGGGCGGCTCGCTGCGGACGGCGCTGCTGGGCCAGGGCCGCTTCCCTTGGCGCCGCGCGGCGGCGCTGGTGGAGGAGGTGGCGCGCACGCTGGGCGGGCTCCACGCCGAGGGGATCATTCACCGCGACCTCAAGCCCGAGAACATCCTGCTGCAGGGAGACGGCCGCCCGCTCCTGTCCGACTTCGGGCTGGCCAAGGACCTCGGCGACGTCGACGGCGAGCTGACCTCGGCGGGGATCGCGCTCGGCACGATCGGCTACATGGCGCCCGAGCTCCTCGACGGCAACCGCGACCAGCTCGGCCCGTGGACCGACGTGTTCGCCCTCGGCGCCGTCCTGTTCGAGCTGATCGACGGCAAGCCGCCGTTCGCGGGCGAGAACCTGCGCGACGCGGCCCGGGCGATCCGCGAGGACTCGGTCCCCGAGCTGGCCGAGACGCCGCCCGAGCTGCGCGCGGTGATTCGCCGCTGCCTCGCCAAGGAGGCGGCCGAGCGCTACCCCGCCGGGCGCGAGCTGGCCGAGTCCCTCGCGCAGGTGCTCGCAGCGAACGGAGGCTGACGTGCGAATCCTCGTCGCCGACGACGACCCCGACATGCTCGACTTCTACCGCGTGACGCTCGCGGCGGACGGCGACGAGCTCACCTGCGCGACCGACGGCGAGGCGGCCTGGAAGCTGCTCGAGCGCGGCCAGATCCCGCTCGCCCTGCTGAACTGGCGCATGCCAGGCGTCGACGGTCTGGAGCTGACCCGCCGCCTGCGGGCACGCGCCAGGGGCTACACGTACGTGGTCATGGTCACCGCCCGCGCCGGGCGCGACGACCTGCTCGAGGCCATGGCCGCCGGCGTAGACGACTTCGTCACCAAGCCGGTCGACATCGAGCTGCTGCGCGCGCGCCTGCGCGTCGCCAAGCGGGTGCTCGCGCTCCAGCAGGCGGTCTCCGCGCTGGGCGGGCTGCTGACGATCTGCGCCTGGTGCAGCAAGGTCCGCGACGAGGCGGGCGACTGGCAGAAGGTGGATCAGTACATCAGCAAGCGCACGAGCACGCAGTTCTCCCACGGCCTGTGCCGCGACTGCTTTCAAGAGCAGAGGGACAAGTGGCGCGCGGATCCTTCGGATCCTTCGGCTGGTTCCTCTGGGTAGGCGCCAGCTCTTGTGGGGGGAGCCGAAGGATCCGATGGGGGCGGGGCTCCGGTTGGGAGCACCGCCTTGGCACAAATGTGTGTGCTGTCGCTGGGCGCGCCACTCCTTGGGGAGGGGCGAGGGCAGATGATGGGGCGGGGCTCCGGTGGGAGCACCGCCTTGGCGGAAAGAGTGTGTGCTGTCGCTCGACGCCCACTCCTCGGGGAGCGGCGAGGGCAGATGCGGGGGCGGGGCTCCGGGTGGGAGCACCGCCTTGGCGAAAGTGTGTGTGCTGTCGCTCG
>CAZMSZ010000061.1:22025-23745 GCA_964569055.1 uncultured Planctomycetota bacterium | reverse complement strand
GCTCCGCGCTGGAGCGGGCGGCGAGCTCGACCAGGAGCACTTCTAGCGGGGTTCCTGTGGGTGGGGTGTCGAGCTCGTCGCTGCCGGGGACGAACTCGAAGGCGCCGGCGCGCGCCGCGAGGAGGGTCAGGGCGGCGGCATCGTCCTGCTCGTCCGCGCTGCGGGCCGCGAGCAGGCGGCCGGCGGCGATGTCGAGGTAGCCGCTGGCCTCGTGGCCGTGGACCCAGAGGCGCCCGTGCTGGCCGGCGTGGGCGAGCATCTCGACCACGGCGCGCAGGCGCGCGCCGCCGAGGGCGCCGCGCAGCACGCCGGGCGCCTCGGGGGCGATCCGGGCGCGCAGGCGGGCTCCGCGCAGCATGCGCTCGATCCGGGCCACCAGCTCGCGCGGGCGGAAGGGCTTGGTGACGTAGTCGTCGGCCCCCAGCTCGAACGCGCGCAGCACGTCGTCCTCGCGCTCACGCGCGGTGAGCATCAGGATCGGCACCGTGCGCGAGAACGCCCGGAGCCGCGCCAGCAGCGTGAAGCCGTCCACGTCGCCGGCGAGCTGGACGTCGAGCACGCACACGCTCACGCCGCCGCGGCCGAAGGCGCCGAGCGCCGCGGTGGCATCCGCGTAGCGCAGCACCTCGAAGCGCTCCTGCTGGAGCTGCCCCGCGAGCAGCGCGGCGGTGTCGGGCTCGTCCTCCACGAGGAGCAGGCGGCCCCGGCTCTCTCCCAGCGGGACGCGCCAGCGCTCCGAGCCCGGGCCCAGGTGCGGGTGCACCCGCTCGGGCGCCTCGCCGGCGCGCTGCAGGGTGCGCACCAGCTCCACGCCGCGGGCGGAGAGGTCCGCCTGGTGCGCCTCCTCCACGGCGCGACCGGCCCGCGTGATCTCGGGAAACCCGTGCGTGCCGCCCGAGCCAGCCAGGCGGTGCGCCGCGTGGCGGAGCTCCGCGCTCGCCGCGGGGTCGCCCAGCTCCAGGCGCTGCAGCAGCTCGACCACGTCGCGAGCGCGCGTCGCCAGGCGCGCACGGTAGGCCTCGCTCAGCAAGGCCAGGCTCTCATTGGGGACCCGAACGCTCACACCCACCTCCTGCTGCCCGCCGTAGAGCAACGGCCGCGCCGCACCACTCACGCGCTGGCGCAAGCACATGGGTCGGCCTCGTCTCCGCCCGCTCTCGCCAAAGGGGGTGCGCGCCACCCCCCGGGGGGGTCGCGGCGACCCCAGGTGAGGTCCAAGGAAAGCGGGAGATGCGACGAGCGGCGGCCGGCATCCCGCGTGCTCGGGGCGCCGGTCAACCCAACCCAGGAGCGCTCGTGAGCCTTCATCGCATCGAGACCGTCCTCATCACGGACGACGAAGACGACATTCGGACCGTCGCCGACCTGACCCTCCGCATGGTCGGCGGCTGGGACGTGGTCCAGGCGACCAACGGGCTCGAGGCGATCGAGCAGGCCGAGCGGGCGCGCCCCGACGTGATCCTGCTCGACGTCATGATGCCCGGCATGGACGGCGTGACCGCGCTCCGCGAGCTGCGCGCCCGCCCCACCACCGCCGAGATCCCGGTGATCTTCATGACCGCCAAGGTGCAGCGGCGGCACGACGTGGCGGAGTACCTCGAGCTGGGCGCGGCGGGGATCATCGAGAAGCCGTTCCAGCCGCTCGAGCTCGCGGCCGAGGTGCGCCGGATCGTGGGCCTCGCTTGATCCGCGCCGTCGGCCGGCTCGGCCTGGCGCTCGC
>CAZMSZ010000061.1:4609-21925 GCA_964569055.1 uncultured Planctomycetota bacterium | reverse complement strand
CGCGACCCGAAGGTGCTGCTGACCGCCGCGGCGGTGGTCGCCGTCGATCACGCGGTCCGCGCGACCTACCTCCCCCTGGCCGTGTTCGGGGTCCCCACGCCCGGCCCGTTCCGCTGGCTCGAGCACACGGCCTGGGTCCTGCTGGAGGTGATCGGCCTCGCCTGGTGCTGCCGGCGCGGGCTGCTCGAGACCGACGGCCTCGCGCGGCGCCAGGCGGAGCTGGAGCAGGCGCACGCGAGCGTGGAGGCCCGGGTCGCCGAGCGGACGGTCGCGCTCGAGCGGGCGGTGGCGGCGGTGGAGGCGGAGCGCGTGGCCAACGCGGCCTTGGCCCGCGAGCTCGAGGCCGTGAGCGACTCCATGGTGGACGGGGTGCTCCTGGTCGGCTGCGACGGCCGGACCGCGCACGTGAACCTCGCCGCCGGGCGGCTCGTGGGGCTGTATGACGGCGACCGACCCGCGAGCGCGGCCGAGCTGGGGCTGCGTCGCGCCGACGGCGAGCCGGTGGAGCCCGAGCGCGACCCGTTCCGCGCGGCGCGCGAGGGGACCGTCCTGGACGAGGTGTACCTGCTGCCGGGTCGCGACGGCAGGCCGGCGAGCTGGGTCAGCGTCTCGGTCCGCCCGCTGCGGGGCCATTGCCACGGCGGGATCGTGATGCTGCGCGACATCACCGAGCAGCGCCGGCTGGAGGCGCTGAAGGACGACTTCGTGTGCACCGTGAGCCACGAGCTGCGCACGCCCCTCACCTCGATCAGCGGCTCGCTGGAGCTGATGCTGGGCGGGGTGGTGGGGCCGCTCCCGCCGGCGGCCACCAGCCTGCTCGAGATCGCCACCCGCAACTCGGAGCGGCTGGTCCGCCTGATCAACGACCTGCTCGACGTCGAGAAGATCGCCTCGGGGCGGATCGAGATCACGCTCGGCGACCTCGACCTGCGCGCGGCGCTCGAGCGGACCCTCGCCGCGAACCAAGGCTTCGCCCTCACTCACGAGGTCGCGCTCCGGCTCGAGGCGCCCGAGGGACCCGAGCCGCTGCTCGTGCAGGCCAACGCCGATCGGGTGGAGCAGGTGCTGACGAACCTGCTCTCGAACGCCTGCAAGTTCAGCCCCGCGGGCGCCGAGGTCACGGTGAGCGTCGCCCTCGATCCGGCGAGCGGCGTGGCGCGCGTGGCCGTGCGCGACCACGGCCCCGGGATCCCGGTCGAGTTCCACGGGCGAGTGTTCGAGCGGTTCGCCCAGGCCGACCGCGCCGCGACCCGCAAGCAGGGTGGGACCGGGCTGGGGCTCAGCATCTGCAAGGCGCTGGTCGAGCGCATGGGGGGCGAGATCGGCTTCGAGACCGCGCAGGGCGAGGGGACGACCTTCACCTTCACGCTCCCGCTGGCCAGGACCGCGCCGTCAGCCGCCCCCTGCGCAGCGGCCTGCGTCCCCGCCCTCGACGCGGCGCCGCCCGCCTGCGCCGGGTGGTGCCCCGCCCGCGTGCTGATCTGCGAGTCCGACCCGCGGGTCTCGGGCCCGCTGCAGGAGACGCTGCAGGCGGCCGGGTTCCGCTGCGACGTGGCCCAGGACGTCGAGCGCTGCCGCGACCTGCTGGCGGACGGCGGCTATCAGGTGGTCTTGCTCGAGCCGGACCACCCCGGCCTCGAGCTGTTGCACGACGAGATGTCCCGGCGCGCCGAGCCGGTGCCGGTGCCGTTCCTGTCGGCGGCCGCCGCGGACCTCGAGGCGGCGGAGCCCTGGCGCGGGCTTCTCGCCGCGGTCGGCCGCCTCTCGGGCCAGCCCGCCGCCCCCCGGGTGCTGTACCTCGAGGACGACCCCGACCTCGTGCGGGTGGTCGGCGCGACCCTGGCCGGCGCGGCCACCGTGATCCCGGCGCCGACGCTGGCGGACGCGCGCGCGCTCCTGGCCCGCGAGCCGTTCGACGTGGCCCTGGTGGACCTCGGGCTCCCCGACGGCTCGGGCCTCGACCTGCTGCCGGCCCTGCGGGAGCGCGAGGTCCCCGCGATCGTGTTCTCGGCCCTCGAGGTCAACCTCGACGTACGCCGCCGCGTGCGGGCGGCCTTGGTCAAGTCGTGCACGACCCGACGCAAGCTGCTGGAGGCGGTCCGGAGCGCCCTCGACACGACCCGCCCCGCGCCGCCCCCGGCGCTGATCGGGAGCGCCTCATGAGCCGCGCGCCGGCGCCCCCCGTCCGAAGCGCCGGGCCGCCGCGAGAGCAGCGGATCCCGCTGACGCAGGGCGCGACGCTCGTGATCACGGTGTGGTGGCCGCGACCCGAGCCACGATGAGGCCGGCGAGCTCGTCGAGCCGCGCCTCCTCGGCGGGGATTCCCGCGGCGAGCACGGCGCGGGGCATGCCGTACACCACGCAGCTCGCCTCGGCCTCGACGAGCACGCGCCCGCCCCGCGCGACGACGGCGCGCGCCCCCTGCTCCCCGTCGCGCCCCATGCCCGTCAGCACCACGGCGAGCACGGGCCCCGCGGCGGCGGCGGCGCTCGCGAACAGCAGGTCGACCGAGGGCCGGAACAGCGCGCCGGACGGCTCGTCGGTCGGCGCCGCCCACAGCCCGGCCGCGTCGTGCTCGACGCGCAGGTGGCGTCCGCCCGTGGCGAGCACCGCCTGCCCTGCCCGCAGCGGCGTCCGCTCGAGCGCCTCGCGGACGCGCAGCGGGGAGGTTTGGTCGAGGCGGCGGGCGAGGCTGGCCGTGTAGCCCGCGGGGATGTGCAGCGCGAGCGCGATCGGCACCGGGAGGTCGGCCGGGAGCCCGGCGAGGAGCCGGCTGAACGCCTGCGGTCCGCCGGTCGACGCCCCGACCACCACCAGCTCGGGGGCGGCCGGTCCGCGCCGGACCGGCGTCGGGAGGAGCGACACCCGGGCCGGCGAGGGCCGGTCGCGACGCGGGCGCGCGCCGGCGGCGGCGCGGACCTTGCGGACGAGCTCCGCCGAGACCTCGTACAGGCGCTCGACCGCCAGGGCCGACGGCTTGTGGATCATGTCGACCGCGCCGCGCTCGAGCGCCTCGAGGGCCAGCTCGCTGTCGGCCGCCGACGAGCTGACCACGATCACCCGCGGGCCGTGCTCGCTCGGGAGCGCTCGCAGGACCTCGACCCCGGCCAGCTCGGGCATGACGAGGTCGAGCGTCACGACGTCCGGCCGCAGCGCGGCGATCTTCTCCAGCGCGTCGAGCCCGTCGCGGGCCGTCCCGATCACCTCGATGTCGGGCTCGCGGGCGAGCACCTCGCGCAGCACCTTGCGCGCGAAGGCGGAGTCGTCCACCACCAGCACCCGGATCAGCGGGCTCACGCGCTGGCCCTCAGCGGCCGCTCGCCGGCGCGGCGGTAGAGGAACAGCTCGCCCGCCTGCTCGAGCGCGAGCGGCGCGCCCAGCCGGTGGAGCGACTCCGACACGCCGACCACCAGCGCCCCGCCGGGCCGCAGCGCCGCGGCGAGGTCGCGGACCACGCGGGCGGCCCTGGCGTCGTCGAAGTAGATCAGCGCGTTGCGGCAGAGGATCGCGTCGAACTGCCCCTGCGCCGCGATCTCCGCGGAGACGGCCAGGTTCACCCGGCGGAACGCGATCCGCTCGCGCAGGCGGGGCGTCACGGCCCAGCGCTCTCCGACCCGCGTCAGCCAGGGGCGCGCGAGCTCCGCGGCCTCGGGCGAGCGCACCGAGCGGGCGGGGTAGGTGCCGCGCTGGGCGCGGGCGAGGGCCCGCAGGCTCACGTCGCTCGCCACCAGCTCGCAGCGCTGGAGCAGCCCGCGCCGCTCGAGGAGCATGGCCAGGCTGAGCGGCTCCTCGCCCGAGGCGCAGGCGGCCGACCACACCCGCACCCCGCCGGGTCGCGCGGCCCGCGCGGCCGGCGCGATCGCGTGCTCGACCAGCGCCTCGAGCTGCGGGAGCTCGCGGAAGAAGTACGTCTCGCCCACCACCAGCGCGTCGACCAGCGCGTCGAAGGCGCGGCCCGCCGGGTCGTCGTAGCGCAGGTGGTAGTAGTAGTCGAGCAGCGAGTCGAAGCCGGCCTCGAGCGCGGGCTCGCTGAGCTTCTGCTCCAGCAGCTCGCGCTCGTCGAGGCGGTAGTGGATCCCGAGCCGGTCCTCGATGAAGGCGCTCAGGACCACGAATAGCTGCGGCGTCAGCGCGAGGGCCGCCACGGCTCAGCGCTCGAGGACCAGCGCGGCGATCCGGCGGACCTCCGGGTCGGGGTCGCTCGAGGCGGCGCGGGTCAGGGCCTCGCGCGCGGCCGGGACGTCCACCGCCCCGAGCGAAGCTGCCGCCGCGCGTCGGGCGGGCGCGTGCGCCACCTCGAGCGCGCGGGTCAGGGCGCCGCGCCCCTCCTCGCCCAGCCGGACCAGCAGCGCCGCCAGCTCGGGGGCCAGCGTGTCGTCCGCCTGCTCGAGCGCCCGCAGGACGCCCTCCAGCCGCCCGGGCGCCTGGACGTCGAGCGCGGCGAGGATCCGCTCGCGCCGCTCGGGCCGCTCCCGGAGCGCCTCGCCGAGCAGCTCGATCAGCTGCTCGGTCGCCTCCGCGCCGGGGCGCGCGGCCAGCAGGCTGACCGCGGCGCCCCACACGTTCTCGTCGGGGTCGGCCGCCGCCTTGCGCAGCGCGCCGAGCGCCTCGGGGCCGCGGAAGTGGGCGATCGTGGAGGTCGCGACCAGCCGCGTGGCGGGCTCGGCCGAGCGCACCCCGGCCAAGAGGTAGGGCAGCGCCTCCTCGCGCTCGGTCAGCCCGAACCCGATCAGCGCCGCCCGCTGGACGTCGGGGTCGGGCGAGACCGCGGCGCGGCGGAGCGCGTCGAACGCGGCCTCGCCGCGGAGGTGAGACAGCGCCTCGATCGCGGCGATCCGCACCTGCCCGGCGGGGTCGTCGAGGAGCGCCGCGATCCGCTCACCGGCCTCCTCCACCCCGATCCGGCCGAGCGACTGGCAGGCGTAGTAGCGCACCCAGGCCGAGGAGTCCTCGAGCCCGCCCAGGAGGAACGACACCACCCGGAGGTCCCGCCGCCCGAGCGAGCCCAGGGCGCGCATGGCCGCGCCGCGGGTCCGCTCCGCGGGGTCGCGCGCCGCGCCCAGCAGCGCCTCGAGCGCGCGCCGGTCCTGCAGGCGCGGCAAGCCCTCGATCGCGGCCTCGCGCACGTGAGGGTCGGGGTCGACGGCGGCGCCGATCACGACCTCGAGGGCCGAGTCGAACCCGAAGTACGACAGGATCCGCAGCCCCGCCGCGCGCGTGCGCGGCTCGCGCGAGCGCGCCGCGGCGAGGGCGAGCCGCTCCGCCTCGGGGCCCCCGAGCGCCTGGATCGCCCCCTCGGCGGCCTTCGCCACCCCGACGCGCTCGTCGTCGATCAAGCCGAACAGCGCCGGGACCGCGTCGCAGTAGCCCACGCGCGCCAGCGCGGCGCAGGCCGTGGCACGGACGGCTGGGTCGGGGTCCGACAGACAGTCCATGACCGCAGGAGCGGTGCTGGTGCGGCGGACCGCCGGGAGCACCGCGAGCCGGTGCGCCGAGTCGCCGCGCTGGAGCGTGTGGAGGAGGGCCGCCTCCGACTCGAGGCGCTCGAGCGCCTCGGCCGCGGCCGACGCGGCCGCGGGCTCGCGCTCCAGGAGCGTGGCCAGGACCGCCGCCGCCTCCTCGCCGCCGAGCAGCGACAGCACCAGGTCGATCGACGTCAGCTCGCTCGGGTCCGCCGCGGCCGCCGCGCGCCCCAGGCTCGCCACCACCGCCGCGCGGGGCTGCGCCGCGCGGCGCAGCGCCTCCTCGATCGGGAGCGGATCGCCGTAGCGACGCGCGTAGGCCGCGTGCAGGCAGGCGAGCGCGTGAGCGGCGAGTCGCGCCGCCGCCTCGGTCCCCGCGCGCAGCACGCGGAGCAGGGGCGGGACCGCCGCCCGGTCGCCCGTCCGACCCAGCGCCCGGATCGCCTCGGCCGCGTAGGGCGGGTCGTCGAGCAGCTCGGCGAGCGGCTCGATCGCGCGCGGGTCGGCGCTGCGCCCGAGGATGTCGATGGCCGGGAAAGCCCGGAAGAAATTGCGCGCGCGGATCGTCTCCACGAGCGGCTCCACGGCGGCGCGCCCGCCGATCCGCCCCAGCCCCTCCAGGGCGGCGAGCGCCACGTTGTCGTCGGCGTGGCGCGCGAGCTCCACCAGCGCGGGGACCACACGCGCCTCGCGGCGGCGGCCGAGCACCTGCGCGGCGTCGGTCGCGGTCGCGGGGTTGGAGTCGCGGGTGAGGCGCAGCATGGGCTCGATCACCTCGCCGGTGGACGCCACCAGGGCGTCCACGGCGGCGGCCAGGCGACCCTCGTGGTCGCGGTTGCTCGTGAGCACCTCCGCCAGGGGCTCGACGGCCGGGTCGCCGAGCCCGGCCAGCGCGGCGATCACGCTCCGGCGCACCTTCCAGCTCGGGTCGTCCAACAGCCCGATCAATCCGGCGACGTCGCCGCGGGCCGCGAGCAGGTCGATCGCCTGCACGCGGCGGGCCTCCTCGGGGTCGAGGATGTAGGCGCGCCCGACGTCGACCATGGCTCAGCCCTCCTTCCCCACCCCCACCTCGGCCGCGGCGAGCACGCCATCCCCGTCGAGCCGCTGGAGCGCGGAGGTGAGCGCCTCGAGGCGCTCCGCCTGCTCCACCCCCAGCTCGCGCAGGCGCACGGCCTGCGCGGCGATCCCCGCCAGCTCGCCCGCGGCGCGGGCGTCGCCGCGCACCTGCGCCAGGCCGGTCGCGACCGCCTCGCGCAGGCGCTGGCGGGCCGCGCCCAGCGCCGCGCCGACCTGGTCGCCCACCTCGGTCTGCTCGCGCGTCGTCTGTGCGAGCTGCCGAGCCTGCGCGACCTGCCGGGCTGCGCCGCCCGCCAGCCCGGCCAGCGCGTCGCGCTGCTCGCGCACCGCGCGCAGCGTCTGCTTGGCGATCTGCCGCGCCTGGTCACCCTGCTCGGCGAGCGCCGCCGCCGCCTCGGCCTGCTCGCCCATGGCCCCGGCGAGGCCGCCCGCGAGCTCCGCCACCTGGCGCGCGGTGCGCTCCACCTGCTCGTTGGTGCGACGCTGCTCGCCGCTGGCGCGCCCGGCCTCCTGGGTCTGCTGGCGCAGGCTGTCCATGGCGCGGCTGATCTCGAACGCGCCCCGCGCCTGCTCGGTCAGCGCGCTCAGCGTCCCCACCATGGCCTGCTTGACCTGCCGCGCCAGCTCGCTGACCTCGCCCAGCGCGCGGACCTGCGTCGCCATGGCGGCGCTGGTCTGCTGGGTGAGGCCCCGCTGCCGGTGCGCGGCCTTGGCGATCTCGGCGGCGCCGGCGGCCTGCTCGTCCATGGCCCGCGACACCTCGCGCGCGTGGGCGAGCAGGGCCTGGTTCGCGCCGACGGCGTCGCGCAGCCCGCGCGCCTGCTCCTGGGTGGCGACGGTGGTCTGGCGGGCCATGTGGCGCATCTCCTGGCTGGCCTGCACCAGCGCCGCGGTGGCCCGGGTCTGCTCACCGGCGGTCGCCGCGGTGACCCGACCCTCCTGGTGGAGACGCGAGATCCCCTCGGTCAGCGCGGCGACGGCCTGCGCCTGCTCGCCGCTCGCCTGGTCGACCTCCTCCACCATGCGCGCCAGCGCGTCGATCCCGCCGAGGATCGAGCCCAGCGCCCGCTCGGCCTCCCCGGCGCGCTCGCTCCCCTCCTCGGCCACGCGCACCCCGTCGGCCGAGGCCTGCACCGCCTCGCGCGCGGTGGTCTGCAGCCCACGCACGATCTTGGTGATGTCGTTGCTCGCGCCGGCGGCGCGGTCGGCGAGCGCCCGGATCTCCTCGGCCACCACCGCGAAGCCGCGGCCGTGCTCTCCCGCCCTCGCCGCCTCGATGCTCGCGTTGAGCGAGAGCAGGTTGGTGCGGTCGGCGATCATGTTGATCGCCTGCACGATGTCGCCGATCTCCTCGGCGCGCTGCCCCATGGTCCGGATGACGTCGGCCGAGGCGCCCGTCACCCGGCGGAGCTCCTGCAGCCCGGCGAGGGAGCGCTCGACGGCCTGCCCGCCCTCCCGCGCGCCCCCGCCGACCCGCTCGGCCGCCCGGCGCGCGCCGTCGATCCGCTCGGTGATTCGCTGGGTCGCGGCGCTGAGCTGCTGGGCGGCGCTGGCCGCTCGCCCCGCCTGCTCGTCGATGCGCCCCGCGCTGTCGGCCACGCACTCGGACGCGCGCGCGAGCTGCTCGATCGACGCCGCGTTCCCCTCGATCACGGCGGCGTTCTTCTCGGAGGTGGCGGCGACCTCCTCGACCGAGGCCGCCAGCTCCGCGATCGTGCTGGCGGTGGCCTCGGTCGAGCTCTCGAGCGCGCGCGCCCGCTCGGCGGTGACCTTGTTCGAGCGCGCGACCTCCTCCACCGAGGCGGCCGTCTGCTCGACCGCCGCCGCCATCTCGACCGAGTCCTGCGCCACCCGCTCGAGCGCCTTCGTGGTGCCCTCGACCTCGCCGGCGACCGAGTCGATGCGGTCGCTGACGCCTTCGGCGTCGCGGGTCAGCGCGCTCACCCCGCGGGCCACCTGCTCGATCGTGGCGGCGATCTCGTCGATCTGCGCGGCGCTGTCCTCCCCCTGCTGGACCACCTCGGCCAGGCTGGCGGTGGACTGCGCGGCCGCGCTGAGCAGCTCGGCGCTCGCGCCGCCGAACTGCTCGGCGCTGGCCTGGACCGCGCGAATCGAGCGCGCCAGCTCCTCGCTGGTAGCCGCGCTCGCCTCGACCCCGCCGGCGAGCGCCTCGGCGTCGCGCCCCACCCCGGCCACCGAGGCCGTCACCTGTTCGAGCGACTGGGCGGTCTCCCCCAGGGCGCCCTCCAGGCCACCGCCGAGCTCGGCGACCCGCCCGTGGGCGCGGCGCAGCGCGTCCGACGAGGCCGCCGCCGCCTCCAGGGCGTCCGCGACCGCCTCGAGCGCCGCGTGCGCCGCTTCGCTGGCGCCCGCCCGCTCGCCGCCGCCCGCCTCGAGCCGCGCGATCGCCTCCTCGATCGCCCGCGCCTGCACCACGCTGGCTCGCAGGGCCTGGGCCGCCTCCGCGGCGCGCTGCCGCGTGCTCTCCAGCTCGCGCCGTAGCGCCTCGCTCGCTCGCCGATCTCCGTCAGGCACTTGCGCGCTCCTCCACGCCGGGCTCGACCCCGATCACCTGCGCGAGGTCGACCAGCATCAACAGCCGCTCGCCGGCGCGCGCCACGGCGCGCACGAACCCCGCGCCCTCGCGACGCACCAGCTCGGGCGGCGGCGTCGCCTCCGCCGAGTCGACGTGGATCACCTCGCGCGCGCGATCCGCCAGCAGCCCCACCGTGCGCTGACCCGCGTGGGTTACGATCACGCGGGCCTCGGCGCCGCGCTCGGCGTCCCCCGCGCCGAACCGCCGGCGCAGGTCGATCACCGGGATCACGCGCCCGCGCGCCTGCAGCAGCCCCGCCACGTGCGGCGCCGCGCCCGGGACCGGGGTCAGCGCCTCGAGCGGCTGGACCTGCAGCACCTCGGCCGCGGCCAGCGCGTACTCCACGCCGCCGACCTCGAACAACAGGTGCAGCTCGATCACGCCGCCTCCGCCGCGCTCCGCGCGTGCAGGCCGGGGAGGTCCGCCAGGTCGAGCACCAGGGCTGGGCGCCCGTCGCCGAGGTCGGTAGCCCCGGAGAACCCCGGGACGCGCACCAGCGGGTCCTCGAGCGGGCGCATCACGACCTCCTGCTGCCCGAGCAGCCGGTCGATCGCGACGGCGTAGCGCTGGTCCCCGCGCTGCACGATCAGCGCCTTGCGCCGGGGACCGGCCCCCGCGCCGAGGCCGAGCAGCTCGTTGAGCTCGAGGACGGGCACCGGCTGGCCGCGCAGCTCCATCCAGCGCCCGCGCGGCGCGGGCGCCACGGCAGGGTCCGGGGGAGCGGGCATGACCGTGACCCGCCGCTCCTCGAGCTCGACGATCTCGGCCAGGGCGGCCACCGGCGTCACGAAGGTCTGCCCGCCGCTCCCGAACGCGAGCGCGTCCACGATCGTGAGGTCGAGCGGGACGGTGAGGGTGAAGCTCGTCCCCCGCCCCGGCGCGGTCGCGAGGGTCAGGTCTCCGCCGAGCCGATCGCACGCGATCGCGCGGACGATGTCCATGCCCACCCCGCGCCCGCTCGTCGCGCTCACCGCCCCGCGGGTCGAGACGCCCGGCAGGGTGAGGAGGTCGAGCAGCTCGGCGGGGGTGCGCGGCTCGCGCACCTCGCCGGTCACCTCGGCCGCTCGCCGCGCCACGGCGCCCGCGTCGACCCCGCGCCCGTCGTCGCTGATCGTGAGCTCGAGCCGGCCGCCGGCGCGCTCCTCGCAGCGGATCCGTAGGAGGCCGCGGGCCGGCTTCCCGAGGCGGACCCGCTCCTCCGGCGGCTCGATCCCGTGGTCGACCGCGTTGCGCACGAGGTGCACGATCGCGGGCAGCAGCCGCTCGGCGACGGCCTTGTCGAGCTCCGCGTCCCCGGCCTCGAGCTCGAGGTGGACGTCCTTGCCGGAGATGCGCCGCAGCCCCCGCAGCAGCAGGGGGACCCGCGCCAGGAGCGAGGTCACCGAGACCAGGCGCGTGCGCATCACCGCCGCCCGCAGCTCGCTCAGCTGGCGGGTCTGGTCCCCGAGCACCGCGCGCAGCTCGCGCACGTCCACCCCGTCCTGCGCCAGCGCGGCCGCGACGCGCTCGAGCCGCAGGCGCGTGGTCAGCAGCGAGGACGCCTTCTCCAGCGCGTCGTCGAGGCGGGCCACGCCGACCCGGACCATGCCGCCCCGCTCCTCGCCGTCGGCCGGGCGCTCGCCCTCGAGCAGGACGGGCTCCCACGGCTCGGACGCGAGCGCCGGCGCGGGCCGAACGTCGACCGGCCTCACGTCGGCCGGATCGACCTCGACCAGCCGCGCGAGGTCCTCGGCGTCGCCGCTCGCGAGCAGGAGCAGCACGAAGCTGAGCCCGCCCGGCGCGTCGTCGCTGGGGGGAACCGAGGTCGGGAGCACCTTCACGAGCTCGGCGCGCTCGGCCAGGCGGCGCCGGACCTCGGTGATCGTGAGCCCGGCGGCGACGCGCTCGGGCGTGGGCCGGAGCTCGAGCCGCCACACCGCCAGGTTCCGCGCGCCCGCCTCGAGGAGCTGGCGGCGCTCGGCGGCGTCGAGCCGCGCCAGGATCGCGTCGGGCAGCCCGATCCGCTCACGTGCCTGGTCGCACCAGGCGTCCTCGTCGCTCGGCCCCAGGGCGGTCAGCCGCTCCAGGAGCGCCGCCGGCGCCGGCTCGGGCAGGCGGTCGTCGGCCAGCGCGCGCACGCGCCGCTCGAGCTCCCCCAGCCCTCGCCGCAGCAGCTCGACGGCCGCGGGGGTGGGCATGGCGCCGGCGCGGTCGAGCGCGCGCAGCCCCTCCTCCATGCCGTGGGCGAGCTCCACCAGCGGCTCTACGCCGACCATGGCGGAGAGCCCCTTGATCGTGTGCAGGGCGCGGAACATGGCGCGCACGGCGCGAGGGTCGCCGTGCCCTTCGCGCAGGGCCCCCTCGATCCCGACGAGCTGCTCGCCGGCGCTCGAGAGCTGGTCCTCGACCTCCCCGATGTACCCGGCGCGGAACTCCTCGGCGTCGAAGGCGGGCGAGGCCGGGCCGTCAGGCGGCGGAGGCATGGGCCTCTCCCCGGGCGTCCCCCAGCAGCTCCCGCACGGCGCCCGCCAGCTGGTCGGGGGTGAACGGCTTGGTCATGTAGCGGGACGCTCCCGCCCCGAGGACCCGCTCGCGGCTCGCCTCGTCGCCGCGGGTGGTCACGATCAGGATCGGCAGCGCGGCCAGCGCCTGCTGTCCGCGCACGAACTCGACCACCTCCACCCCGCCGATGTCCGGCATGTTGAGGTCGAGCACGAGGAGGTCGAACCGGCCCAGCGAGAGGCGCTCGATCGCCTCGAGGCCGCTGGCGGCCTGCGCGAACTGCGCGTCGCTGACGCCTCGCAAGCAGGCGACGATCATCTCGCGCATGACCTTGCTGTCGTCCACGACCAGGATGCTGCGCATTTCCCCCCCGTCGTCAGGGTGAGCGGTGCCCGTGGCGGGCTCGAGGACGCGGCGCCTCACGCGCGGAGCAGTGGTTCGCCGAGTGGAACGGCGCTGGCTGCTTGGTTCGGCTCCTCCCTGGCACAGGCGCGTGTACGTGGACCCAGCAGCGAAGCCCGCGCCCACCGTGTGGGTGGTCGAAGACAACCCCCTGGACGCGCAGCTCGTGCGACAGGCGCTCGCCGCGGAGCACCGGCTGGAGGTGTTCCGGGAGGGGACGTCCATGCTCGAGCGCCTCGCAGCGGGCCCGACGCCCGACGTCCTCGTGCTCGACGTGGTGCTCCCGGACGTGAACGGCCTCGACGTGCTGCGCTACCTGCGCAGCACCGAGAGCGCCGGCGAGGTCCGCCCCGGGGTCCTGCTGGTGACCGCCCGCCGCGAGCCGCGCATGGTCGAGGAGGCGCTCGCCAGCGGCGCCGACGACTACCTGGTCAAGCCCTACGCCGCGGTCGAGCTGCGGGCGCGCGTGGCCGCCGTGCTGCGACAGAAGCGGCTGCTGGAGCGCGCGCTGGGGGCGGAGGCGTCCCTCCGCTCGCTCCTGGAGCACACCCCCGACGCGCTGGCGGCGATCGATCGGGTCGGCCGCGTCCTGCTCGCCAACCAGGAGCTGGAGCGGCTGCTGGGAGCGCGCCCCGGAGAGCTGGTGGGCGAGCTCCTCGCGAGCCTGTTGCCGCGGCTCGAGCTGGGCGATCCCGCCCGGCGGCTCACGGCCGGGGAGCGCGTGTCGCTGCCCGACCTCGAGCTGGGGGGGCGGATCTACGCCCCGACCGCCCGCCGCTGGCCGCGCGGCGGGACCTCGCCCGCCCTCCTCGTCTCGCTGCGCGACGTGACCGAAGAGCGCCGGGCGACCGCCCGCCGGCTCGACTTCTACTCGATCATTGCCCACGACCTGCGGACGCCGCTGTGGGCCGTGCTGATGCGGCTGGAGGTGATCCTGCGCGGCCGGCGCGGCGTCCTCCCCGCCAAGCTGCTCGAGGACCTGAGCACGATCGAGCGGAACGTCAACGCGCTCGTCTCCCTGATCAACGACTTCCTCGAGCTCGCCCGCCTGGAGAGCCCCGACTTCCGCCTGAACCGCAAGCCGGTCGACCTGTGCGCGGTGGTGGAGGAGACCAGCGCCGACTTCAAGCCGCTCCTCGAGGCGAAGCGGCTGCGCTGGACCATCGAGCTGTGTGACCAGGCCTCGCCGGTCCACGCGGACCGACAGCGCCTGGCGCAGGCGCTCTCCAACCTGCTCGGCAACGCGATCAAGTTCACCCCGGCGGGCGGGGCGATCACCTGCCGGGTGCGGCAGGAGGAGCGGGCGATCCGGTGCGAGGTGGAGGACACCGGCGCCGGGATCGCCCCCGACGTGCTGCCGATCATCTTCCAGCGCTACGGCCGGCAGGAGGACCACCGCGCGCGCGGCTCAGGCCTGGGCCTCATGATCGTCCGCGAGGTGATCCAGGCGCACGGCGGCGAGGTCGGCGTCCGCAGCGAGCCCGGTCGGGGGAGCACGTTCTGGTTCGTGCTGCCGCAGACCGAGGAGCCGCAGACCGAAGTCGACGAGGTGCCGCGGGCGCGGGCAGCGTAGTCGCGGGCCGAGTCCGACTCGGACTCCGAGTCCGACGCCGGCTCCGACTCCCTACCCGACCAGCCGCCGCCCGAGCCAGCGGGCCGGGGGGATGCGGGCGGTCTCGGCGAACAGGCAGGTCACGGGGGACAGGGCCAGGAGCTCGCACCACGCCTCGTAGCCGCGGGTCACGCTGCCGTCGGGGCGGAGCAACGTCGCTCCCGACGCTCCGTCGGCAGCCTCGAGCCGCACGGCGCCGGGCCAGGCCAGGCGGGCCAGGAGGGCGGCCGCGCGGCCGGGGTCGGTGAGCACGTACGTGCCGGGGAGGGTGCGGGTGGGCAGGAAGGCGAGCTGCGAGAGGACCATCAGGCCGGTGAACACCCAGATCCAGGGCATGACCAGCGAGAAGGCGAGGTGCATGGCGATCGCGGCGGGGATCGCCCAGCCGCAGGTCCGGGCGAAGGGGAGCAGGGCGGCGAGCGCCAGCTCGAGGGTGAGCGCGACCAGCGCCAGGGCCTGGCACACCTCCTGCCGCTGCAGCAGCGCGTAGAGCGCCTCGGGGTAGCGCCCCGTCTCCTGCTGCACGTGCCAGGTGATCGCCCACAGGGCCTCGCCCGAGAGGAAGTTCGGGTTCAGCTTGTGGAGCGCCGTCGACAGGTACACGAGCGCGACCAGGCGGCCCTGAACGTCGAGGTTCCAGTAGACGCGCTGCCCGAGGTACCCCGCCCGCGCCGCGTCACGCGGGACCGGGCGCCCGAGCGCGAGGAGCGCCACGCTCAGCGTGAGCAGCAGGCGGTGGTTCTGCAGGCCGTTCAGCGTGTCGAGCGCGAGGGCGCCGGCCAGGAGCCCGGCGCACAGGCGCGGGCGCACGCCCGCGAACAGGAGCGCCGCCAGCGCGGCCTGCGCGGCGCAGAGCCCCCAGTAGGCCGCGGGCGGGAGCGCCGCCAGGGCCGCGACCTGCCGCCCCCAGGGGAACAGCTCGCCGCCGTACAGCGCCCAGCGCCCGGCGGCCAGCCCCTCGAGCAGCTTCAGCGCGACGAGGAGGGCGAGGCCGCGCTGGAAGACGAGGGCCTGCCAGTCGGGGCGAGCGCGGTAGGTTCCCATTGCAGCCGATCGTCGCCGGAGCGGACCGTGAGCGCCGCGCGCTCTCGGCCGTCCGGATGGTGGATGGTGACCTCGAGGTCGAGGGGCGCGAGCGCCGGACGCGTCCTGGCGAGCCACAAGGCGAGCAGCGGGACGAGCTCCGGCTGGGTCAGGTAGTTCTCGGGGCCGATCCAGTCGCGCAGCGCGATGGCGCGCCCCTCGCGGTCTCGGAGCGAGTATTCGTAGCGGTAGGCCGACTCGAACATGCGCCAGGAGGGGATCGGCGCCCCGAGGAAGCCGCTGATCGCGTGGAGGAGCAGCAGCGCGGTGGCCGCCAGCGCGAGCCGGCGCTCGCCGGGCGTGATCGTCTCGTCGCGGCGCGGGGCCTCGGCGCTCACGCGTCGTCCTCGCGCCCGCCCGCGAGCTCGAGCAGCGGGCGCAGCCAGGGCGCGCGGCGCAGGCCGCCGCGGAGCGCTTCGGGCAGCTCGCGGCGGACCCGGGACAGCTCCTCGATCACCGGTCGCACCGCCTCGCGCGCCTCGTCGGCCTCGCCGCGCTCGGCGTGGCGGCGCCCCTTGGCGGCCGCCGCCAGGGCGCGCTCGAACGGCCCCCCCTCGGCGAGCGCGCGCTCGTACAGGTCGTCGAGCAACAGCTCGCGCTCGTCCTCGTCCTCGCACAGCCGCGCGCGGAGCAGCTCGAGCCGGAGCTCCAGCTCGGCCGCGCCTCCGACCCGAGCCAGCTCGGCCCGCGCGCTCCCGAGGTCGCCGCCGTCGGCGGCGAGCTCCGCCCCGCGCAGGCGCGCCTCCGCCGCGCCCTCGCGGCTGCGCCCCTCCGCCGCGAAGGCGCGCGCCGCGAGGGCGAGCAGCCCCCGCGCCTCGTCGGGGCGCCCGGCCGCGAGGGCCGCGTCCGCTCGCGCGCGCAGCAGCTCGCCGAGCGGCGCGCTCTCACCGCAGCTCGCGAGCACCTCGAGCGCGCGGCCCGGCTGCCCCGCCAGGGCCAGGGCGTGGCCCTGCAGCAGGGCCGCCCCCGCGGCCCGCTCGGGCCTGCCGTCCGCCTCGAGCGCGGCCCGCGCCGCCTCCGCCGCGGCGAGCGCCCCGCCGAGCCGTCCGAGGCGCAGGTCGAGCGCGGCCGCGGCCTCGCGCAGCTCGGGGGCCAGCCGCGCCAGCCCCTGCCGCGCGGCCTGCTCCGCCGCGGCGCCGATCGTCTTGCGCGCCAGCTCCGCCTCCCCGGCGCGAGCGTGCAGCCCGGCCAGGGCGCGCGC
Organism: uncultured Planctomycetota bacterium; assembly: GCA_964569055.1. Classification (GTDB taxonomy): domain Bacteria; phylum Planctomycetota; class J058; order J058; family J058; genus JAWLGW01. Next base: position 6,008 of record CAZMSZ010000061.1, on the reverse strand, counting down.
CTGACGCAGCGCGCCCCCGAGATCCCCCGCCCGGTGCAGGAGCTTGGCCGCCTCCTTGCGCAGGTGGATCGCCTTGTCCAGCTCGCCGCCCTCGGCCATCTGCTCGGCGACGACCTCCATGGCGAGCGCCTCGTCGCCGAGGTCGCCGTCCTCCTGCGCCGACTGACGCAGCCGACCGGCGAGCGTGCCGGCGAGGTCGCCTTGCCCGGCGCGGCGCAGCGCGCGCGCGGCGCCGGCCAGCGCGCGCCGGGCGGCGGCGCCCTGCCCGCGCGCGTCCAGGAGCTCGGCCGCCGTGCGCAGCAACGCGGCGGCGCGCGCCGGCGCGTCGAGCCGCAGGGCGACCTCAGCGGCGTGCTCGAGGAGCGCCGCCAGGACGAGCGGGTCCTGCTGGGCAGGGTCGGCCGCCGAGCCGGCCCGCCAGCCGCGGGTCAGCGCGGCGGCCACGGCGTCCACGCCCGCCAGCGCCAGGGCGCGCCGCCCGCCGGCCGCGGCGGCGTCCGCCTGCTCGACCACCAGCGCGAGCGGCGCGGCCGCGATCAGCGGGCGATAGCACTGCGCCGCCAGCTCGTGCTCGGCGCACAGCTCGTAGAGGCGGGCCAGGCGCGCGCGCTCCAGCGAACCCTTCAGGCGAGCGCGCCGGCGGGCGAGGGCCCGCCCGAGCGCGCCGCCCGCCGGCAACGGCCCCAGCGCCTCGAGGCGCCCGCCGCCCGCGGCGCCGTCGCGCCACTCGCCGCGCGCGACCAGGCCGTCCACGGCGGCGTCGAGCAGCCCCTCCTCCTGCAGCCGGCCGGCCAGCGCCGCGCGCGCCGCCGGGTCCGCCGCGGGCGCCAGCGACGCCGCGAGCCGCTCCGCGAGCGTCCGCTCGGCGTCGCTCATGCGCGCCCCCGCAGCGAGGAGCGGCGGGCGCGGCCAGGTCGGCACTCGTGCCGGTCGAGGCGGCGCATCAATCGCCCTCCGCGCCCGGGGGCCGCACCACGAGCCGGACCACGACCCGGCGCGTGCCGCCGCCCTGCTGGGGATCGATCACCTCCAGCGCCAGACGCTCCCCCGCGAGCTGGCGCCGCAGGGTGCCGCGCAGCTGATCGGGCGAGCCGACGAACTCCCCCTCGACCTTGTAGACCCGGAGCCCCGCGGTCAGCCCGGCCTGCTCGGCGGGGCTCCCCGGCACGACCCGCGCGATCCGCGCCTCCACGAAGCCGCCGCCCGCCCAGAACTGACGCGCGCCCTCCTCGATGACCACGCCGAGCCAGGCCTGCGAGACGTCGACCGCCACCTCGACCGGGTCGATGCGGACCGCGCGTCGATCCACCGCCAGCTCCGCGCCCTTCGCGCGCAGCAGCCCGGCGCCGCGCGAGACGACGACGTAGCGCAGCGCGCCGCTCGGGAGGTGCGGGCTGGT
>CAZMSZ010000061.1:0-4509 GCA_964569055.1 uncultured Planctomycetota bacterium | reverse complement strand
GGCCACGGTCGCGACGCTCCGCTGGCCCCAGGGGTTGGTCGCGAGGTCGAGCGCGAAGGCGGGTCCGCGGGTCGTCTCGGCCGAGACCAGGAACGGCGGCCGCCATCGATATCGGTTCCCCGACCACTCCTGACGCGGCTCGACGCCGGGCGCGAGGAGGGTGGCCGCGAGGTCGAAGCGGAGGGTGCACGTGGGGCCGAGCTGGCGCGGCTCCGTCGCGAGCTCGAGGGCGTACTCGGTCCCGCCGCCCGAGACGCAGGTGAGCTGCCCGAGGTGCAGCGCGCTCCCGTCGGGGAACACCCGAACCGCCTCGCGGATCACCGCGCGCCCGTCGGCCCGGGCCACGGCGCTCGCCACCAGCGGAGCGAGCAGGGTGAACGAGAGCACGATCGCCGCCGCGCTCCACGCCAGGCGAACGCGCGAGGCGCGGCGCAACGCGAAGCCCAGGACCGGCCCCGCCACGAGCAGGTAGAGCAGCGTGAACCCGACCACCGCCAGCCCGGCGCGCAGCCCGGGGTGCTCCGAGGCGCCCGCCGACCAGGGCTCGTAGGTCCGCGCCAGCTCGGCGTTGCCCTCCTCCTCCCCCACCAGGTCGCCGAGGTCCTGACGGGCCTGCGCGGCCTTCGCCCCGGCGGCCAGCGCCGCCTCCAGCGGATCGTCCGGGAACGCGACGGCCCGCCCGAGCCCGAGCGAGTGGGCCCGCGCCGGTCGGCCCAGCAGCTTGACCTCCACCTGCCCGCCCGGGAACGAGGCGAGCAGGGCGCGCGCCTCGGCGGCGCGCACGTCCAGCCCCGGCACGAGCAGCGTGCCCCCCTGCGCCACGTACTCGAGCAGCGCCGAGAGCCGGTCGGCGCCCCAGGCCCCCGGATCGACCCCACGCACGAGGACCGCGCCGAACGCGGTGTAGCAGGCCGCCTCGGTCGGGGCGTCCTCGGGCGCGATCGCGGTCACCCGCAGCGAAGGGTCGTCGCGGTACGAGCCGCCGGCGCGGCGCTCGTCCTCGGGCCGGCCGTCGATGCTGAGCAGGTGGCGCTCGACCGCGAGGATGGGCAGCCCGGTGAGGGCGCGCTGCGCGACCCGCTCGCCATCGACGCGCAGCTCGAGCAACACCTCGCCCTGCGCGGCCACCGCCAGGCACACCCGCCGGCGCGCGCCGGGCGGGAGCTCCACCGCTGCTCGCGCCCGCGCGGAGTCGCTCCCGAGCGCGAGCACCTCGAGGCGCAGCGCGGGGCCGTGCCCGGGGTGTCGCAGCGTGATCCAGACCGGGGAGGGGAAGGCGGCCGGAAGCAGGTATCCGTCGAACCCCGCGCGCGCCGCCTCGATCAGCCCGGCCGGGTCGCCCGCCGCCGGCGTCGACGCGGCGGGGGGCTGCTCCTGCGCCCGCGCGGAGGCGAGGAGCGCGACCGCCAGCACCGGGGCGAGCGCGGCCCGGCGGCTCACCGGGCCACCCCCACGATCCACACCACCAGCGCGAGGAGCGCGGAGAAGGCGAGGGCGCGCAGCGCGAACACTCGCACCTCGAGCAGCCGGGACGGCTTTCCGGTCGCGGCCAGGAAGGGGGTGCGGCACTCGATGCAGCGCACGTAGCCCAGGGCGCGGGGGGCGATCGCGCCACCCCACCAGGCGAGCGCGAGCGGGACCGAGAGCACGCCGCCGCACTCGGCGCACGGCGCCCCGCGCACCCCGACGCCGGCCTCGCCGCGAGCCTGCGCCTCGAGCACCCGCGCCTCCTCGCGCACCGCGCGCTGGGTGGTCCACGTCATGAGGAGGAGGTACGCGATCCACAGCGCGTGGAACGGCCAGAAGCCGTGCTCGACGAAGAACCCCGACGGCATCGCGACGCCTTGTGGGGTCGTCGCGAGCACGATCGGCGTCACGGGCGAGAGCTGCGCGAAGACCACGGACGGCTCCACGAGGTGCTGGAGCTCCTCGAGGTGCATGTCGAGGATCGTCTGGGCCATGGCCAGCGCGCCCAGGGGGACCAAGACGAGCAGCACCACGTACACCATGGCGTTCACGGCGACCTCGACCTGGGCGACCGCCTCGGCCCCCATCACGCGAATGAGCAGGAACGTCGACGCGGCGCAGGCCAGCACCGCCGCCAGGACGAGCGAGCAGGTCGCCAGCAGCTCCTCGGGCGAGAGGTAGTCCCAGCGGTCGGTCTGCGCGGCCGTGAGGTCGTCCCAGGCCGCGGTGAACGCGAGCCCGTGCAGCAGCACGAGCAGCCCCAGGAACAGGACGAACCCCGCCGCGTCGCAGGCGAGCTGCGGCACCCGCCAGGGCCCCAGGGCGAGCTGCTGGAGCGAGCGGACGCGGGCGGTCGAGAACGTGACCAGCGCCACGCCGACGACCGCCAGCAGCGCGACGGAGTAGACGCCGCGGAGGTCGCCCAGCGTGACCTCCGCGATCACGGTCGGGTCGAACGCGATCGCGAAGGCGAGCGTCGCCGCCAGCCCCAGCAGCAGGAGCTGCTGCAGCGTGCGGAGCGGGAGCGTCCAGCGGACCAGGCTCGGGCTGCGGTTCTCGAACAGGAACGCCAGCTCGACCCGCCGGGTCAAGAAGGGGCGGAAGCGTCGCAGCGCGCCGCGCTTGCCATCGCCCGGGAGGACGACCGCGCCGAAGTTGTTGAGGCCGGGGGCGAACGCGTGCAGCGGTCCGAGCGCGCAGGTGAGCGCCGCGGCCACTCCGACCACCGACCACAGCGCCAGCGCCCACGCCGGCCACGGGACGGCGGCCCCGAACGGCGCGGCGGCCCCGTAGATCTGCTCGAAGCGGGCGTCGGCGCCCGCGATCGCCGGGACGAACGGCGCCAGGATGTAGCGGGCCGGGGTCCAGGCCGCGAGCGTGGAGGGCACGGGCGCGAGGTCGATGACCAGGGCGCACAGGAACAGCAGCCAGGTGGTCACCAGCGCGAGGCCGGTGTGGACGAGCACACCGAGCGCGAACGAGACCAGCAGCAGCAGGTTGGCGTAGGCGTACAGCAGGCCGTAGGTGGCGAGCGTCCGGCCCCAGTCGGCCCCACCCAGCAGCCCGAACAGGAGCACCAGCGGCGCCGAGGCCGCCAGCAGCAGCAGGATCAGCGGCTGGTTGGCGGCCCACTGGCCGGCGAAGTAGCGCGAGGGCGGCATGCCGGTGGTCACGAGCTGATCGAGGTAGCCGCGTCCGCGCACCGCGTCGAGCTGGCCGAAGGCCCGCAGCGGGACGAGCAGCGTGAGCAGCCCGGTGAGGGCCAGGAGCGCGCTGCCGATCAGGGCGCGGCCCGGCCCCACCGCCACCAGGAACGAGGCGATCGGGCCCTCCTCGCTCGCGATCCCCCAGCCCAGCGCCGTCAGGCTGACGACGAGCGCCGTCCCTCCCAGCCACACCGCGAGCTTGTAGCTGAGCAGGATCTCGCGCACGGCCAGCTCGAAGCTGGCGTTGTCGGTCAGGGCGGCGGCGGCCCGGTCCAGCCGGCTGCGGAGGGCGCGCGCGATCACTGGATCGTCCCCCGCGTCCGCTCCATGAACACGTCCTCGAGCCGCGGCCCCTCCTCGCGCAGCGCCAGCACCGTGACCCCGGCGCCGATCAGCGCGGCGAGCGCGTCGTTGGCGTCTCGGCCGGGAGTGGTGAAGCGCAGCCCGTCCTCTTCGCCCCCCAGCCCGTCGATGTCCGGCAACGCGGCCAGGAGCTCGCGCGCCCGCTCGGCGTCGGCGGCGGGCACCCGCACCTGCCAGCCACAGCGCGCGGCGCGCCCGCGCAGCTCCTCGGTGAGGGAGGCGAGGCTGCCGTGCGCGATCACCTGCCCGTGCTCCATGATCGCGACGTGGTCGCAGATCTCCTCCATGTCCGCCAGGATGTGGCTCGAGACCACGATCGTCTTGCCCAGGCGGTTGAGCTCCTTGAGGACCTCGCGCACCTCGATCCGCGCGCGCGGGTCGAGGCCCGCGGCGGGCTCGTCGAGCACCAGCAGCTCGGGGTCGTGCACCAGCGTCTTCGCGATCAGGATGCGCTGCTTGATCCCGGTCGAGCCCGAGGCGACCAGGCTGTCGCGCCGGTCCGCGAGGTCGACCAGCTCCAGCACGTCCTCGACCCGGCGCCGCCGCACGGCGCGCGGCACGCCGGCGGCCGCCCCGAAGTAGGAGAGGTACTCCTCGACCGTCATGTCGGGCATGCGTCCGAACTCGGCCGGCATGTAGCCCAGCCGCCGCCGGATCGGCCCCACCGCGACGCGGGCGTCGCGCCCGAGCAGGCGGACCGAGCCGCGGTCGGGCTTGGCGAGGGTCGCCATGATCTTCATGAGCGAGGTCTTGCCGGCCCCGTTCGGCCCGATCAGGCCGAGGAGCTCGCCGCGCTCGACCGTGAGGGTCACGTCCTTGACGGCCGCGATCTTGTCGTAGCGCTTCCAGATCCCGCGCAGCTCGATCACGGGCGTCCCGTTCCCTCCGCACATTGGAACATCTTGGTTGCTGGGGGGCTTCGCCCCCCAGAGTCCCCCCGGCTGTCGCTGGAATGCGCGCCGCCGCGGCGGCG
>CAZMSZ010000060.1:0-26488 GCA_964569055.1 uncultured Planctomycetota bacterium | reverse complement strand
CCGCCCACACGCTCGAGGAGCTGGATCGGCTCTGGGACGCGGCCAAGCGAGCGGAACGCACCGACGAGCCCTAACCGTTCGCCCAGCGAGCGACAGCCCAAATTCCATGCCTCGTCGCGCCAAGGCGCCTCACCCAACCAGCGACAGCCGTTCATGGCTGATCGTCGCTAAGGCGCCTCCCCCAACCAGCGACAGCCGTTCATAGCTGGCGGTCGCCAAGGCGCCTCGCCCAACCGCGACAGCCACGAAGTCCTCGTCGGCCCAAGGCGGCTCGCCTGACAGCGACAGCCCCACATCCCTGGCTGAAGGCGCCTCGCCCAACCAGCGACAGCCACGAAGTGCTCGCCGTCCCAAGGCGCCTCGCCCAACCAGCGACAGCCCCACATCCCTGGCCGTCCCCAAGGCGCCTCGCCCAACCAGCGACAGCCACACATCCGTGGCGTCACCCCAAGGCGCCTCACCCAACCAGCGACAGCCACACATCCGTGGCGTCACCCCAAGGCGCCTCGCCCCAACCAGCGACAGCCACACATCCGTGGCCGTGACCCGAAGGCGCCTCACCAGCTCAGCGACAGCCCCAAATCCGTGGCCGTCCCACAAGGCGCCTCACCAGATCAGCGACAGCCCACTACGGATTCTTCGGCGCCCACACAACAACTGGCCGCTCACACCAGAGCAGCCGAAGAATCCGTACAAAGGAACGGACCCAAGGCACGCGCTTGGGTCCGGTCGAGAGCAACGAAAGGCCATTGGGGAAAAGGTCGGGGATGGTGGCCTTCCGTGGGTTCCTTGCTCCTGACGGGAGACGTTGAGCAACCTCGGGGCCAGCCCATTGCGGAGCCTAACCCCTGCCGACGTCGTTCGAGCGATCGAAGGCGTGCACCAATGGGGGCAGTCAGTTGCCCCAATGGGTGCATCCGGGGGGAGGCTTCCCCATTGGCCCGCGCCAAGGGCGGCTCAGCGTCGCCGCCCCTGCACGAAAAGGGTCATCACCGGCTCACGGCTGGACGCGAGCCCGCGCTCGAGCCGCGGCTGAGAAGGGAACGCCGCAGGCCAGCGGCGCCGAGCTCAGTCCGCCTCGGGATCCAGCTTGCTCAGGCGCGAGGTCACCTGGCCGACGCGGAAGCCGGTCATGCCGGGGATCTCGATGGCGGCGCCGGTGATCTGGCTGGACTGATCGGTGAGCAGGTAGGCCACGATGTCGGCCACGTCGCGGGGGAGGAGCTGGCGGCCGAGCACGGGGCGGGTCTCCTCGAGCTCGACCTCCTGCTCGCCGGTGGTGACCTGGCCGGGGCACACCGCGTTGACGTTGATCCCGTCGGCGTGGAGCTCGCGCGCCAGGGCCTGGGTGAAGCCGATCACGCCCGCCTTGACCGCGCTGTAGACGGCCACGTTGGAGCCGGGCAGGAGCCCGAACAGCGAGGCCACGTTCACGATCCGGCCCTGGCCGACCTTCCTGAGGTGGGGGACCACGGCGCGCGAGAACAGGAACGTGCCGCGCAGGTTGGTGGCGACCGCCTCGTCGAAGTCGGTGGTGGTGGTCTCCTCGATCGGCTTGGAGACGTAGTTGCCGGCGTTGTTGATCAGGAAGTCGACCCTGCCGAAGAACTTGAGGGTCGCCTCCAGCACGCGCTGGACGTCCTCCTCCTTGCCGACGTCGCAGGCCACGGCGAACGAGCGCCCGCCCTGCTCTTGGATCACGCCCGCGACGTGGTCGATCTCCTTCTGGGTCCGCGAACAGACCACGACCTGCGCGCCCAGCTCGTGGAGCCTGTAGGCGATCGCCCGGCCGATGTTCCGGCCGGCGCCGGTCACGATCGCCACGCGGTCCTTGAGCTTCATGCGTCTTCCTCCGGCCGAGGCCGTCGCGAGCGTTGTAGCACGAGCGGCGCGGCGCCGCACCCCACACGAGGGACCGCCGCGGGCCGGACCGCGTTTGACGGAGGCTGCCGTCCTGCCGAGAATCGGGGCCGTCCACCTCGGCCGGGAGGAGCGGGTGTCCAAGCCGCTGTTCGACCTCGACCGGATCGACCCCGACGGGCTCCGGCGCGTCGCGGCGGTCCTGCGCAACATCGGCTACACCGAGCAGGGCGTGCGCGAGCGCCTCGGGCTCGACGACGTCACGCAGGTCCGCCTCTCGGCCTACCCGCACTACCACCACCGCAGCCTGCGCCGGCGCGACCCGCTCGACGTGGCGATCGGGCTGTTCCTGCTGCAGGGCCGCGTCCCGCAGGAGGAGCTGGGCGAGGTGCTCGACCTGCCCGCGCGGCGCCTGCTCCGCAAGGCGGGGATCCTGGCGGGCGAGCGCAGCAGCCGCTCCTACCGGGCGCGCGTCAGCCTCTATCCGGTCGGCGAGGAGCGGCTGTTCGCCACCGACCACCGCTTCCAGCACACCTCCTGGCTGCGCGCGCGCCTCCCGCGCGACCCGGTGATGTACCTCGGCGACGACACCTACTTCCTCGCCCGCTGCACGCCGCGCCGCCCCGTGCGCGCCGTGCTCGACCTGTGCACGGGCTCGGGCGTGCACGCGATCCTGGCCGCGAGCGGGGCGGAGCGCGCGATCGGCGTGGACCTCAACCCGCGCGCGGTCAACTTCGCGCGGCTCAACGCCATGCTCAACGACACCTGGAACGCGGTGTTCCTCGAGGGCGACCTGTTCGGGCCCGTGGGCGGCGAGCGGTTCGACCTGATCGTGGCGAACCCCCCGTTCGTGCCCGCCCCCGTGTACGAGCTGATGTACCGCGACGGGGGCCCGAGCGGCGCCGACGTGGTGCGCCGGATCGTGGCGGCGCTGCCCGACTACCTCTCGACCGGCGGCGTGGCGCAGGTCGTGACCCACCTCGCCGAGCGCGACGGCGAGCGCTACCTCGACCGCGTCCGGCGCTGGCTCGGCGGCGCCAACATGCACCTCCACAGCCTGCGGATCGGCGAGGACGACGTGGTCGACTACGCCGTGGCGCAGACCAAGCGCGCCTTCGGCGAGGACTACGAGCGCTACTCGTCCCGCCTGGTGGAGTGGATCACCAACATGCGCGCGCAGCGCTTCAAGCGCGTGCTCGGGGTGGTCCTGACCTTCGCCTGGAACGAGGAGGCGCCCCTGCCGCCCTGGACGCAGGAGGACGAGGTCAAGCCGCCGCGGCGCAACGTGGGCGGCGAGCTGGAGCGGCTGCTCGCGGCCAAGCGGCGGGCGCGCACGCTCGCCCCGGCCGCCCTCGACCGGATGCGCGTCATGCTCCCCGACGACCTCGTGCTCAGCGAGCGGCTGCGCCCGAGCGGGCGCGGGCTCGAGACCGAGGCCTACCGGGTCAGCTTCCGCGACGGCGCGCTGACCCCCGAGCTGGAGGTCAAGCCGCTGGTGCGCGACCTGTTGCTGCAGGTCGACAACCGCTGCACGGTGCCCGAGGCGATCGCCAAGCTGGCGCAGGCGCGCGGCGTGAGCGCCGACTCGCTCGACGAGCGCGGGCGCAAGGCGTTCCTGCTGATGTTCGAGCGCGGGCTGGTCACGTTCGACGAGCTGCCGGCCGCGCCCGCCGCCGAGCTCGCGGCGGCGGCCCCCGCCCCCCCGAGCGAGCCCGCCCGCGGCCCCCTCGGGCCCGACGAGGAGCCGCGCCCCGGAGCATGACCCGCGCGCGCGCGCCGTTGATCGCCGTCACGCTCGCCCTGGCCGTCGTCGGCTGCCGCGGGCTGCGCGACCGGGACGCGCGGCGCCACCGGCACGACGCCTCGCTGGTGCCGATCGTGAACCGCGCCGACGCCCCGGTCGGGGTGGGCGTGGTGGTGCGGGCCACCTACGACCGGGTGCTGCTGGCGCTCGCGCCGCCGCCCGACGAGGACGAGCGCCTGTTCCTGGCGCTGGGGGACGAGCGCGTGGCCGCCAGCGTGCGCGTGGCCGGCGCCGTGGCGCTGCTGGAGGCGGCCCGCGGGGCGCACGACCTCAGGCCGCTGCTGGCGACCGAGGCCGGCCCGCTGGGCGAGGACTCGCCGCTGCTGCTGGTCGGCGTCACGCGCGAGCCCGCGCTCGCCACGGCGCGCGCCGCCGTGGAGGGGCTGGCCGACGACGGCGGGCTGGCGCTCGCGAGCTCGGCCGAGGGGCTGGTCGGCGCGGTCGCGCTGACGCCCATGCGCAGCCTGGTCGGGTTCGTCATGGGCGACGACGAGGAGGAGCGCGCGCAGGTGCTCCCGGTGGCGCGCGTGCTCCCCGCGATCCTGGCGCGCGCCTGCGAGCTGCCGGGCGCGTCCATGCTCTACCCCGAGGACGGCTTCTTGACCTACGCCGTCTCGGTGCCGCGCGAGTTCACCTGGCGCGAGCTCCCGCGCGTCGAGGACGAGTGGGGCGATCCGGACCTGTTCGTGGCGCTCGAGCAGGACCGCGTGCCGCTCACGCGCCTCGAGATCACGCCGGCGCGCGGCGACCCCGGCGAGCACCTGATCACGCTCCACCGCCGCTCGCCGCTGACCGCGCGCCTGGTGGAGCGCGACCTGACGCTGACGGGCGGTGAGCGCGGGCAGGAGATGGCCGAGCCGATCCTGTTCGACCCGCTCGGGCCCGAGGTCGCGCTCCCGTTCCGGCTGCACCCCGAGGTGCTCGAGCAGGTGGGCGCCGCAGCCGACGCCTCCGGCGCGCATCCCGGTCCGTTCACCTCGGCGCAGGTCGTGCTCGGCCTCGAGCCGATCGACCCCGAGCGCGACTCGAGCTTCGACCGCGCGCCGCTCGGCGCCAATCGCCTCGCCCTGCGGCGCGTGGGCGCCGACACGGTCGACCTCAGCGCGCGCGACGCGACCGACTTCTGGCTGGTCGCCCCCGACCCGCTCGACGAGCAAGGCGGCGCGCCCGAGCGCGCTCGCCGCCGCACCCTGCTGGCGCTGTTCTATCGCCACCGGCCCGCCGCGGGGATCACGGTCGAGGCGTTCTCGCCGGCGCGGGGGGACCCGCTGTGGCGGACCGAGGGCGACAGCCCGCGCCACCTCCTGGTCGCGCGGCTGGAGCGGGTCCCCGAGGGGCCGCTCCTGCTGCGGGTCCGCCACTGGGGCGCGCGCCCGGGCCCGTGCCCCTACAGCGTGCTCCTGTTCCCGGCCGACGACGAGCCGGCCGGGCTGCTGCGCGCCCTGTTCCGCCTGGTCGGGCTGGAGGCGGGGCGCTCGCGCGCCCCGTTCCTCGGCTCGCGCGAGTTCGCCCGCGAGCTGTTCCAGGCGCTCGTGACCGAGCTCGGCCTGGAGCGCGAGGCCCTCGGCGAGGCCGTCCTCGAGGCGCTCGGCGACCGGACCCGCGAGGTGCGCCACCTCGCGCTCCACCTGCTCGAGGTCTACGTGCCGCCGTCGATCGAGGTGCTCGAGCGGATCCGCCGCCTGCGTCGCCCCGGCGCCGCCGCCGTGGAGGACCGCCGCCGCGCCCTCGACGCCGGCCTGCTGCTCGCGCTCCGGATCGCGAGCGCGCGCGACTTCCGCGACTACCTGCCGGTGTTCGTCGAGGCCGCCCGCGACATTCACCCCGACCGCTACCCGGCCAGCGCGCTGACCGACTCGCGGCGGCTGCAGCGCGTGCAGCAGGAGGCCCTGGCGGCCCTGCACGCGACGATCCTCGCGGCGGCCCGCGACGGCGACCAGCGGATCCGCCTGCGCGCCCTCGCCGCCGCGGCCCGCTTCGCCGGGTCGAACCTGCTGGGCACGCTCGGCGGCGAGCTGCGCGCCCTCTTGGCGGACGACCCCTCCCTGGCGGTGCGACGGGCGCTGGAGACGGCGTTCCCGGGCTGATCGCCGCGCCCAGTCCCTGCCCTTGCCCTTGCCCGAGCCCTTGCGCGAGCCTTGGGCAAGACGGTCGTGTGCTCGGCGTCAGCCGAGGCCGAGCCTGGATCTTTCACGAGGGCCCGCCCTCGACCCAGGGAACGAGCGATCTCAGCGCAGAGATCGCCGAGCACGCAGAGGTGCGCTGAAGTCGGGTAGCGCAGGGCGAAGCGCTTCGGTCCGCCGATTTGCAATCGGCTCGTGCTCGTCTCCGATCTCTGCGGTCTTTGCAGCGCTAAACCGCCAAATCGTGCGCGGAGGCGCACGATTTCCTTAGCCCGCGCTGTGTTCCTTCTTCCTCAGGCAACGGGCGGGGTGTCCTTCCCCACAGCGACAGCGGGCCTGCCGATCGCGATCCGACGCGGCGAGACGCGCTGATCGGCTGTCGCCGGCAGCGCTGCTCCTTCGCGAGACCTCCGGAAGGGAACGCAGAGGCGCAGAGTCACAGAGGCGCAGAGAGCTCCTTCGCCTGCAGGAGCGAGCATCCGCGCGGCGAGGTGCTGACCGGCTATCGCAGCCAGCGCTGCTCTTTCGCGAGAGCTCGGAGACGAGGGGAGGTGTCAGGAGCTCCGTGTGCCGCCTCTTGTGGAGGCGTGGTTCCCCACTTCGCCAAGCGAGGCCGAGCCTCCGCAGTCGAGGGGGCTCTCTGCGCCTCTGCGTCTCTGCGCCTCTGCGTTCCTTCTTCTTCAAGCAACGGGCGGGGGGGCTGCGCAACAGCGACAGCGGCTTGGGCCACGCGCTCCGCCCTTTGGTTGCGGCCCTGGCCGCGCTGTGTTCCTTCTTCTTCGGGCAACGGGCGGGGGACCTTCGCACCAGCGACAGCGGCTTGGGCCACGCGCTCCGCCCCTTTTGGTTGCGGCCTTGGCCGCGCTGTGTTCCCTTCCTCGTTCAGTTCGAGGCGGTGCGCTCGGAGCGACAGCCTTCCGTTCCGCGGCCGAATCCGAACCCCGAACTCGACGTGCCCCTCGTCGGGGCGCCGCGTCAGCCGAGGGCGGCCTCGATCCGCTCGGCGAGGTCGGCCTTGCGGCGGCCCGTGCTCGGGAGGCCGAGCTCGGCGCACACGCGCTCGAGCTCGGGCCGCGTCAGGTGCTCGCGCATGATCGCGCCCGGCTCGGGGCGGGGGTCCTCCTGCAGCAGCTCGACCAGGCGGGCTCGGGCGGCGTAGCCCGGGCCGGGGGCGCGCTCGAGCGCGGTGCACAGCCGGAGCAAGGTCGGGCGGGTCAGGGCGCCGAGCAGCGCGCCCAGGCCCCGGCCCGACCCGTTGGAGCCCGGCGCTGCTGCGGCCGCGGGCTGCGCGGTCGGCTCCTCGGCGGCGGGCTCGGCGACCGCCGCCGCCCGCCGGCCCTTCGCGCGGGAGCGCGCCGGGCGCACCGGCTCGGGCGCAGGCGCCTCGGCCTCGGGCGCGGGCGCCTCGACCTCGGACGCGGGCGCCTCGGCCTCCGCCTCCGCGGCGGCGCTGGCCTTGGTCCGCCGGCGCCGGCGCGCCGGCTCCGTCGCCGGGGAGGCCTCGGCGGCCGGCGCGCTCGGGCCAACCGCCTCGGCGCGCTCGGGCGTGCGCCGCGTCCGCTCGGTGGCGCTCCTCCGGGACGCGCGGGGGGTCGACGCGGGCGCGCTCGCCGCCGCGGCCTTGGGCGCGGCGGCCTCCTGGGCCGGCTCCTCCGCCGCAGGTCCGCCGGCGCCGGCCACGTCGCTCGTAGCTCGCGGTGTCGTGGCGCTCGGGCGCTGCTGCGCGGCGCTGGGAGGCGGGGGAGCGGACTCGCTCGCAGGCCGCTCCTCGGCGACGTCGCTCGGCTGCCGCCGCGGCGCACGCCGCGGCGGGCGCTGCCGGTCCGCGTCGTCGCTCGACGGCGGCGGGGGAACCTCTCGCGCGTGCGGGCGCTCGGCGGTCCCGCCGGCGGGGGCGGCCGGCGCGGCGGGGGCGGCCGGCGCGGCGGGGCTGGGCCGCTCGGCGAGACGCGCCGCCAGGCTGGGCCGCTCGGCGGCCAGCCGGGCCGCGAGGCTCGGGCGCTCGCCGCCCCGCTCGCCAGGCCGGTCCGCCGTCCGCTCGGCGGACCGCGGCGCCTCGGGCGGGCGCGGGCGCTCGGGCCGCGGCCGCCGCTCCGACCGGGGCGCCTCGCCCGACCGCTGCTTGGGCCGCTCCCCGGCGCGCTCCGCCGCCAGTCGCGCCGCGAGGCTGGGGCGCTCGGGGGGCCGGTCCGCGCGCTCCTCGGCCTCGGGCGCGCCCTCGCCGCCGGGCTCGCCCCGCGGGCGACGGCGACGGCGGCGGCGGCGGCGACGGCGCCGCTCGCCCGGCTCGCCCGGAGCGGCGGCCTGCTCCTCGCCGCCCGACTCGGGGCCGAACGACTCCTCGTCCAGCTCGATCCCGAACAGCTCGGCGAGGCCCTCGCTCGCGAGCACCTGCCCGGGGATCGGGCCCGCGAGCTGGCCCAGGCTCTCGGCCGCGGTGGCGCCGACGATCAGCTCGAGCGGGTCGACCCCGCGCAGCACGAACAGCAGCTCGGGCTCGGTGTCGAGCCGCACGCCCACCCCGTACAGCGCCGCCGCGAGGTGCTTGCAGAAGCGCGCGTGGTCGGGGCACGAGCAGCGCATGCGCAGCTCGCGCACGGTCGGGAACAGGCCCTCGTTGGGGTCCGCCAGGACCTCCATTACGCCCTGCGACAGGCGGCCGGCCAACAGCTCGACCACCGAGTCGATCCGCCCCGCGCAGCGCCGCACCAGCTCGGCCCAGCGCTCGTGAGCGATCGGGGCGATCTCGATCGTGGTCTCGTAGATCCGCGACCCGGCCACCAGCGCCGTGACGCGCCCGCGCTCGATCTGGAGGTCCGCCAGCGACCCGCCGCGCACGTAGGTGCGGCCGCGCGGGAGGCGGTTGGCGTAGTCGCCGTACGTCTCGAGGTGGTCGCACCAGGCGGCACCCCACACCGACTCCGCGATCTTGGCGCCCTCCACCACGACCGGGTGGAGCTTGCGGCCGTCCTTGGCCATGCGCGCCGCGGCCCGCGCCGCCTGCGCGCGCCGCTCGGCCACCGAGACGTACGCCCCCCAACCCGAGGGGCCGCCGCGTCCGCCCTGCTCGCCGCGGCCGCGCTGTCGGCCTCGTCGCCGTCGCTTCATGCGTTCCCGCCGCTCCTGTGCTGCATCGTATCGCGTCTCTCCGTCACGCTTCGGCGAGGGCGGCGTCGAGGTCGAGCGCGACCAGCCGCAGCAGCTCCTCGTCGGGCAGCTCGGTCAGGAGCGCCCCGCCGCCGCCGTCCGAGAGCAGCTCGCTCGAGAGGTCCCGCTTGCCCTGGATCAGGGTCTCGATCCGCTCCTCCACCGTGCCTCGGCACACGAACTTGTGCACGAGCACGTTCCGCCGCTGCCCGATCCGGTAGGCCCGGTCGGTCGCCTGGTCCTCGACGGCCGGATTCCACCAGCGGTCGAAGTGGATCACGTGGGACGCCGCCGTCAAGTTGAGGCCGGTGCCGCCCGCCTTGAGCGACAGCACGAAGAACGGCGCGTCCTCGTCCTCCTGGAACTTGGTGACCAGCTCCCGCCGCTTGGCCACGGGCGTCCCGCCGTGGAGCACCAGCCCCGGCCGGCCGAACACGCTCGTCAGGAACGCCGCCAGCGGCTCGCACATCTCGCGGTACTGCGTGAACACCAGCACCTTCTGCTGGCGCTCGGCGATCTCCTCGCACAGCTCGCGCAGCCGCTCGAGCTTGCCGCTGTCCTCGGGGCTCCACACCCCGTCGCCCAGCCAGTGGGAGGGGTGGTTGCAGATCTGCTTGAAGCGGGTGATGAACGAGAGCACCACGCCCTTGCGCGCGATCCCGCCGTGGTCCTTGAGCTTGAGCGTCTGCTCCAGCTCCTTGACCGCCGCGCCGTACAGCGCGGCCTGCGTGCGCGAGAGCGAGCAGTAGGCCAGGACCTCGGTCTTGTCGGGGAGGTCCTGGATCACCGCGGGGTCGCTCTTGAGGCGACGCAGCACGTACGGCTGCACCAGGCGGCGGAGCGGGCCGTAGTCGTCGCCGAGCTTCTGGGTGAACGCGGTGAACGCGCTGGCCGAGCCGAGCAGGCCCGGGTTCACGAAGTCGAACAGCGACCACAGGTCGGCCAGCCGGTTCTCGATCGGGGTCCCCGTCAGCGCCAGGCGCACGCGCCCCTTGAGCGCCTTGCAGGCGCGCGTCTGCTTGGCGGTCGGCGTCTTGATCGCCTGCGCCTCGTCGAGCACCGCCAGCTCCCAGGCCGTCTCCGCGGCCCACGGCAGGCGCGCCACGTAACCGTAGCTCGTGATCACGAGGTCGTGTTTGGCGAGCTCCTTGGCGGACAGCGCGCGCAGCGCGGGCGCCGGCATGGCCGAGGGGTGCGCGACGAGCAGCCGCAGCTTGGGCGCGAACCGGGCGGCCTCGGCCTTCCAGTTCGCGATCAGCGAGGCGGGCGCCACCAGCAGGCTCGGGCCGGTCTTGCGCTCGCGGCGCAGCAGCAGCAGCAGCGCGAGCACCTGGATCGTCTTGCCCAGGCCCATGTCGTCGGCCAGGCAGCCGCCCAGGCCGAGGCGCTGCAGCGTCCACAGCCAGCTCACCCCGACCTGCTGGTAGGGGCGGAGCTGCGCCTTGAGCTCGTCGGCCCCCAGCTCGAGCCGCTCGTCCGCCCCCGGCGCGCGCAGCGAGGCCAGCGCCTCGGCCAGCCAGGGACCGGCCACCCGGCTCGACCAGGCCTCCGCCTCCAGCTCCTCGTCGGGGGCGCTCCCCTCGCCGAGCTGGAGCGGCGCGCCGGCCAGGAGGCGCATGGCCTGGGCGAACGTCAGCCCGTCGGCGGCGGCCTCCTCGGCCTTGGTCCAGTGCTGCAGCACCGCGTCGAGGCGCTCGCGGTCGAGCTCGACCCAGCGCCCCTTGATCCGCACCAGGCCGTTCTTGCTGGAGAGGAGCTGCGCCCGCTCGGCGGCGGTGAGCGTCTCGCCCTCGAGCGCCAGGTCGACCGAGAACCCGAGCAGCGCGTTGGCGCCGAGCTGGGTCGGCTCGTCGGCGCCGACCGAGACCTGCACCCGCGGCCGCGGCCCCTGCCCCTTGCGCCACCAGTCGGGGACCTTGACGATCACGCCGACCCGCTCGAGCGCGGGCACGTCCTTGAGGAACCGGTAGGCGTCGTCGGCGCTCCAGGCCAGCGGGTGGAACACCGCGCCCGACTCGACCAGCTCCTTGACGAGGGTGCTGTCCTTGGCCGCGCGCTGCACCGGCTCGAGCAGCTCGAGCAGCTTGGGCTTCTGCCCCGCCCCCGAGTACTCGGTCAGCGCCTTGCCGAGCGGGACGTGGCGCGCCTTCCCCTCGCCGCCCAGGCGGGTGGTGTAGGTCGCCAGGAACGCGAACGGCGCCGCGCCCTCCCGCTTGTTCTCGGCCAGGTGGAAGTGCACCCGGCCGACCAGGCTCCAGCCCGGGCTCTTGGTGCGCAGCCAGGCCAGCACGTCGCCGCCGTGGCCCGCGAGCTCGCCCTGGCAGGTGGCGGCCATGGCGCCCCACAGCCGCTCCAGCACCCGGACCGAGAGCTGCTCGCCGCCGCGCATGGGCGGGGCCGCCTCCAGCCGGCGGATCAGCTCGTCGCGGGGCGCGGGGGTGACCGGCTCCTGCGCCCGCAGCCGGGCGAGCAGGAGCTGGCCGAGCTCGCGCCAGAACCGGGCGGCCGGCGGGAGCGGGGTCTCGAGCTCGGCGGCCGCGAGGTGGAGGAGGCCGGGGCCGACCCCGCGGGCGAACGCCTCCTGCAGGCGCGCCGCGGCGCGCCCGTCGAGGGGCTCGACCCCCTCGGTCACGGCGAGCGGGGCCTCGAGGCGAAGCTCGCCGCGAGGGGTCAGGCTGAGATCGAGCTGCACGGGGGCGCGCGAGGCGCGGCGCTTGCTCACGGGCGCAATCTTACGCGGCGCGACGCGCGCGCCGACTCGCGAGGGGAGGCGGTCCTCGCGCACCTGCGGAGCCGGGGGCGCCCTCGCGCCGCCGGTCCGCCGTGCGCGCTAGCGGCGGAGCTTGGGGTCGAGCGCGTCTCGCAAGCCTTCGCCGAGGAGGTTGAACATGG
The DNA here is from genome assembly GCA_964569055.1 of uncultured Planctomycetota bacterium. Classification (GTDB taxonomy): domain Bacteria; phylum Planctomycetota; class J058; order J058; family J058; genus JAWLGW01. Next base: position 14,662 of record CAZMSZ010000060.1, on the reverse strand, counting down.
TGACCGTGAAGAAGATCGCGAAGCCGGGGTACCAGATCAGGTGGGGTACGTCCTCGTTCACGTACTCCTTCCCCTGCTTGAGGATCTCGCCCCAGGAGGCGGTGGGCGGGGCCACGCCGAAGCCGAGGAACGAGAGGCTCGTCTCCACCAGGATCGCGCCCGCCACGCCGAAGCTGGCGGACACGAACACCGGGGCGATCGCGTTGGGGAGCACGTGGCGGAAGATGATCCGGCCGGTGGGGAGGCCGAGGGCGCGCGCCGCGTGGACGAAGTCCTCGGACATGACCTTGAGGAACTCGCCGCGGACCAGGCGCGCCACGCCGGTCCAGCTGAGGACGCCGAGCGCGATCATGATCAGCCAGATCGACTGCTTCTGCCAGAAGCCCACGATCATGATGATCAGGAACAGGGTCGGGAAGCAGATCACGACCTCGATCACGCGCGAGATCACGAGGTCGACCCAGCCGCGGAAGTAGCCGGCCAAGGCGCCGAGCACCACCCCGATCGCCACGTACAGGCCGACCGACACCAGCCCGACCGCGCCCGCGATCACCGTCCCGTGGATCAGGCGCGAGAGGACGCAGCGGCCCTGCCCGTCGGTGCCGAGGTAGAAGGGGGGGTTGAGCCGGACCTCGCCGGTCACCCCCGAGAGGTCGACCGCGTCGCCGCTCTTCAGCGGGACGGCGCCCTCGACCACCTCGCCGTTCTTGCGGGTGGTGCCGCTCGGGAGCCCGATGGCGAGCGTGGGCAGGACGTCCTCGGCGAGCTGCTCGAGCGAGCGCGGGTCGCGCGCGCCGGGGCGGGGCTCGGGCGGCGCGGTCAGGCGCACGGTCCACACCCGCGTGGGGCCGAACACCACCCAGGCCAGGCGGGCCATGCCGGTGTCCTCGTCCGCCTGCTCGCGCACCGCGAGGATGGGGACGTCGGGGCCAGCGCCGCTCAGGGCGATCCACTCCGCGGGGCGCTCGGGATCGACCGCCCCGCCGTGGCGCGCGGCCCACCGCAAGCTCAGCGTGAGCTCAGGGTCGCCGGTGGTGGCGAGCGTCTCCCCCCCGCGGAGGTACCAGGCGCGGGGCTCCCACGAGGCCACGATCGTGGCGGGCTCCGAGTCGCGGCTGCGCAGCGCCTCCATGACCGTCCCCGCCACGTCCTCGGGCAGGAACGTGATCCAGTCCTCGGGGGTCGGCACGTCCACGGTGAGCGCGTCCTCGAGCAGCCACACCTTGCGCTCGGGGTCGAACACGATCTGGGCCCGCGTGGTCGCGCCGGCGGGCAGCTTGGAGCGGATCCTGGCCCACTCCTTGCCGGGGGGGCGCCGCTGGATGAACTCGAGCGGGTCCTCCTCGCCGGCGAGCTCCAGCTCGAGGGTGTACCAGCCGTCCTTGAGCTTGATCGCGCTCGAGTCCTCGCTGTAGAAGTACGGGACGGGCGGCATCACGTACCAGCCCTTGGACGGGTCCTCGTCGATCTCGCGCCGGATCTCCTCCCAGTCGGGGAGGAGCTGGTAGCCCGGGCGCTCGATCTCCGGATACTTGGGCGAGAACAGGTCGAAGGTCCGCAGCGTGCGCGGGATCACCGACGGCCAGGGGAAGTTCTCGTCGAGGTAGTCCTTGAAGGCCGGGAAGTGGGTCCCGCCCTGGTAGCGGGCCACGATCGGCTTGCTGTTGGCGAGGAGCGGCGAGAACAGCGCGACCAGGCCCAGCGCGAGCAGCGAGAAAAGCGCGAACATGGCGACCTTGTCGCGCTTGAACTGGCGGTACGCGATCGCCCACGACGAGACGCCCTTGGCGCCCTCGCCCTCCTCGGCCGGCTGCTCCTCGCGCGTCTCCTTCGCCCGCTCCTCGCTCACCTAGCCCTCCAGCGAGATCCGCGGGTCGACGATCGTGTACAGGATGTCCGAGACGAGCATGCCGAGGAGCACGAGCACGGCCGAGAGGGTCGTGATCGCCATGATCATGTTGTAGTCGCGCGACAGGATCGCCTCGAACCCGAGCCGGCCCATGCCGTCGATGTTGAAGATGTACTCCACGATCACCGAGCCGCCGATCATGGCCGGCAGCAGGCTCGCCATCAGGGTCACGATCGGGATCAGCGAGTTGCGCAGGGCGTGCTTGAAGATCACGCTCCGCTCCGGGAGCCCCTTGGCGCGCGCGGTGCGGATGTAGTCCTTGCGGATGATCTCGAGCATGCCGGTGCGCGCGAAGCGCGACAGCCCGGCCAGGCCGTTGTAGGTCAGGCAGATCACCGGCAGGACCAGGTGGCTGAGGTAGTCGCGCCACTGCGCCATGTAAGGCAGCGCCTGGGCGTTCTGCGTGGACAACCCCTCGCCCTCGAACAAGTGCAAGCGCGGGTAGTTGGGGTTGCAGAAGTAGAACAGGAGCAGGGTCGCCACCCAGAACGAGGGCGCCGAGTAGAGCCCGAACAGCGAGATCCCGGCCACGCGCTCGTCGACCGTGCCTCGCCGCACGGCGGCGTGAATGCCGAGCGGGACGGCGATCAGGTAGATCAGCGCCAAGCTGATCACGTTGAGCTTGATCGTGACCCACAGGGCCGGCCACAGCTTCGACTCGACCGGCGCCTGGTACTTGGTCGAGTCGCCCATCTTGCCCTTGGCGAGGTCGGTGACCCAGCGCAGGTACTGGACGACGTAGGGGTCGTCGAGCCCGAGCTCCTTGCGCCGCCGCTCGATCTGCCGCTGGATCGTGGCCTGGCTCTCCGAGCCGCCGCCGGCCACCGTCCCGCCGCCCCCCGGCATGCCCCCGAAGCTGGCCATGACCGGGTCGCCCGGCGCCGCGCGCGAGATCACGAACACGATGACCGTGATCCCGACCAGCGTCGGGGCCATGAGCAGGAGGCGCTTGAGGATGTAGGTGAACACCACGCCGGCCGGCTCGCGCTCGCCCTAGTACTTCCGGTCCTTGGGGTCGACCCACCAGTAGGTCGGCTTCATGCCCGAGTGGCGCACGATCACGTTGCGGAAGCGCTTGTGCAACAGCACGCTCACCCGCCCGTGGACCAGGAGCGTCAGGGGCTGCTGCTCGTGCAGGATCTCGTAGATCCGGTGGTACATCGGGATCCGCTTCTCGCGGTCGAACTCGCGCCGGCAGGCCTCGAGCAGCCGGTCGAGCTCGTCGTTATGCAGCCCGCTGAGGTTCCCGCCGCGCGGCTTGTCCTCGCTGCTGTGGTACGACTCGAAGTTGTCGATCCACGGGTCGGCGAAGCTGGCGTAGAGGCTGCAGGCGTCGAAGTTCTGGTTGTAGAGGTCCTGCACGAAGGTGGCCCACTCGAGCGGGTGGATCTCCATCGCGATGCCGACGCGCTTGCAGGCCTCCTTGATCCGCGTGGCGACCTTCTCGTACTCCGAGTAGCCGCTCGGGATCTTGTACTTGAAGGCGAAGCGCTTCACGGTCCCGTCGGGCATCTCCTTGTCGAGCACGCCGTCGCCGTCGAGGTCCTCGAACCCGGCCTCGCGCAGGAGCTGCGCCGCCTTGGCCGGGTCGAACGGGTGCGCCACGAGGTCGTGGTTGTACTCCGGGTAGATCGGCTTGCCCGGGCAGGTCGCCACCACCCCGTTGTTGCGCCACAGGTCGCGCAGGAGGCCGGCCCGGTCCACGAGGTGGGTCATGGCGGTCCGCACGCGCGCGTCGTCGAAGGGGAACTTGCGGCAGTTCCAGGCGATGTAGTTGAAGCCCAGCCCGGTGTGGTCGTAGTTGTAGTAGCGGTAGTTGTCGGTGATCACCTTCTCGTGGCGCAGGCTGTCGAGCCACTCGTCCTCCTTCACCGGGAGGACGTCGATCTTCTGCTGGCGGACCTGGTTCACCGCCTGGGTGTGGTCGCCGATGAACCGCCAGCGCATGCGCTCGAGGTTGTAGACCCCCGGCTCCACCTTGTGACGCCAGTAGCTCGGGTTGCGGTCCACCGTCAGGCTGTCGCCGCGCACCCAGCCCGCCTCGGTCACCACGTAGGGGCCGGTGCCCACGCAGGGGTCGCTCACCTTGTTGAACGCCTCGCCGAAGCCCTTGGCGCCCGGCTCGGCCGCGGCCAGCTCGATCCCCTCGCGGGCGGCGACCTGCCGGACCTTGTCCTGGTACCAGCGCTTGGGGATCACCAGGATCGAGTTGCCGAACACGTACAGGCCCTTCCAGTAGGGCCGCTTGAACTTCACCCGGATCGTGTAGTCGTCGACCTTGGTCACGCTGTCGACGTCGACGAACGAGGCCTTGTGGGCCTCCGACTTGACCGCGGGGTCCATGATCGTCTGGTAGGTGAACAGCACGTCGTCGGCCGTGAACGGGGTCCCGTCCGACCACGAGACGCCGCGCCGCAGCTCGTAGGTGATCGTGAGCTCGTCCTCGACCGCCCAGCGCACGGCGAGCCGCGGCGCGAGCTTGGTCGGGTCCTGCTCGCTGACCGTGAACAGCGGCTCGAGCACGTAGCCCATGATCTGGCGGACCGCGCCCTCGCTGGTCGTGTAGAAGTTGAGGGTCGAGGGCTCCTCGCTGTTGGAGATGTAGGTCCCGCCCACGACGGCCTCGGGGTCAGGGCCGGGCATCTTCTCGCCGTCCATGCCCAGGCTCTCGGCGTGCGACGCGCCCTCGCCCACCTGCTCGGCCGGCTCGGCGGCGGTCGGCTCGACCGCCGCCGGCGTCTGCGGCTGCGGCGCGGCCGGCTGCGGGGCCGTCGGCTGCGCAGCGCCTTGCGGCGCCGGCTGCTGCGGCGCCGCCCAGGCCTGCGGACCCATGGGCACGAACACCGGCTGCGCCTGCTGCGGCAGGCGCGAGAGCGCCTGGTCGAGCGCCGTCTTGAGCTCGTCAGCCACGCGCCGCTGGTCCTGCAGCCGGCGGACCTCGCCGGAGATCGAGCGCAGGCTCTCGTCCTGGCGGGCGAGCTGCTTCTCGATGTTCTCCGCGTAGGTCCGGCCGTGCTCGTCGAACTCCTCGATCGAGTTGAGCACCAGCCAGAGCTGGACCACGCACAGTCCGGCGAGCACGCTGAGGATCGTGCCGAGCGTGACGAGCTTGTCGGTCTTGTCCTGCACAGGGGGCTCCTCACGCCCAAGGCGCGGCGCGGGCAGGGGATGGGGGCGGACACCTTCTCAGAGGGCTAGGGGGTCCGCAAGGGTTGGGGACGGTTGGGCGAACGCGCCGATCGCGGGAGGTGCCGCGGGGCAGCGGCAGCCGTTCGTCGTTTCTAATTTCTAATCCCCTGTTGATATTTCTTATTCGGCAAGTCGGAAATAAGAAATATCAACAGGGAATTAGAAATTAGAAATTGAAAACGGCTATCGCTGCTGGGGAAGCGGCTTGGCGATCGCTCCGATCGCTTCCGTACGCAGCGCGGCCCCGGCGCGGGTCGCCGGGGCCGAGCTTCGCGTCCAGCGGGCCGCTACCCGTGCTTGGCGAAGTAGGACTTCGAGCCGACCGGGTCGGCCTTCATGCTGTCCTTGCCCTCGACCCAGTTGGCCGGGCACACCTCGCCGTGCTTCTCGACGTGCTGGAACGCCTTGATCACGCGCAGCGCCTCGTCGACGTTGCGGCCGACCGGCAGGTCGTTGATCGTGGCGTGGCGCACGGTCCCCTTGGGGTCGATGATGAACAGGCCGCGCAGGGCGATGCCCTCGTCCTTGAGCAGCACGTCGTACTTGCGCGCGATCTGCTTGTTCACGTCGGCGATCAGCGGGAAGTTGACCTTGCCCAGGCCGCCCTGCTTGCGCTCGGTGTTGACCCAGGCCAGGTGGCTGAACGGGCTGTCGATCGAGATCGCCGCGATCTTGGCGCCGACCTCCTTGAACCGCTCGGCGGCGTCGCTGAACGCCACGATCTCGGTCGGGCAGACGAACGTGAAGTCGAGCGGATAGAAGAACAGGACCAGCCACTTGTTCTCGTGCAGCTGAGCCCAGGTGAGGTCAACGATCTCGGTGCCGACGACGGCCTTGGCGTCGAACTGCGGCGCGGGGGACGTGACGAGGGGCATGGGGTGGCTCCTACCTCTGGTGAGGCCTGCGGGGTGGTGGGGATCGCGGCGCGGGCAGGGCGGCGAGGCCTCGGGCGGCCGCTCCCCGCGCTCGTTCCGTCGAGCGGGGGATTATGCAGCGGCCCGCGAGCGGCGCAAGGGGGCCCACCGGTGAGCGGGAGCGGGCACGACGCGCAGGCTGAACGCCGACGCCAGAGGCTCAGCAGGGCAAAGCGAGAGGGCCGAAGACAACACGGAATATCAACAGGGAAAAACGATCCGAACATCAACAGAAGGCGGTGTCGCCCCTCGGTGACAGATATTCTGGCATTCCGATTGTTATTACTTGTTGATATTCCGTGTTGCCTTCTGTTCGCGAAGCCTTCGGCTCGAGCCCTACCGCGCCTGGAACAGCAGCCGGACCCCCGCCACGATCAGCCGGTCGCCGTGCTCGAGGACGGCCTGGTCGGCGACGGGTTCGTCGTTGAGGTGGACCAGCGAGGCGTCGTCGGCCACGTTGAACAGCCGATACCCGTCGGAGCAGCGCACGACCAGCGCGGCCTTGCGCGGGGCCGCGCCGCCCAGCCGGAGGTCGCAGGCCGGCGAGCGGCCGATCTGGAAGCCGCGCTCCACGAACGAGCGGACCTGCGCGCCCGAGCGCTCGTAGACGAGGTAGCCGCGCGGCGGGATCCAGGTCCGCCCGCCCAGCTCGGTCACTCCGCCCGAGGGGGTCAGGTCGCCCGCGGGCTCGGGCACCAGCGCGCGCCACTCGTCGCCGGCCGGGCGGGGGCGCTCGGGGGCGGCCAGCGGGGCCGGGGTGGGCGGCGGCGTGGCCGCCGCCGGTTCGGTGGCGGGCGAGCGCTCGAGGAACGCGGGGAGCGGCTCCTCCTCGGACGCCGGCCCGTACGGGTCGTCCTCGTCCGCCGGCGGCCGGGGCTGCAGCCCGCTGTCCTCGTCGGAGTCGTCCTCGTCGATCGGCGGCGGGGTGGAGTCGGCGTCGAGGTGTCGCTTGCGCCAGGCCGAGGTCTCGAGGTCGGAGAGGTCCCGGTCGGCACGGGCCGGGGCGGCGCCGGGGTCCCACTGCAGCTCGAGGCGGAACTTGTCGGAGAGCGTGATCGTGTCGCCCATCGCGACGGGCACCTGTCCGCGCACGCGCTCCCCGTTCTTGGCGGTGGCGTTGGTCTCCGACAGCGCGACCACCAGGAACGAGGTCCCTTCGCGGCGGAGCTGCGCGTGGCGGCGGGACACGATCGGGTTGTCGATGTGGACGTCGCTCTTGGGGCTGCGCCCGATGGTCACGAGGTCCTGGTTGAACACGTACTCGTGCAGCATGACCTCGCGCGAGGAGAGGATCAGCTTGAAGGCGTGCGCCTTCCCCTTGCCCCAGAAGGCGGAGTCGTGCCCGGGCCGCGCCGGCGCGTCGACGGTCGTGGCGTCCGGCACCCGGAAGGCGCTGGTATCGGGCGCGCCGCTCCCGCGCGCCCCGACCGGCGGCTGGCCGGTCATGAGGCGGACGAGGTCGAGGGCGGCGGCGCGGGCGGAGGGGTAGCGCCCGTCCGGACTGCGCGCGGTCAGGCCGCGCAGGACGGTCACCACCTCGGCGGAGAGCTCGCCCACCCGCTGGCGGGGGTCGGGGAAGTCCACCCGCGCGCGCAGCTCGGTGAGCTCGGCCAGCGTGTGGGCCGACCAGGGGAGCGCCCCCGTCAACATGCGGTACAGGATCACGCCCACGCCGTACAGGTCGCCGCGGATCCCCGCGCTCCCGACCGCCTGCCCCGCCTCGGGCGGGAGGAACTGGATCGCCTCGCCGGCGGCGCCGGTCCGGGTCGAGCCCCCGCCGCCCACGTGGTGGATCCCTAGACCCGCCAGCCGCGGGGTCTGCTCGGCGTCGATCAGGACCGCGTCGAGCGACAGGCGCCCATGCTCGAGGCCGGCGTCCTCCGCGGCGGCGAGCGCGTCGCACACCGTCTGCGCGATCGCGACCGCGTCCGGCTCGGTGAGGCGCTCGACCTCCTCCAGGAGCGCGGCCAGGCTGCGCCCCTCCACGTGCTCGCACACCACGTAGTGGAGGTCGCGCTCGGCGTCGTGCCCGACCTCGAGCAGCGAGACCAGGTGAGGGTGGCGCACCGCGCGCGCCGCCTCGGCGGCGCGCCTGAACGCCTCGACCTGCAGCTCGTGCCGGGTGAGCGTCGGGTCGAGCACGACCAGCACCACCCGCTCGCCGTCGGCGCCCCGGCGGGCGACGAGCGTGCAGGTGGCGTCGTGCTCGGCCAGGACCTGCTCACCGCGGAAGCCGGCCACCTCGAGCACCCGGCTCGACCAGCGCGTCGCGGTCCCGTGACCCTCGGAGCTCAAGGCGCCTCCTCGCGGGGCAGCTTAGCGGGCCCAGCGCTGTGAGGGGAGGGCAACGATCATGGGGTGGGGTAGGGCGGAAGAAGAGGGCGAGAGAGAGCAGAAGAGGAGGAAATAAGAAATATCAACAGGGAATTAGAAATTGGGAATTTGAAATGGCTGTCGCTGGGTGCGGCCGCTCCATGGGAGCTCCCCCGGCCGCGCGTCCGCGGGGGCCTCCGTCCGGCGCGACAGCCATTCCTAATTCCTAATTTCTAATTCCCTGTTGATATTTCTTATTTCCAACTCGGATCAACAGCCTCCCGGATCCGCAGCACCCCTCGCGGGCCCAGAAGCTCACACCCGCGGCGCGCCGCCCACCGCCTTCTCCACCAGGGGCTTGTAGCCCTGCAGGGCGGCGCGCTGCATGTAGAAGCCCATGCCGCGCGGGCCGCCGAGCTCCTCGCCGCCGCCGGCCCGGCCGGGGCCGCCGTGGAGGAGCTGGGGGAGGACGGCGCCGGGGCCGAGCGACTCGCCGGCGGTCTTGGCGCTGCCCACGTAGACCCGGCCGTTGTAGGGCGCGATCCCCAGGGCCAGCTCGCCCACGAACGCGGCGTCGTCGCTGTAGACCGAGGACACCAGGCTCCCCTGGCCGAGCGCCACGAGCTCGGCCGCGGCGGGCGCCTCGCCCGAGTAGGGGAGGATCGTCGCCACCGGGCCGAACACCTCGTGGGCGTGCACCGCCGGCGCCGCGGCGTCGCGGGCCGCGAACAGCACGGGCGACACGAAGTAGCCGCGCTCGCCGCTCACGCCCACCAGCGCGCCGCGGCCGCCGTCGCCCACGATCGCCTCGGCGCAGCCCTTCAGCCGCTCGATCCCGGCCAGCACGTCGCGGCGCTGGTCGGCGGTGGCGAGGGGGCCGACCTTGACCCCCTTCTGGGCGGGGTCGCCGACCTTCTGGCCCTCGAGCTCCTCGGCCAGCGCCTCGCGCGCCGCCTCGAGGCGCGCCGCGGGCACGAGCACGCGCCGGATGGCGGTGCACTTCTGCCCCGCCTTCTGGGTCATGTCGTGGACGACCTCGCGCACGAACAGGTCGAACGTCTCGGAGCTCTCCTCGACGTCGGGCCCGAGCACGGCCGCGTTGAGGCTGTCCGCCTCGACGTTGATCCGCACGCTGCGGTCGGTGAAGGCGCTCATGCGGCGCAGCTTGGCCGCGGTGTCGCTCGAGCCGGTGAAGGCCAGCACGTCCTGCGGGGCGAGGTGCTCGAGCAGGTCGCCCGCCGAGCCGCACAGGAGCGAGAGCGCGCCCTCGGGCAGCACGCCCGCGTCGACCACGATCCGGACCATGCGGGCCGCCAGCACGCAGGTCGCGGTGGCCGGCTTGGCGATCACGGGCATGCCGGCCAGCCAGGCCACGGCCGCCTTCTCGAACAGACCCCAGGCCGGGAAGTTGAAGGCGTTGATGTGGACCGCCACCCCGCGCCGCGGGACCCACACGTGCTCGCCCCAGTACTTGGGGCTGCGCCCGACCTGCACCCCCTCGCCGTCGATCAGCGCCCGCGCCTCGCCGAGCCCCTCGCCCAGCTTGGCGTAGAACGCCAGCGTCCCGGTGGCGCCGTCCACGTCGAACTTGGCGTCGCCGCGGGTGTTCCCGCCGCTCTTGGTCGAGAGCTCGAGCAGCGCGTCGCGGTGGGCGTGGAGCGCCTTGGCGACCTCCTTGAGCAGGTTGCCCCGCTGGGCGAAGGTCAGCTCCTGCAGGGCCGGCACCCCGCGCTCCCGCGCGTAGCGCAGGGCGGCGGCCATGTCGATCCCGCCGGTGCCGCACTCGGCGATCGGCTCCTCGGTGGTCGGGTCGAACAGGGTGCTCGGGCTGCCCTGCCCGCTGACCCAGCGCCCCTCGACCCAGCTCTGCAGCGTCTCGACCATGGCGGACCCCTTCAGTTGTTCTTGTCGCGCACGAACTGCACGTAGCGGAAGTCGACCGGCTTGCCGTCGATCCCCTTGCGCGGCGGGGCGATCCAGTTGGCGAACTGGCCGGCCTCGTAGCAGGGGACCATCAGGCTGCGGACGTAGGCGTAGTCGGCGGCGCTCGGCAGCCAGCCGTCGCGCTGGGCGTCCCAGGCCTCGCGCGAGATCAGGCTCCCGCTCGGATCGAACGGCATGCCGCCGTAGACGCCCTGGTGCCGGTTGAACCGCTCCGAGGCGAGCGTGAACCGGAAGTCGAGCCCCGCCTTCTCGGGGATCCGGTTCCAGCGACCGACCACCTTCTCGCAGTCGTCGCGGTAGGCGTCGCGCAGCACGAGGTTCATGGCGCGGCGGAGCGGGATCTCGCGCCGGAGCATGCCGCCGTCCTCGGCGGGCACGTCCATGGTGTAGTTCCCCTCCAGGCAGCGGTGGTCCTCGTAGCGGCCCGGCTTGCTCTCCTCCCAGCGCCCCTTGAGCCCGGCGGCGAAGAACGTGGCCGAGTTGCTCGAGTCCTCGCTCCCGAACAGGTCGAGCGAGGCCGAGTACCACTCGTTGACGTAGCGCTGGATCATCTCGAGCGGGATCCCGCCCAGCTTGCGCACGTCGCCCTCGGGCGCCTGCGCCATGAGGTCGCACGTGCGCTGGATCACGCGGGCCACGCCGGTCTCGCCCACGAACATGTGGTGGGCCTCCTCGGTCAGCATGAACCGCGTGGAGCGGGCCAGCGGGTCGAACGCGCTCTCCGCCAGCGCGCCGAGCTGGTACTTCCCGTCGCGGTCGGTGAACGTGGTGAAGCAGAAGAACGCCAGCCAGTCGTCGATCGGCTTGTTGAACGCCTCGAGCATGCGCGGGGTGTCCGCGTTGCCCGAGCGGCGCACCAAGAGGTCCTCCGCCTCCTCGCGCCCGTCGCGGCCGAAGTACTGCATCAGCAGGTAGACCATGGCCCACAGGTGCCGCCCCTCCTCCACGTTCACCTGGAACAGGTTGCGGAGGTCGTACAGGCTCGGCGCCGTCTGGCCGAGCAGGCGCTGCTGCTCGACCGAGGCCGGCTCGGTGTCGGCCTGGACCACGATCAGCCGGCGCAGCTCCTTGCGCACGTCGCCCGGGACCTCGTCCCAGGTCTTGCCGCCGATCTCGTCGCCGAACGCGATCGTGCGCTCCTTCTGCGAGGGCGTCAGGAAGATCCCCCAGCGGTAGTCGGGCATCTTCACGTAGTCGAAGTGCGCCCAGCCGTCGGTGTCCACGCTCACGGCGGTGCGCAGGAAGATCAGGTCCTCCTGGAACCCCTCGGGGCCCATCTCGCGCCACCAGTCGAGGTAGTTGGGGAGCCAGCCCTCGAGCGCCTTCTGCAGCTTGCGGTTGGAGGAGAGGTCGACGTTGTTGGGGATCTTGTCGGACATGAGGTCCTCGCGACGGGGCGTATGGCGGGCGGCTCGGGCGCCGAGCGTCCGCGTGGAGGGTCGTGGCGACCGAGCGGCCTGGCCTAGGTGCGCTTCCAGTCGAACTCGGCGCTCTCGGGCTGGCCGTAGAGCGTGAGCGCGCCGCGCGGCCCGACCGCGTTGGGGCGCTGGAAGATCCAGTTCTGCCAGGCGGACAGCCGGCCGAACACCTTGGTCTCGAGCGTCTCGGGCCCCGCGAAGCGCAGGTTCGCCTCGAGGCCGGTCAGCGAGTCGGGCGAGAGGCTGGCGCGCTCCTCGACCGCGAGGCGCACCTCGTCCTCCCAGTCGAGCTCGTCGACCAGCGACGTGACGAGCCCGGCCTCCTCCGCCTCCGCGCCGGCGTAGCTGCGCGGCTCGGCCACCAGCGCCGCGGCGCGGGCGGGGTCGGCCAGGAAGCGGGTCTCGAGGCGCGACAGCCCGTTGCTCATGGGGTAGGCCCCGCCGTTGAGCGGCGAGACCGCGAGCCGGGCCGCCTCGTCGTCGAGCAGGTAGATCCGGTCCGCCGCCAGCGCCAGCTCGAGCAGGGTGCCCGCGAAGCACGACCCCGGCTGGACCAGGGCGAAGAAGCTGCGGGCCGTGAGGTCGAGCCGCTTGAGGGTGCGCTTGATGAAGTGGCGCACCTCGCCCACGAACCAGTCGTCCTTGCGCGCCTCGAGCTGCGCGTCGAGCGCGAGCGCGCGCTCGGGGTCGCCGCGGGTCTCGAGCAGGATCAGCCCCACGTCGGGGTAGTTGAACCGCAGCCGCAGCAGGGCGTCGTCGAGCTCGCGGAAGGCCCGCAGGGGGTACCAGCCGGCGCCCAGCGCCGCGGGGTCGGCGGGCAGCTCGGGCAGCTCCTCGGGCCCCGACAGGACCAGGCGGGCCGTGCGCCGGGTGGGGCCGAAGCCGAGCGTGACGTGGCGGTAGCGCAGCCCGTCCTCGGTCACCTCGGGCTCGAGCGGCTCGAGCGTGACGCCCTCGCGATCGGGGCGCCCGGCGCCGGCCACCTCGCGGGCGCGCTCGCTCACCTTCTCGGCGAACTTGCTGGCGGGGAACACCCCGTCCACGAGGTTCCACTGCACGGCGCGCTTGCCCTTGATCCCCTCGGCCAGCGTGCAGAACACGTCGGCGAGGTCGCGGCGCACCTTGCGCTTGTCGACCACCCGGGTCAGCCCGCCGGTGCCCGGGAGCACGCCGAGGTAGGGCACCTCGGGCAGGGCCACCGCCGAGCGGCGGTCGTCGACGAGGTAGATCTCCTCGCAGGCCAGCGGCAGCTCGTAGCCGCCGCCCGAGGCGATCCCGTTGAGCGCCGCGATGTAGGTCTGCCCGCTGTGCGCGGTGGCGTCCTCGATCGAGAGCCGGGTCTCGTTGGTGTACTTGCAGAAGTTCACCTTGAACCCGTGCGGGGAGGAGCCGAGCATGAAGATGTTCGCGCCCGACGAGAAGATCCCGTCCAGGGCGCTGGTGATCACGACGGCCGTGACCTCGGGGTGCTCGAAGCGCAGGCGCTGCACGGCGTCGGCCAGCTCGATGTCGACGCCGAGGTCGTAGCTGTTGAGCTTGAGCGCGTAGCCGGGGCGCAGGCCGCTGTCCTCCTTGATGTCGAGGAGGATCCGCGCGACGGGCCCGTCGACCTCCAGGCGGAGGTGGCGGTAGCGGTCGGGGTGGGTCTCGAAGGCGATCGGGGCGGGGGCGGTGTTCGGTGCGTCCATTCGCCGCACCATACCTGCCCGCGGCGCGCGAGGCAAGATAATGCTTCCGTCACGAACGGGCAAGCACTATAGTGCGCCCCATGACCACGCCCCGCTCCCAACCCGCGTTGCTGCGCCGGATCGGCGCCCGGGTCCGCCACCTGCGCGGGACGCGCGGGTGGACCCTGCGCGACCTGGCGAGCGCCTCCGGGTTGAGCCTGCGGTTCGTCTCCCAGCTCGAGGCCGGTCAGGCCAACATCGCGGTCGGCCGGCTGGAGGCGGTGGCGCGCGCCCTCGGCTGCGGCCTCTCCGAGCTGGTCGCCGACGAGCGCGCCGCCGGCCCGCGCGCCGAGCTGGAGCGGCTCCTCGCCGGCCGCGCCCCCGAGGAGCTCGAGCGCTGCCTGCGCGCGGTCCGGCTGGTGCTCGGCGCCGCCGAGCCCGCCCGCCCGCGCCTGATCGCGCTGCTCGGCCTGCGCGGCGCCGGCAAGAGCACGCTGGGCGCCGCCGCCGCGGAGGCCCTCGGGCTGCGCTTCGTGGAGCTCGACGACGAGGTCGAGCGCGCCGCCGGCCTGAGCCTGCCCGAGCTGTTCAGCCTGCACGGCGAGGCCTACTACCGCCGCCTGGTCGGCCAGCGGCTCGCGATGCTCGTCACCGCGGGCGAGCCGTGCGTTGTCGCGCTCCCCGGCGGGGTGGTGCACGACGGCGAGGCCATGGCGCTGCTCGCCCGCCACGCGACCACCGTGTGGCTCAAGGCCGACCCCGAGGACCACATGAGCCGCGTGCTCGCCCAGGGCGACCGCCGCCCGATGGCCGAGAGCGCCGACGCCATGGCCGAGCTGCGCGCGATCCTCGCCGCCCGCGAGCCGCTCTACCGCCAGGCCACGCTCACCCTCGACACCTCCCGCGCCGGCGCGCGCAGCCTGGAGAACCTCCTCACCAAGCTGGCGGCAGCAGGCTGGGAGCGCCGCGCCGAGGCGACCCGCGGCGCCTGAGCCGGCTCCCGGGAGGGAGCCGCATCGAGCTGTCGCAGCTGCGAGGACCTCCGAGCGCCTCGCCCAACGGATCCTTCGCCCGGGGCGAACGTCAAAGCGGCTGCCTCACTCACACTCATGCCCCCGAGGCGAACGTCAAAGCGCTTCGCGCCTTCAGAACCATGCCGCAGGAGCGAGGCGAGCTCCGACCCCACCCATCCGAGTTTCGCCTCAAGCGAAACTCAGCGCTCGTGCAAGGGGAGCGCGCCGCGGTCGAGCAGGGCGATCTGCAGCGCCCAGGCGGTGTTCAAGATCTCCGAGTCGGGGCCGGCCAGGG
>CAZMSZ010000059.1:23331-26893 GCA_964569055.1 uncultured Planctomycetota bacterium | reverse complement strand
GATCCGCAGCTTCGCGGCGGGCGGCGTGCGCGACCCCTACCTCACCAGCCGCGAGCTGGGCTACCTGTACGGGCTGGACGCGCTGGAGCGGCTCTCGCTCGAGGGCGGACGGCTGCGGATCGGGGCGGTCGTCAAGCTCGCGCGGCGCATGCCGCGGCTCGGGGCGCTCACGCTCAGCGGCTGCTTCACGAGCGACGCGGGGATCGAGCGATTGGGCGAGCTGGCCGGCTTGCGGGAGCTCACGATCCACGGGCCGAGCGAGTACGGCGAGCACCCCGACTGGCTCGGCGACCGCGGGCTGGCAGCGATCGCGCGCCAAACGCGGCTCGAGGTCCTCGACCTGTGGCGCTGCAGCGCGATCACCGACGCGGGGGTCGGCGCGCTGGCCGGGCACCCCTCGCTCTGCGAGCTGACCCTCGGGGACCCCGACCACGGCGGCGGACCGGGCGCGGCGGTGTTGACGCTCCTCCCCACGCTCCCCGCGCTGCGGCGCGTGGCCCTCCACGGGTGCGGACGGAGCTGGACGCTGGAGGCCGTGCGCGCGCTGGAGCCGCTCCCGCTGGAGGCCCTGCGCACCGACGCTTGCCACCTCGCTCCGGAGGTGGCGGCCTGGCTGCGCGCCCGCTTCCCGGCCCCGGCCGCGTAGGGGCGCCCGCTCGCCTGGCGGCGGCGCAGGCGCTGCTTAGGATCGGGCCCCCGGGAGGGACGCCATGAGCCAGCGCGAAGCCCGCCGTGAGTTCCGCTTTCAGGACGGCAAGTCGGACAAGTTCTGGGCGATCGCCCTGGACGGCAACGCCTACACCGTGCAGTTCGGGCGCACGGGCACGCAGGGGCAGACCCAGACCAAGGAGCTCGCCACGCCGGCCGCCGCGCGCGCCGCGTACGACAAGCTGATCGCGGAGAAGACCAAGAAGGGCTACACCGAGCTGGCCGGCGGCGGCGCGGCCCCCGCCGCGAGCGCGCCTGCCAAGGCGAGCCCCAAGGCCGCGGGCAAGGCGAGCAAGGCCAAGGCGACGAGCGCCAAGGGCGGCGCCAAGAAGAAGGCGCGGGCAGGCAGCGATGACGCCGCCGACGACGACGAGCCCGCCGCCGCGCCGGGGCCCGCTTCGACCGCGCCGCGCACGCTGGCGGCGCCCAGCACCAGCCGCGAGCGTCGCCTCGGCCTGGCGGCGGAGGACTACCTGTTCGCGACCTGGCGACGCACGCCGGCGCAGGCTCTCCCCGCCCCGCGGCCGTTCGACCTCGCGGACTGCCTGGCGCGGCTGCGCCGGATCAAGGTGCCCAAGTACGGCTGGCAGTGGGACTGGTCGCCGGCTCGGCTCGAGGTCGACGCCTCGCCCGAAGAGGCCGGGTTCTGGGTGCACGTGATCTCACAGGCGCACCGCGAGAAGCGGCCGGCCGACCTCGCCGCCGAGCTCGAGCAGCGCAAGCTGAAGCCGGTCGAGCCGGGCGCGGCCCGCAAGGTGTTCAAGGTCGAGAAGGGGACCGGCCGCAGCCAGGCCACGATCCTGACCGCCAACGGGCTGCGCCTGACCGCCGACATGCTCGCGCCGGTCGTGGCGCTGCTCGGGCCGGCCGACGCCGCCGAGCTGGCGGTGGAGCTGATCTCGACCGGCCCCGAGGAGGAGCTGCTCGAGGGGTTCCGCCGGTTCGTGCTGCCGTACCTCGAGCCCGCCGCGCGCGAGGCGCTCGCGGGACGCGTGAAGGCGAAGCTCGACCCGACCACCTTCCCGCAGGACTTCTACGCCCAGCCCGCGGGCGCGTTCCACCTCGCGGCCCTGCTCGGCGCGCCGAGCGAGCTGCTGGCGCTGGTCGAGTCGTGGCCCGACGGTCGCTACGACCCGGCAGGCCACGGCTGGGAGGTCGACCACTACCACGCCCCGCAGCGCGTGATCTTCGGCCTCGCCAGCCCCGACCTCGTGGTCCACCACCTGCGCCGCCTGAAGCTCCCCCTGCGGACCCCGACGCACCTGCGCGCGTTCCTCGCCCACACCGAGGTCGCCGACCTCGAGTGGGCCGCCGAGGCCGTCGCCAAGAAGGCGAACAAGGACGACGCCGCCGCGCTGATGGCGGCCCTGACCGCGGTCGAGGCGCCCGAGCTGGCCCCGTTCATGCTCGACCTCCTCGGCTCCAAGGCGCCCAAGCAGGCGCGCGAGTGGCTCGACACCAACCCGGGCCACGTGGCGTTCGGGCTGGTCGAGCTCGCGGCCGGCAAGGGGAAGCGGGCCGCGGCCGCCCTGGAGCAGCTGCGCGGGCTCAAGCGACAGGGACACGAGCCGCTCCTGCGCGAGGCGGTGGCGGCCGCCTCGCCCGATGCCGGCCGGCGGGTCACGGCCGAGGTGCTCGAGCACGAGGAGAAGGCCTACCCGCCGCTCACCGACGACCTGCCCGGCTGGCTGCGCGACGGGCTCGCGGCGGCGGCCGCGCTCGAGCGGGTCAAGCCGCCCGCCTGGGTCGCGCCCGCCGACCTGCCGCCGCTGGTGCTCGGCGAGCGGCGCCTCGCCGACGAGCACGTGGCCGAGCTGCTGCGCGTGCTGCAGAAGGCGCCGCTCGCGGGCGAGCCCGCCGCCGAGCAGCCGCTGATCGCCGGGCTGCGCGCGCACGCCGAGCCGCGCTCGCGCGGGGCGTTCGCCTGGCGGCTGTTCGAGCGCTGGCTGAGCGAGGGGGCGCCGAGCAAGGAGAAGTGGGCGCTCGAGACGGTCGGCCACCTCGGCGACGACGTGTGCGCGCTCGAGCTGGCCCCGCTGATCCGCGCCTGGCCCGGCGAGTCGCAGCATCAGCGCGCGGTGCTCGGGCTCGAGGTGCTGCGCACGATCGGCAGCGACACCGCGCTCATGCAGATCAACGGGATCGCGACCAAGCTCAAGTTCAAGGGGCTCAAGACGCGCGCCGCCGAGTGCATGGAGGCGATCGCCAAGGCGCGCGGCATGAGCCGCGCCGAGCTCGAGGACCGGATCGTGCCCGACTGCGACCTCGAGCCGGACGGCTCGCGCGTGTTCGACTTCGGCCCGCGCCGGTTCACGTTCGCGCTCGGGCCCGACCTCAAGCCGCTGGTGCGCGACGAGCAGGGCAAGCTCAAGAAGGACCTGCCCAAGCCCGGCGCCAAGGACGACCCCGCCCTGGCCGCGGCCGCGGTCGAGGCCTGGGGGCTGCTCAAGAAGCAGCTCCGCGACGTGCTCAAGATCCAGCCCGATCGCCTGGAGCAGGCCATGGTCACCGGCCGGCGCTGGAAGGCGGGCGACTTCGAGCGGCTGCTCGTGCACCACCCGCTCATGACCCACCTGGTGCGGCTGCTGCTGTGGGGCGACTACCCCGCCGGCGGCGGCGCCCCGCGCCCGTTCCGCGTCTCGGAGGAGCGCGAGCTGCTCGACGCCGACGACGAGCCGGTGGAGCTCACGGGCGAGGTCGGCCTGGTCCACCCGCTCGAGCTCGACGAGGCGACCCGCGCCCGCTGGGGCGAGGTGTTCGCCGACTACCAGCTCCTGTCGCCCTTCCCGCAGCTCGGCCGCGAGGTGCACCGGATCGAGCCCAAGGAGGCCAAGGAGAAGCAGCTCACGCGGCT
>CAZMSZ010000059.1:22013-23231 GCA_964569055.1 uncultured Planctomycetota bacterium | reverse complement strand
CCCTGGGCGAGGTCGCCCCGATCGTGCACTCCGAGGTGCTGCGCGACCTCGGCGTGCTCGAGGGGAAGGCGCGCTAGTGGCGAAGAAGGCCACGTCCCGCGCCCAGCGCGCCGCCCGGTCCGCCGCGTCCGCGCCCACCGCGGCCTCGGGCGAGGCGCTCCAGCGCCCGCCCGCCGAGCAGCTCTACGCGGACGAGCTCGCCCGCCTGGTCGCGCTCGACGAGGGCGCCCCGCGCCCGCCGGGCTGGCGGCTCACGCCCCGCTCGGTGCTCCGGTTCGTGCTCGGCGACCCCGAGCACGAGGTGGTCCCCAAGTTCGTGGGGAGCCGCGGGTTCGTGGAGCGCTGCGTGGTGGCGCTCGCCGGCAACCGCGGCCTGATGCTGATCGGCGAGCCGGGCACGGCCAAGAGCTACCTCAGCGAGCTGCTCGCGGCCGCGATCAGCGGCGACTCGGGGCTCACGATCCAGGGGAGCGCCGCCACCAGCGAGGACTCGATCAAGTACACCTGGAACTACGCGCTCCTCCTGGCCGAGGGGCCGACCGAGCGGGCGCTGGTGCCCGCGCCGCTGTACCTCGGCATGCGCGCCGGGCAGCTCGTGCGGTTCGAGGAGATCACCCGCTGCCCGCTCGAGGTCCAAGACAGCCTGCTCTCGGTCCTGAGCGACCGGGTGCTGGTCGTCCCCGAGCTGCAGGGCGCGGCGGGGCGCGTGTTCGCGCGGCAGGGCTTCAACGTGATCGCCACCGCCAACACGCGCGACCGCGGCGTGAACGCCATGTCGGCCGCGCTCAAGCGCCGGTTCAACTTCGAGACGGTCCACCCGATCCGCGACCTCGCGGCCGAGGTGGCGCTCGTGCAGCGCGAGACCGACCGCCTGCTGAAGGACGCGGGCGTCCCGGTCTCGCTCCGCCCCGAGCTGACCGCGCTCCTCGTGACCACCTTCCACGAGCTGCGCGCGGGCAAGACGCGCGAAGGCCAGGCGCTCGAGGGGCTGACCACGGTCATGAGCACCGCCGAGGCGGTCTCGGTCGGCTACGCCGCGGGCGTGCAGGCCTACTACTACGGCGACGGCGCGCCGCGCGCCGAGCACCTCGTGGCGAACCTCGTCGGCTCAGCCCTCAAGGACGAGCAGAACGACCTCGAGCGCCTCCGCCACTACTTCCAGCACGTGGTGCGCAAGCGCGGCGGCGAGTGGGAGGCGTTCTATCAGGCCCGCCAGCA
>CAZMSZ010000059.1:8264-21913 GCA_964569055.1 uncultured Planctomycetota bacterium | reverse complement strand
GCGGAGGTGCTCTACCTCCCGGTGCGCCACCACAGCCCGGCCTGCGCCCGGGCGGTGCGCTGGGCGATCGAGGCCGCGCGCCCGGCCTGGGTCCTGATCGAGGGGCCGAGCGACTTCAACGACCGCCTCGACGAGCTGTACCTCGAGCACACGCTCCCGATCGCGATCTACTCCTACCTGCGCCTCCCGAGCGGCGCCCGCCGCGGCGCCTACTACCCGTTCTGCGAGTACTCCCCCGAGTGGCAGGCGCTGCTGGCCGCGCGCGCGGTGGGCGCGCGAGCGCGCTTCGTCGACCTCCCCTGGGCCGACCTCGCCGAGCCCGCCGCCACCCCCCACCGCTACGCCGACGCCGAGCTGCGCCAGAGCCCGTACGTCGCGGCGCTCCTCGCCAAGCTCGGTCACGAGGACTTCGACTCGCTCTGGGACGAGCTGTTCGAGGCCGACGCCGCGCTGCCGCCCGCCGAGCTGATCGCGCGCTGCCACGCCTTCTGTCTGCACTGCCGGCTGGTGGACGGCGCCGCGAGCGAGGCCGACCTGCGGCGCGAGGCGTTCATGGCGAGCGAGGTCCGCCGCGCGCTGGCCGAGGCCCCGGGGCAGGTGGCGCTGGTCACGGGCGGGTTCCACACGGGCCCGCTCGCCGCGCGCCTCGCGGGGCGGCCGTTCCCCGAGCCGCGCCCGCAGCCCGACCCCGGCGAGGTCACCCCGCGCCCGGCCCTGCCCGAGGAGGAGCGCGGGATCGCGCTCACGCCCTACTCCTACGAGCGGCTCGACGCGCTGACCGGCTACGAGGCGGGCATGCCGGGGCCGGGCTTCTACCAGCGGGTGTGGCAGGCGCGCGCGGCCGGCGGCGACCTCGACCCGAGCGCGCTCCTCTCCGACGTGGTCGCGGCCATGCGCGGGCGCCGCCAGCAGGTCAGCGCGGCCGACGCGATCGCGGTCGAGGTGACCGCGCGGCAGCTCGCCGCCGTGCGCGGGCAGCGCCTGCCCTGGCGGCGCGAGCTCCTCGACGCGCTCACGGGCGCGCTGATCAAGGAGCCGCTCGACCCCGAGCGCGGCCACCCGCTCCTCGACGCCGCCCACGAGGTCCTGCGCGGCGACGCGCGCGGCGTCCTCGACGCGCGCACGCCGCTCCCGCCGCTGATCCACGACGTGCGCCGGCGCCTGGCGGCGCTCGGGCTCGAGGACGCGCGCCCCGGGCGCGGGAGCGCGCTCCTGCTCGAGCTGTCCGCGCCCGATCCGGCGGCCGCGTCGCGCGACCGCGAGCGGAGCCAGGCGCTGCACGCCCTGCGGATCCTGGGGATCGGCGGGTTCCGCCGCCTGGGCGGGACCGACCTCGCCACCCGCGAGGACCTCAGCCAGGTGGTCGAGGAGTGGCAGCTGGTGTGGACGCCCGACCGCGAGTCGAGCCTGGTCGAGGCCTCGATCTACGGCCCGACCCTGGCCGAGGCGGCCGCGGCCCGCCTGGCCGAGCGCGCGGCCGCCCTCGAGCGCGCGGCGGGGAGCGCGGCGGCGCTCCTGCTCGAGGCCTCGCTGGCGGGCCTCACCGCCGCCGCCGCGCGCCTGCGCGCCGAGACCACCCGGCTCCTGGCCGAGGACAACGCGCTGCCCTCGGTCGGCGTGGCGCTGGGCCACCTCCTCTACCTCTACCGCTACGACGTCGCCCTGGGCACCGCCGGCGACCCGGCCCTGGGCGTGCTCCTGGCCGAGGCGTTCGCGCGCGGCCTGTGGCTGCTCGAGGTGCAAGGCGGCGCCGAGCGGGCCGCGCTCGACGCGGTGGCGCGCCTGCTCGAGGTGTTCGAGCGCTGCGGCGCCGCGCTCGACCTCGAGCGCGAGGAGCTGGTCGCGGTGCTGCGCCGGGTGGCCGCCGACCCCGCCCGCCCCGCCGCGCTGCGCGGCGCGGCGCTGGGCGCGCTGTGGACCCTGGGCGAGGTCCCGGCCGAGGCGCTCCTGGCTGCCCTGCGCGGCTGCGCCGCGCCCGAGGCGCTGGGCGACCTCTTGAGCGGGCTGTTCCGCCTGGCGCGCGAGGCTGCGCAGCGCGAGCGGCGGCTCCTGCTCGAGATCGACCGCGTGCTCACCGGCTACGACGACGAGGCGTTCCTGAGCGCGCTGCCCTCGTTCCGCCTGGCGTTCACCGGCTTCACCCCGCGCGAGAAGCACCACCTCGCCATGACCGTGCTGGAGGCGACCGGCGGCGAGGGCGCGGCGCCCGGGCCGCTGACCACGCTCGAGGTCAGCCTGGAGGACGCGACCCGCGCGCTGGCCTTCGAGCAGCGCCTGTTCGCGAGCGCCGCCCGCTACGGGCTGCGCGGCGCCGAGGAGGCGGGCCCGTGAGCGCGCGGCGCCGCAAGGTGCGCTGGCGGCTGGTGCTCGGCGAGGGCTCGGGCGAGGCGCTCGGCGGCCTGGAGGGGGAGGACCGCGCCCGCGACGACGCGCTCGGCTTCCTCTACGACCGCGAGTACGACGCGGGCCGCAACGCGCGCGGGCGCGGCGGTGAGCGCGTCGGCGAGCGCAAGGGCGGGCTCGAGGACTCGCAGCTCACGATCCCCGAGTGGATCAACGCGGTCCACACGCTGTTCCCGCGCCGCACGATCGAACGGCTGGAGCAGGACGCGCTCGAGCGCTACCAGCTCGAGGAGCTGGTGACCCGCCCCGAGCTGCTCTCGCGCGCGCAGCCGAGCATGAGCCTGCTCAAGGCGGTGCTGCGCACGCGCCACCTCATGAACCCCGCCGTGCTGGCGCAGGCCCGCCACCTGGTGCGGCAGGTGGTGGAGCAGCTGCTCGAGAAGCTGGCCCGGGAGGTCAGCTCGCCGTTTTTGGGCGCCAGGAGCCGCCAGCGCACGCGCCACAAGCTGGCGCGCAACTTCGACGCCCGGGCCACGGTCGCCAAGAACCTGGCCCACTTCGACCCGGTCACGCGGCGCCTGGTGATCCACGAGCCGATCTTCCGCTCGCGCACCCGGCGCAAGGTCGACCGCTGGCGGGTGATCGTGCTGGTCGACGCCTCGGGCAGCATGCTCGACTCCACGATCCACGCCGCGATCACCGCCGCGATCTTCGCGGGGCTGACCGCGCTCGAGACGCGCCTGGTCATGTTCGACACGCAGGTGGTCGACCTCAGCGACCGCGTGCAGGACCCGGTCGAGACGCTGCTCTCCGTCCAGCTCGGGGGCGGCACCGACATTGGCCACGCGCTCGACTACGCCAGCGGCCTGGTCGACGAGCCGCGCCGCACGATCCTGGTGCTGATCTCCGACCTGTTCGAGGGCGGGCCGATCGAGGTGCTCTACACCCGCTGCCGCCGCCTGATCGAGAGCGGAGTCACGTTGCTGTGCCTGGCCGCCCTCGACGAGCGCGCCGAGCCGAGCTTCGACCGCGCGGTGGGTCAGCGCCTGGCCAACATGGGCGCGCACGTGGCGGCCATGACGCCGGGCGAGCTGGCGGAGTGGGTGGCCGAGAAGGTGGGCAGCGGGTGAGCCGCCCCGACCTGTTGGCGCTCACCAGCGACGATCTCGCCACGCTCGCCAACCGCGGCCTGGTCAAGCGGGCCCAGAAGGAGGTCGAGCGAGGCGAGCCGGCGGGCGAGGTGGTGCTCGAGCCCGACGGCACGCTGCGCGCCGCGTGGAGCGACGGGGTGACCTGCGCGCTCCCGCCCGCCCGCGCGCTGGCGCAGGAGCAGTGCACCTGCGCGGCGGCCACGGTGTGCCGTCACCTGGTGCGGACGGTCCTCGCGTATCAAGCGACGGCGCAACGAGCCCCCCAGCCGGCGTCGGAGACGGAGGCGACCGCGGAGCCCGCGCCGTCTGCGGCCGCGCCGCTCTCGGCGTGGGACCCCGGCACGATCGAGCACGCGGCGCTGGCCGCCGCGTTCCGACCGACGGCCCTGGCGCGCGCGCGGGCGCGCCACGAGGAGGGCCTCACCGCCGAGCTGGTGCGCGGGCGCAAGCCGAGCGCGCACCTGCTGGAGCTCGCCTGCACGGTGCGGTTCCTCGCCCCCGGCAGCGTCGAGCTGACCCACTGCGACTGCGCCGACCCGGCCCCCTGCCCGCACGTGCCGCTGGCGGTGTGGGCCTTCCGCCTGCTCGCGCCCGAGGCCGAGAGCGGCCTGGTCGCGACCGCCCGCGCCGAACCCGATCCGGCCGAGCGCGCGCGAGCGAGCGAGCTCGAGCAGGCCGTCGCAACCTTGCTGCGCGAAGGCTTGGCCGCCTCGCCCTGGGCCGCCGCCGATCGCTTCGGGCGGCTCGAGGCGCGCTGCCGTCGGCGCGGCTGGCTGTGGCCGGCCGAGGTCCTGGCCGAGCTCGCCCTGGCGGTGCGCCGCTACGAGGCGCGCGACGCGCGGTTCGACGCGGCCCACCTCGCCGAGCTGACGGGCGAGCTGCTCATGCGCCTGGACGCGATCGCCGCGGCGGGCGCGCTCCCGCCGAGCTACGTGCGCGGGAGCGGCGCCGCCGGCGTGACCCCGCGCGGCGGCCTGTCGCAGCTCGTCGGCCTCGGCTGCGGCGTGGTGGTGCGGCCCAGGGGGGTCGAGCTGCGCGCCTACCTCCAGGACCAGGACTCGGGCGCGGTGCTGGCGATCGTGCACGAGGAGCCCGATCCCCCCCACGGGCCGGGGCGCGCCTTCCCCGAGCTCGCGCGCCGTCAGGCCTGCCCGGGCGCGAGCTTCGCCGAGCTCGGCGCCCGCCGCCTGGCGCTCCAGGGCGGCAAGCGCGGCCCCGACCAGCGCCTCACGGTCGGGCGCGCCCGCGCCCGGCTGACCCCGCAGGCCTTCGCCTGGGAGACCCTGCGCGAACCCTTGCGCAGCGAGGGCTTCGCCGAGCTGCGCGCCCGCCTGGCCGCGCTCCCGCCCGCGGCGCTGCGCCCGCGCCGCGTGGCCGAGGACCTGGTCGTCTGCCAGGTCGTCGCCGCGCGCGAGGCCGGCTTCGACCCGCGCGACCAGGCGACGGTGGCCGAGCTGGTCGACGGGGAGGGCGAGAGCGCGACGCTCTACCACCCCTTCACCAGCCGCGGCCGCGAGGGGACCGCGCTCCTGCTCGAGCGCCTGGTCGCGCGCGGTGAGGCGCTCCGATTCGTGGCCGCACGCGCCCGCCTCGATCGGGGCGGGCTGCGCCTCGAGCCGGTGGCGCTGGTGTTCGAGGAGCCGGCGGGGCGGACGCTGCTGCAGCCCTGGGTCGACCGCCTGCCCGCGAACGCGGCCAGCGCGGCGAGCACGAGCGCCGAGCGCGGCGCCGACGCGCAGGGCCCCCTCGCCACCTGGCGCGGCGAGCTGGTGTTGGCGCTGGGCGAGCTCCTGCTCTCGGGCCTCGGGCGCGCCGGCCCGGCGGTGGCCGCGCGCTGGCGCGCGCTCACCCGCGAGGGCGAGGCGCTCGGCCTCGACCGCCTGGCCACGCGGGTCGAGGCCCTGGCCGCCGCGCTCGAGCGCGCGGCGGGCCGCCTCGACGACGCGCCGACCGCCGAGGCGGCGCGGGCCGCGGCCACGCTGCTGGTGCTGGCGCGCCTGGCGCAAGACCTGCCGGCCTGAGCGGGCCGACGGCGCCTCAGTCGACGAGGCTCGGATCGAGCTCGTGGGTCCGCCGTCGCCACCGCTCCGCCGCGCTCGGATCGGCCTCCTCGAGCGCCTCGGCCAGGGTGAGCAGCTCGAGCGCGCGCCGCGCGGGCCAGGCGTCGCCGTGCCGCGCGAGCGCCTCGGCCCCGGCGGCGGGGTCCTCGTCGACCAGCCGGAAGATCTCCTCGCACAGGGCGTCCCGCAAGGACTCCGAGCGGGGCGCCGCAGCGAGGCGCCGCTCCAGCAGCGGGATCGCCAGCTCGGGCGGGAGCACGTGGACCTCCTCGACGCGAGCGGGGTCGAGCTCCAGGCCGCGCTCGATCGCCCGGGCGGCGAGCGCCTCCTGCCCCGAGTCGGCCTCGTGCAACGCCCAGGCGATCTCGAACAGCGCGTTCGGCGCGCGCAGCTCGTCGACCAGCCGAGCCACGGCGTCGGTCCGCCCCTGCGCCAGGTAGGCGCTGACGAGGCCGGCGACGAGCTCCTCGTTCTCCGGCCAGGCCTCGAGCAACGCCTCTCCGTGCGCGAGCGCCTCGCCCGGCGCCACCGACAAGGCCGCGATCACGACCGCCGGCTCGGCGCGGTCCGTCTGCAGCGCGTCGCGGGCGATCCGCTGGGCGAGGTCGCCGCGCCCGCAGTCCGCCAGCAGCTCGATCGCCAGCGCCCGGTGGCGCCACCCGAACGCCTGCGCGTGTCGCGCCACCGCCTCGGGCGCCACGCTCGCGAGCGCACGGATCAGCGAGTCGAGCTCTCCCGCGTATCCGTCACGCACGACGAGCCGCGCGAGCAGCGCCGCCTCGAGCCGCTCGGCGGCCTCTGCCTCCCGCCCCGCGCTCACCAGGAGCTGGGCGTAGGTCACCGTCTGCTGCGGGTCGAGCTCGATCCCTTCGAGCCGCGCGAGCTCCGCGGGGTCGATCGCCGCGAGGGCGAACAGCACCTCCGGATCGCCGGGGGCGAGGCGCGCCGCCTCCTCGAGCAGCCGGCGCGCGAGGTCGAGCCGCTCGTGGCTGGCCGCCGCCCTCGCCAGCAGGAGGAGCAACGCGGCCTCGCGAGGCCCCTCGCCGAGCAGCGCCTCGAGCGCGGCGCCCGCGTCGGCTCCGGGCGCCTCTCCGGAGCCGGCGAGGGGGGCCGACGCGGGGGCGGGAGCCTCGCTCGCGGTCGCGGCAGCACGCGGATCGCGCGGCGGCGACGCAGCCGAGCCCGCGCTCGGGGCGGCCTGGGCCGGCTCGTGCCAGCCCGGCCCGCCGCTCGAAGAGGCGGCCGACGGGCCCGGCCCCAGGCTGGGCGCGCTCTTCTGGGCGCTCCCCGCCCAGTAGCCCACCCCCAGCACCACGGGCCAGCCCGCGAGCAACACGGCCGACGAGCGCCTCACGCGACCTCCTCGGACGGAGCATACTCACGCGACCGCACGGGCCGCACCCGCCCCCCTCCTTCGACCCGCTCAGCGCCAGCGCGGCACGCCGGCGACCCCGCGGCCGGCGGGCGCGCTCAGTTCTCGGCCAGGCTCGGGTCGAGCTCGCGCGCGCGTCGCCGCCAGCGCGCCGCCGCGCTCGGGTGCGTCTCCTCGAGGCGCTCCGCGGCCTCGAGCAGCTCGGGGGCGTTGCGCGCGGGCCAGGCCTCTCCGTGCCGCTCGAGCGCCCGGACGGCCGCCGCGGGGTCGTCGTAGATCACTATGCTGATCAGGCGGCACAGCGCGTCGCGCAGCAGTGGCACCTCGAAGCGCGGCGCCGCGCTCAGGCGGCGCTCCAGCAACGCGATCGCTTGCGAGTAGGGGAGCACCAGGCCGACCTCGTAGGCGCGGTCGGGCTCGAGCTCGACGGCGCGCTCGATGGCGCGGATCGCGAGCGCCTCCCGCTCCGCCTCGAGCAAGACCCAGCTGACCTCGGACAGCGCGTCCGGAACCTCGAGCTCGCCGACGAGGCGCTCGACCGCCTCGGGGCGCCCGAGGGCGAGGTAGGCCGCGGCCAGCGCCCCGACCAGCCCGGGATCTCGCGGCCAGGTGTCGCGCAGGGCCTCGCCCCGCGCGAGCGCCTCAGCGGGGATGACACGCAGCGCCGCCGACACGACGCGGGGGTCGGGGTGTCCCGACTGCAGCGCCTCGTGGGCGACGCGCTGCGCGAGGTCTGGGCGCCCGTGAGCCGGCAGCTTCTCGATAACCAGCGCGAGGCCGCCTGGGGCGAGCGCACCCGCGTGCGCCGCGGCCACGTCGGGGGCGACCGCGAGCAGCGCGTGAAGCAGTCGCTCGAGGTCCTCCCCGACCTTCCCCGGCTCGGCGAGCAGCGCCGCCTCGAGCCGCCGCGCGGCCTGTTTGGATCGTCCGGCCCTGGTGAGCAGCTCGGCGCAGCGCACCGCCTGCAGGAAGTCCAGTTCGAGCCCGTCGAGCCGCGAGAGCTGCGCGGGATCGGCCACGGCCAGGGCGAGCAGGGCCTCGGCATTGCGGGGCGCCAGGCGCACCGCCGCGTGGAGGAGCCGGAGCGCCACGTCGCTCCGCCTGTGGCGCTGCGCCACCTCGGCCAGGGAGGTGAGCAGCGCCGCGTCCTGGGGCCCGGTCGCGCCGAGCAGCTCGTCGAGCGCGACGCGGACGCGGTCCGCCTCGCCCGCCTTCCCCGCGGGCGCGCCGACCTCGCGCGGTTCGGACGCTCGCGCGGCCGACCCCGTCGGGAGTGGCTCAGGCGAACCGCCCCCAGCGCGCGGGCTGCCGGCGGGCGGCGCGGTCCGCGGCGCTCCGCGCTTCGTCCCAGGGGCCGGCGCCGTGCGCTCGAGCGACCGGGGCGCGGCGGGTTGGCTGGGTCGGGCCAGGTACCCCACTCCAAGCATGAGGGGCCAACCCGCGAGCAACAGGGCCGACGAACGCCTCACCCGACCTCCTGGGCGGATCATACCGAGTACCACGAGCTCGCGTCCCTGCTCCGATCCGTGCACGCCGCTGGTGGCGACCGCGCGGATCACGTCGGGCTTGGTGCGGGTGGCGGCGCTCGCCGCGCTCAGCGCGCGGGCACGTTCCCCACCAGGCCGCGCGAGGCGCCGGCGGGCACGAACACCGGCTGGGTCCAGGCGCAGAACGCCTTGGTCTCGCCGTTGCGCTCGGCCACGAGGCGCACGCGGGCCCGCACGTAGCCGGTGGCCTCGCTCAGGTCGAGCTCGGCGCGCAGGCCCGCCACCGTGCGCAGGGTGCGCCCGCCCTGGGTGACGAACGTGATCGTGACGCCCGGCTGCTCGCCGGGGGCCGGCGGCGCCGGGCGCCACACGTGCTCCTTCGCCAGCTCGGCCTGGCTGGCCGCGAGGTCGACGGCGAGCGTCAGCCGCTGACCGTCGTCCTCGAGCGCGGCGAGGTGCACGCCGCTGCTGGCGTAGAAGTCGCCCGCCTGGATCGCCGCCAGGATCGCGCCCGGCGTGAGCGCCTGCGCGCGCACCATGATCCAGCCGCCGCCCGGGTCGGCGCGAATGTCGAGCTCCTCGGTCAGGCGACGGTTCCAGCGCTTGGTGTGGTGCGCGTCGTCGCTCGCGACCCCATACAGGCGGTGCCCCGCCGAGAGCACCTGGTCCCACAAGGCTTCGGTCGAGGGGTGGGTGGCGTCGCCCTCGTTGTCCGAGTGCGGGTAGCTGTTGTAGACCTCGAACAGCCCGATCCCGGCGCCGATCACGTCCTGCGCGGTGATCGGGTCGCGGAAGTTGGGGTGGTTGAGGATCGTGACCCCGCCCGCCCGCTCGGTCGCCTCGCGGTGCTTGCGCAGGATCTCCTCCACGGTCGAGGTCGGCCCGAAGTCCTTCCACACGTCGGTGTCGAACCGCTCGGGGTCGATCCCGAGCGCCGTGCTGTGGACCACGCGGGTGGGCGCGTTCCTGTGCTTGTAGCGGTAGAGCAGGCGCAGGCGCGTGTCGCTGGTGATCTCGGTGCCCGAGATCAGCAGGAACCCGCCGTCCTCCAGGCGCCGCGCCCGCCGCTCGCGCCCGGCGCGGTTGTGGTCGGACAGGACCAAGAACTGATACCCGTGCTCCTTGTACCAGCGCGCCATGCGGCGCGGCGACGAGTCGCCGTGCGGGATCGGCAGCCAGGTCCGCGCGTGGCTGTGGGTGTTGCCCTTGAACCACTGCTGGGCCTGGGCCGGGGCGGCGAGGGTCAGGAGCACGAACAGGAGGGGCGCGGTGCGGTGCATGACGCGATTTCGAAAAGCAAGCACGACGCCAGGAGCTCACGTGACGCCAACCCGTGAATTTTCGGGGCCTTGCCGATCCGGCCCAGCGGTGGGTCCCACTGTGCGTCGCGCCGGCCCGGTTGCGTCTCGGGTGTTACGTCTCGCCCTGGGACGGCGCCTCGGGCTCGATCCGAGCCCGCAGCCGAGCGAGCGTGCCGACCGCGGTCAGGACGGCGGTGGCCGTGATCAGCAGCCCCAAGAGCCACGCGCCGCTCACGAGCACGGCGATCCCGAAGACCGCGGCCCCGCCCTCGAGCACCAGGGCGCACAGCGCGCCGAGGCGAGGACGCGCGATCGCCTGCGGGTCGCGCAGTCGGAACGCGAGCACCGTCACGAACAGGAAGCTGGCGACCGAGCCGGGCAGCGCGAACGAGAGCGGGATCAGGAGCCCGCTCGGCGCCGCGACCCCGGGGTCGTGGGCCACCCCCCAGGCCAGCGCGCACGGGCCGAGCGCGGCGGGCCCCGCCAGGACGACGCTCAGCAGCGCCTCGGGCACGAGCCGACCGGAGGGCGGCGCGTTCAGCGCCCGCACGCACAGCCACCCCAGCGTCGCTCCCGCCGCCGCTCCCGCCAGCCCGACCGCGAGGCCGTGCTCGAGCTGGCGCGGTCCGCTCGGCGCGAGCAGCGACAGGCAGGCCCACGCGCCCAGGACCACGCAGGTCGGGATCACGAGCAACGCGTAGCCGAGGGGCACCAAGCCCTCGGGATGGCGCTCGAGCTCGAGATCCTGCGCGCTCATGCTCTCCGTCGGAGCTTAGCGCGCCCGTGAGACCGCTGCGACCCGCGCCCGGCCGGGGTGGGAAGGCGGCCGCTCGCCCCGCTACGATCACGCGCATGGCGCGCGACCCTCAGCGGACGAGGTCCTTGCCCACGCCCCAGCGCGGGGGGCCGGCGGACGTCACCCGCTCGCTCGTCGACGCGGCGCCCGTGGTGACGACCGCGCCGCTCCCGCGCCTGTCCCCCAGCGAGACCCGCGCGCTCGGGCCGAATGCCGCCGCGCCGGGGCCAGGCGCGGCCGAGCTGCTGGCGGGGCGCTACGAGCTGGGCGAGGAGATCGCCCGCGGCGGCATGGGCGTGATCGTGGCCGCGCGCGACGTCGAGCTGCGGCGCGAGCTGGTGATCAAGTTCCTCGAGGCGGACGCGGCCGGCCGCCCCGAGCTCTTGCTGCGGTTCGTGGAGGAGGCGCAGGTCCAGGGCCAGCTCGAGCACCCCAACATTTGCCCGGTGCACGAGGTCGGGCTGGCGCCCGACGGGCGGCCGTTCTTCGCCATGAAGCGCGTGCGCGGCCGCTCGCTCGAGGAGCTGCTCGACGAGCTCCGCGCCGGCGCGCCGCCGCGCCCGCTCCCCGAGCTGCTCGACGTGCTCGGCAAGGTGTGCGACGCGGTCGGGTTCGCGCACAGCCGCGGCGTGATCCACCGCGACCTCAAGCCGGGCAACGTCATGGTGGGCGAGTTCGGCGAGGTGCTGGTCATGGACTGGGGCCTCGCCAAGCTGCGCGACCGCGCTGAGGAGGCGCGCGTCACCAGCGCCCGGGCCGAGCGCGCGACGCGCTCGGGCGGCGCAGCCCTCCTGACCCAGGAGGGCTCGGTCCTCGGCACGCCGAGCTACATGGCGCCCGAGCAGGCGCGCGGCGAGCTCGAGCGCGTGGACGAGCGGACCGACATCTACGCCCTGGGCGGGCTGCTGTACGCGCTCCTCACCCTGCGACCGCCGGTCACCGGCCGCGATCACGCCGAGGTGCTGCGCCAGGCGGCGGCCGGGCGGGTCCCGGCCCCCTCGCGGGTGGCGCCCGGCGTCCCGGCCGAGCTCGAGGCCGTGGCCCTCAAGGCGCTCGCGCGCGACCCCGCCGAACGCTACGAGAGCGCGGCCGCGTTCAAGGCCGACCTCGTGGCCTACGCCGAAGGGCGCGCGCTGAGCGCCTCGAGCTACGGCCCGCTCGAGCTGCTGTGGAAGTGGCTGCGGCGCCACCGGGCCGTGGCGCTCCCGCTGCTCGCCTCGGCCGCGCTGCTGCTCGTGGGCGGCGCGGCCTACCTGGTCTCGCTGTCGCGCGCGCTAGAGCGCGAGCGCGAGGCGCGCGCCGAGCAGGCGCTGGCCGCCGAGCGGGCGACCCGCGAGGCGACCCGCGCCACCGAGGCGGCCGCCGCCGAGCGGCGCGCGCGCGAGGCGCGCGAGGAGGCGCTCGCCGCCGCCGAGGCGGCCCGCGCCACGGCGGAGCGCGAGGCGGAGCGCGCGGCGACGGCCGCCGCACAGGCGGCGGCCGCCGAGGAGGACGCCCGCCGCGCGCTCGCCAGCGTGGTCGTGGCCGAGGGCGACCGGCTGCTCGAGGCCGGCGAGCCGCTCGCCGCCCGCGCGAGCTACCAGGCCGCTCGGGACCAAATGGTCACGCTGGGGCTCGATCCGCTCGCGGCCGAGCTCGGCCAGTGGGAGGCGGAGCGGCGCAACCCACGCGAGGCGGTGGGCTGGCGGGCGCACGACCGTCCGATCGTGGCCTTCGCCGTGGCGCGCCTGGGGGGCCGGGTCGCGACGAGCGACGGTCGCGAGGTGCGCGTGCACGCGCTCGACGACGGCTCGCTCGAGCGCGTGCTCCCCCTCGCCGGCGCGCGCGGGCTGGCGCTCTCGCCCGACGGGCTGCTGCTCGCGGTCGGCACCGACCGCGGCGCGAGCGTGTGGAACGCGGTCACCGGCGAGCGGGTCCGCGAGCTGCCGACCCCCGACCCCTGCCCGCTGTACGCGCTCGCGTTCACGCCCTCGGGCGCGCGGCTGCTGGCGACCGGCCACAAGGAGCCCGCGCAGGGGGACACCCGGGCGATCGGCTTCGTCTCGCTGTTCGACCTCACCTCGGGCGAGGGCGTGCACTACCTGCCGCGCATGCGCCTGGGCGCCTACGCCCCGCTCGCGCTCGAGCCGACGGGCGAGCGCTACGCCGTGTTCGCCAACGGCTCGCAGGCGTGGGTGATCGACCTCGAGCGCACGCCGCCCGCGCCCGCGTTCTTCGAGCCGGCGGGCGGCGGGGTGGGTACGGGCGAAGACATCACGGCGGTCGCCCTGTTCCCGCCGGCCTCGCGCGCCCGCGCCTCGAGCCGGCTGATCGCCGCCGCCGGCGCGAGCGGCTCGATCGGGCTGTGGAGCGTCGAGCTCGACGTGCAGCGCCTCTCCGGCAACGGCGGGCGCCTGAAGCGGACCTTGCTCGGGCACCAGGGCGGCGTGCACGCCCTGGCAGTCACGCCCGACGGGAGCTGGCTCGCCTCGGGCGGGCCCGACGCCACGGTCCGGGTGTGGGACCCCGAGACCGGGCAGGTGGTCCACCGCATGGCCGGGCACCACACAATCGCGATCCGCGACCCCGTAGCGAGGCGCCCCAACCTGCTCGGGATCACTCACCTCGCCTTCGCCGACCGCGGCGCGACGCTGGTCAGCGCGGGGGCCGACGGCACGGTGCGCGTCTGGCCGCTCCACACCGCCGCCGCCCGCCCGCTGGCGTACCCCACGCGGCGGATGCGAGCCCAGCCGATCGACGCGGTCGCGGTCGCGGGCGAGCTCGTGATCAGCTCGCCTCACGACGACGACACGCGGGTGTGGGACGCGCCGACCGGCACCCTGCTCCAGTCCGAGCTCGAGCGCACGTCCGGGGGCTACGTGCAGCTCGCCGTCAGCCCGGGCGGCGCGACCCTCGCGGGCGTGAGGCCCTCGGGCGGCGTGGAGCTGTTCGAGCTGACGAGGGGCGAGCGCCGCTACCTCCCGAGCCCCCAGGGCTCCCGAATCACGTTCGCCCAGGGCGGTCGGCTGCTCGTGGTGGCGGGCGAGGGCAGGCTGGTGGCGCACGACCTCCTCAGCGGCGAGCTGCGCGAGCTGCGAGGCACCGCCGACGACGTGGCCGCGGTGGGCTCCGAGCACCTCCTCCTCGCGGGCCGCGAGGT
>CAZMSZ010000059.1:0-8164 GCA_964569055.1 uncultured Planctomycetota bacterium | reverse complement strand
GTCCGAGCGCTGGGCCGGCGCGCTCCGCCTGCTCACGCGCGCCGGAGAGGAGGGCGAGACCGCGGCCGACGTCCTCCTTCGCGCGCGCGCGCTGTCGGCGGTCGGCCGCGAGGCCGACGCGCGCGCCGCGTTCGAGCGCGCGCGCGACCTCGCGCCCGACGGCAGCGTCGAGGACGTCTCCGCCGCGGTGTGGCTGCGCGCCAACGCGCGCTGAGCGAGCGGCGCGACCTGCTGGACGTCCGGTCGCGCCTACTTGTACTTCGGCTGATACAGGTCGACCGCGACCCCGCCGGGCATGGTGAAGTGCGTCACCAGGCCGTAGCCGCGGTCCTCGGGGTCGGGCAGCTCCACGCCCTTGGCGCGCAGCTCCTGCACGGTCGCCGCCACGTCGTCGGTGTAGAAGGACACGTTGTGCGTGCCCGAGGGCGAGGAGCCGGGGCCCGTGGGGTGCACACCCATGTCGGCCTCGCGGAAGTCGAAGATCAACCAGCCCTCGCCGACGTCGGTGCTCGGCAGCCCGAGCTTGTCGCGCAAGAACGCGCGCGTCGCCTCGGCGTCGTTCGAATAGAACATGGCGTGAACGCCCTTGATCATGGGGCACCTCCCGAGGGCGGGAGTCTACGGGATCAGCGAGCCGGCGGGCGCAGGTCGGCGGCCGTCAGCGTCAGCTCGCGCACGCGCGGCTCGCGCGGGTAGGCGTAGCGCCCGAGCGCGCCCTCGATCGCCAGCTCGTCGGGCCCGGGCGCGTCGCCAGGGCCGAGCGGGCGCGGCGCCCGATCGTCGCCGCGGACCCGCAGCGCGCCGCCCGGCGCGGGCGCGAGCGCGAGCACGCGCCCGCCGAAGCGGGCCAGCTCGCGCGGCGCCTCGCCCGGTCGGGCCGCGTCCCACAGCAGCACCGCGCCGTCCACCGTCCCGATCGCGACGCGGGCGTCCCCGAGCGCGCGCAGGTGCGAGGCGGGCGCGTCCAGCTCCACCGCCGCGAGCAGCTCGCCGCCAGGGCCCACCCACTCGACCCGCGCGCGCCCGTCGTGCACCGCCGCGCGCGCGGCGCCGCCTGGCGAGGGCGAGGGAGACGCAGGCTCGCCCTCGAGCGCCCAGGCGCCGAGCGCGAGCAGCGCGCCGAGCGCGAGCGCGGCGAACGCGCGCGGGGCCCAGCGGGAGCGTCGCGGCGGCGGCGCGGCGGCCGCGGTCAGGAGACGGTCGAGCTCGGCGAGCGCGGGGCGCGCCTCGGGGCGCGGCGCGAGGGCGGCGAGCAGGGCTCGTTGCAGCGGGCGCGGGACGGCGCGCGCCTCGAGCGCGAACAGGTCGGGCGCCCCGGGGGCGGGCGAGCGCCCGGTGAGGAGGTAGTACAGCGTCGCGCCGACCCCGTACACGTCGACGGCGGGCCCCTGCCGGCGTGGCGCGGCGCCGGTGTGGTCGAGCGCGAGCAGCTCGGGCGCGGCGAAGGCGGGGGTGCCCGCGGCGCTGAGCGAGGCCGAGCGGTCGGTCGCGAGCCCGAAGTCGCCCAGCCGCGCCAGCCCGTCGGCGCCCACGAGCACGTTGTGCGGCTTCACGTCGCGGTGGCACAGCCCGGCCGCGTGGAGCACCGTGAGCGCGGCGATCACCTGCCGCGCGAGCGCGACCGCCTCGCCGAGGGGGAGCGGCCCCGCCTCGCGCACCCGGTCGGCGAGGGTGCCGCCCGGCTGGTAGGTGAGCGCCAAGAAGCCGCCGCCGCCCTCGAGCGGCCCCGCCGCGATCCCCTCGGCGAGGTGCGGGGTGGCGGCGTCCTTGCGCAGCGCCTCGATCCGGCGGTAGGCCTCGAGCTCGCGCTCGAAGCGGGCGCGCTCGGCCGGGGCGAAGCGCTTGAGCGCGACCTGCCGCGCCAGCCCGTCGGTGCTCTCCGCCAGGTAGACCACCCCCTGCGCCCCGCGCCCGAGCTCGCGCAGCAGGCGATACCCGCCCACGACCTCGCCCGACTCGCTCACGCCTCGAAGATCGCCTCGATCCCGCGCAGGAGGTCCTGCTCCTCGTCGGCCGCGCTCCCCGCGCGCGCCGCGCGGAGCGCCGCCACCAGCGCCTCGACCTCGGCCGCGTGCGGCTCCCCCTCGAGCAAGCGCGCGGCCCGGCGCGGCTGGCGCAGG
Source organism: uncultured Planctomycetota bacterium (assembly GCA_964569055.1). GTDB lineage: Bacteria > Planctomycetota > J058 > J058 > J058 > JAWLGW01. The sequence continues at coordinate 6,044 of CAZMSZ010000059.1, read as the reverse complement.
CAGGCGCGCGTCAGCTCGGCGCAGCGCGCGGCGACCTCGGCGCCGCCCGCCGGCAGCAGCCCCGCGAACAGCTCGGCGAGCACCTCGGCGCGCGCCTGCTGGAGCTTGCGCTTGACCTGGTCGACCGAGAGCCCCTCGCGCCGCGCGATCGCGCGGTTGGAGAGGCCGTGCACCAGCGCGCCCGAGAGCACGTAGACCAGCGCCAGGTCCCCGCCCTGGGTGTGGCGGTCGTGCACGCGCCGCACCGCGCCGACCACCCGCGCCTCGAGGTCGATCCGCTCCACCTCGCCCGGAGCGGGCGCGGCCTCGAGCGCCAGCCGCTCGTCGTCCGCCTGCGGGCGCCGTCGCCGCAGCCGATCGATCACGCGGTGCTGGATCGCCGCCTGCAGCAGCGCCCGGAACGGGCCGGCCCCCGGGTCGTAGCGCGCGACCAGCCGCTCGCGCATGGCGAGCAGCACCTCCTGCACGAGGTCGTCCCGCTCGGCGGGCTGCAGCGTCGGGAAGCGGCGCGCGAGGTACCGGCGCACCGGCGCCTCGTAGGCGACGATCGCCCCCCAGTCGGGCTGCCCGCGCTGGATCGACGAGAGGGTGGTCTGCCAGAACGAGCCCACGGCGCCATAGCTTACGGCAATGCACGCGACCCGCCGCCCGACCTTCGATCCGTGCGTAGGAGGGGTGTGCTCAGCGAGAGGAGGACGCACATGAGGGGTTGGATCGCGGCGCCGCTGGCGCTGCTGCTGCTCGCCGCGCCGGCGGCGGCGCAGTCGGACGAGGTGGCCGCGGAGCTGGAGCGGCTCCGGGCCGAGAACGCGGTGTTGCGCGGCGAGCTGCGCCGGGTCAAGGAGGTGGTGGACGCGGTCGCGGCGCGGGTCGAGCAGCCGCCCCCGCCTCCGGCCGTGGTGGCGGAGGTCGGCCCGACCGCGGTGGTCGACATCGGGGCGCTGTTCGTGGGCTACGCCCGCAAGCAGCGCTTCGAGCAGGGGATCAACGCCGATCGGCTGAAGTTCAAGCAGGAGCTCGAGCGCGCGCACCAGCGCCTGCGGGACATGCGCAAGAGCCCCGAGGTCGACCTCGACCGGCTCCGCCACGAAGCCGACGAGCTCCGCGCCAAGGAGGAGCAAATGACCAAGCTCCTCCAGGAGCGGGTCGAGGCCATGACCGAGCAGATCCTGGCCGAGCTCGAGTTCGGGGTCGCGCTCTACGCGCGCCGGGCGGGGCTGGCGTTGGTGCTGAAGGTCGACGCCGACGACGAGCCCGGGGCGGACGAGACCCCGTTCCGGGAGCGGATCTACCGCGCGCAGATCGGCGACGTCCTGTTCCATACGGCGGCGCTCGACCGCACGCAGGAGGTGCTGGCCTTCCTCAACGGCCAGGAGCTGACCGCGAAGCTGCGGGCCTGGGAGGACTCGACCTCGGGCGCGCTCACGTTCCTGCCGGCGCTGACCGCGATCCTACGCCGCTTCGAGGTCGACCTCCTGGACGTCGAGGTCGGCGACGACCTGCGGCTCGAGCTGGCGCTGGCGGGCGACGACCTGCGGGACGTCGCCCGCCTGCGCGAGACGCTGCGCGCGCACCTGGTCGTGAACGGCCGCTACCGGGTGCTGGACAGCGGCAGCGTGCGGCGCGAGCCGGGGCCGCCGGTCCGGCTGCGGTTCGAGCTGCACCTCGGCGGCTGGGAGCGCGCCCCCGCGCCCGACGCGCCGCCGCGCTGAGCGGCGAGCCGGCACGGCTCGTGCGCGTGCGAAAGCTGGAAGGAGGACCCCATGGCCAAGCAGAAGGGCGAGCGGATCACCAAGCGCAAGCCGGCGGAGCGCGCCGACAAGCCGGACCTGCACCCGACCGAGCCGACGCGGCGCGAGCTCGAGCCGGAGAAGGTCTCGAAGGCGAAGGCGGAGAAGGCGCGCTCGGCGGCGGAGAAGCACGCCGCCGAGCAGGAGGCGGGCAAGCCGGCCGTGGGCAAGGGGCGCAAGCGCGCGCGCGCCGGGTAGGGCGCCTGAGCTGGGGCGCCCGCGTCTCACCGGCGGCCGGCGCCGACCAGCGCCGCCCGCCTCAGACAGGCTTGATCGTGACGTCCTGCACGAAGCCCTGCAGCCGCCCCTCGCCGCGGACCTTGTAGTCGTCGATCGTCAGCGCCACGCCGGTCACGAGGCGCAGGCGGAGCCTGACCCAGCCGCCGAGCGGCACGGCCCGCTGCGTGATCACGCGGTTGTGGTGCCAGTAGGGCAGGCTGGGCCGCGCGATCGGGCGGTCTCCCTCGTCGTAGGCGACGCGCTCCTCGAGCCGCAGCAAGCTGATCTGCTGGGTGCTCTCGCCGATCTTGAGCCACTCGATCGGGCGGTCGAGCGAGGCGTCGACGTCGCCGTCCCAGAACACCTCGAGCACGGTGTTGTGGATCATGTAGCCCGAGAGGTGGCTGGGGAACAGCGCCCGCTCCTCGAGGACGTCGAGCGCGAGGTCGCGTCGCTCCACGTACGCGTTGAGGTCGACCTTGAGCCGACGGTGCGCGTAGTGGTTGTAGTAGTGAGCCTCGAAGCAGGTGGCCACGAAGCGATAGGCGTGGTCGTCGTTGCTGGTGGAGGCGTGGGTGAAGCCGAACCGATTGGCGAACTTGCCGCCGGCGAGCCCCTGCACCTCGACGTCGTCGACGGCGACCTTGCCCTGATTGGCGCCGATCCAGGGCTCCACCGCCTTCAAGCTCTCGCCCTCGATCACCGTCACGCCGAAGGTGTGCTTGACCGGCTCGCCGGCCGTGCTCGTCGATTCGCTCATGGGCCGCCCTCGCTTGTTTGAGGCGAGGGTACTCATCCTTCGGCGCCATCGCCACACCTCGCCGAAGCGCCGCCGCGCGGCCTCGGTCGCGTTGCCCCCGGGCGGTCGGCAACTATAGTTGGAGCTGGGCACGTGCCGCGGAGGGCGCCATGGCCGACTCGTTCGACGTGTTCACCGCTCCGACCCTGGTGCTCAAGCGGCTCCTCCCCGAGCTGCGCAAGGTCACGGCGGCGATCGACGACGCCAGCCGCCCGTGGCTGGCCACCGTGCCGCCCGCCAAGAGCGGCCCGTTCGAGGAGCCGGCGACGCACCCCGACGACCCGGCCAACGACGCGCTCGGCGTCCCGTTCGCGCCGGCGCCCGAGGGGCGGCTCGCCTACTGGCCGATCCGCTCCACCCACGATCTGGGCCGCACGGTCAGCTACTACGACGCCGAGGGCAAGGCGCACGGAGGGACCGCCGGCCGCTGCTTCGGCGGCCGCCGCGGCGGCGGGCGCAACCATGTCGCTGTCGACCTGTACGGCAGGCACCACGACGTGGTCGTGGCCTGCGAGGACGGCACCGTGATCGGCTACTTCCGGTTCTATCGCGGGGTGTGGTGCTGCCTGGTCGATCACGGGGACTACGTGATCAACTACGGCGAGATCGAGGGCGACACCCGCTGCCGCCGCACCCGCACCGAGGAGATCGTCGAGCGCGCGGGGACGGAGCGGGAGTCCAAGTGGACCCGCCACGCGTGCCCGGGCGGCACCTGCAACTCGAGCTGCAAGAAGGGCGGCCACGCCAACGCCTACGTGCGTCACCAGCGCGCGGACCGGGTCAAGGTCAAGAAGGGCGAGACCCTCGCCGACTTCGCGGCGCGCCACTCGGTGTCGGTCGACGACCTGCGGCGGATCAACCCCACGGTCGTGCTCGAGGACGGGGACATCTCCAAGCACAAGCGGCTGTGGCTGCCGACCACCCCGTTCCTCGGACCGGGCTCGAAGGTCCGGGCCGGCGACGTGCTCGGCGAGATCGGGCGCATGGGCTCGGACTCGATGCTCCACTTCGAGATGTACGCCAAGGACGTGCGCACCACCTGCCGCTGGGACAAGGGGGCGACCCTGATCCACGACGCGATCACCGCCAACAGGAAGGGCAAGACGCACGACCCGAGCGACAGGCCGCCCACCATCGGCGCGGGCGCCAGCGCGCTCAGGATCGCGGACCGGCGGGACGGGACCAAGCTCTACGCCGAGTACGCCAAGACCGTCGGCAAGCGGCCCCCGCGCGAGGTCTACCTCGACCCGACCCGGTACCTGCTCCACCTCGCGCAGCACGGGCGGTAGCCGCCCGCGCCCGCGGCTCAGGGGAGCTCGACGCTCGCGACCGTCCAGCGCAGCAGGAGGCGGTCCTCCTCGTCGCTGGCCGCCCAGGCCGCCGCGTCGTCCTCCTCGTCCCAGTCCTGGTCGAACTCCTCGCCTTCGGGCCCGCCGCCGTCCTCGTCGGCCGGCTCGTCGTCCGCGGGGCCGATCCGCCCCTGCGCGAGCTCGGCGTAGGGGACGTCCTCGAACACTCGGTAGGCGGGCTCGTCGGGGGGAGCGATCTCGAGCGCGTAGCGCCCCTCGACGTCGAGGCAGGTGAAGAACAGCTCGAGCATGCCCTCGCCGAGGTCGCGCGGCTCGGTGTCGTGGACCGCGCCGCCCGCCTCGATCAGGCGGTAGACCTCCTCCTCCTCGGGGTCGGGGTCCTGCAGGCGGATCCGCAGCGAGCCGGCCCGGCGCAGGCGCAGGCGCTTGGGCTTGCCCCGCCCCGGCAGGCCGACCTCGACCTCGGGCACCGCGCCCTTGTCCTCGGTGACCTCGACCCCCTGCACCCCCGGCAGGTCGCTGGGCGGCGCGGCGCCCCACAGCAGGAGCAGCCGCGCCTCGCGCACGCCCTCGGGGTCGGGCTCGCCGAGCGGCACCTCGACCTCGCGCGCCTCCGAGCGCTCGCCGAGCGCGGTCACCGCCAGCGCGTCGCCCTTGCCCGGGTTGCGCGCCACGAGCAGGAACCGCGGCGGCGGGAGCAGCCGGCGCGCCTGCAGCGCCCGCACGCTGTCGACGTCGAGCGCCCAGGCCTCCTCGTCCGCCTCGGCGAGCTCGAGCTCCCCGTAGCCCGGGTCGAGGGCCAGGGGCGCCTCGCCGCGAGCGAGCCTCAGCTCGAGCTTCTGCCGGCGCACGACCATGGCGCGCGTGACGTCCGCCGCCACGGTCCAGGCGGCCTTGGTCGCGCCGCAGGCGCTGCACTGCAGGAGCTCGTCGAACGCGATCTCGGTCTGACAGGAGCTGCACGTCCAGGGCATGGCCCCGAGCGTAACGCGCCGGCGGGCGCTCCGCGAGGGGAGCGCGCTTGCGGGGCCACGAGTTGCGAGCGGCCGGTAACGCCGGGCGTCGGGTCCGTTATGGGAGGCCAGGAGGAGAACGAATGACCGTCGAGAACGAGCGAGACCTCGGAGAGCGGCTGCTGAGCGCCGTGGAGCGGCTGATCGAGCCCGACGAGCAGATCCTGGCGATCGTGGCGTCCGCGCAGCGAGACGCACAGGGGGACACGGATCGGGCGGCGCGCGCCTTGATCTCGCGCTACGCGAACCGCAGCGCGCTGGTCGGCGGCGCGACGGCCCTGCCCGCCTTCTTGCCCGGGCTGGGGACGGCGTGCGCGCTCGTGGTGGGGCCGCTCGCCGACCTGGTGTGCTTGCTGAAGTTCGAGACCGAGATGTGCCTCGCGCTCGCCGCCGTGCACGGCTACGACATCGCGGAGCCTCACGAGCGCCAGCTCGCGTTCCTGCTCGCCGCGCTCAAGACGAGCGAGGCCTCGGCCGGGCGGAGCGCGGTTCACGACGGCGTGTCGGTCGTCGGCACCTCGATCTGGAACTACGGGCCGCGCCGAGTGGGCAAGCTCCTGGTGACGGTCCTCGCGAGCCTGGGGGCCGCGCTCGTCACGCGGAACCTCGCGCGCGCGATCCCGCTGATCGGCGTCGCGGTGGGCGCGGGCCTCAACCGCGCCCTGACGAGCCGCGTCGGCCACAACGCGCACGAGGAGCTGCTGCTGCGCCGCAGGCTCGCCGCCGCCGCGCCGCTCGCCTCGTGAGCGCCTACGGGGCGAGCGGCCGGGCTTGTGCTCGCTGAGCGGGGTCCAATAATCAGGTCGTGCCCGGCACACCCACGACCTCGCCGCGGTTCGCCACGACCCGCTGGAGCCTGGTGCTCGCGGCGGGCGAGACGACCACCGACGCCGCGCGCGCCGCCCTCGACGAG
>CAZMSZ010000058.1:17614-26899 GCA_964569055.1 uncultured Planctomycetota bacterium | reverse complement strand
CCGCCTCCGACGCGCCCGCGTCCACTCCGGATCGTCCGCCCTCCTCCGACACGCGCGCGGCGCTGCCGGCGCTCGCTCGGCTCGAGAGCGGGAGCTTGAGGCAGGGGGACGTCGCGCTCGCGGCCGGCGACCCGATCGGCGCGGGCGTCGAGCTGCGCGTGGGGCGCACGCCGGCGGTGCTCGAGCTCGTGGGCGCCGCGCGGCTGGTGGTGGCGCCGCGCTCGCGCCTGCGGCTGGCGCGCGCCGCGGAGGGCGCGCGGGTGGAGCTCGAGCGCGGCGAGCTGCTCGCCCGAACCCGCGGCGCCGCGCCGTACGCCGTGGCCAGCGCCGACGCGGTGGCCACGCCGCTGGGCACGGTCTTCTGGTTCGCCCGCGAGGGGCGCGGCACCGCGGTCGGCACCCTGGAGGGAGCGGTCGCCCTCACGGTGGCGCAGGTCGAGGGCGACGCCGCGCTCACCGTACGCGCGGGGTTCGCGACCCGGGCTCGCGCCGGCGAGCGGCCCGACCTCCCCGAGCCCTGGGGCGGCGCCGCCCGCGCGCTGCGCTGGCTGCCCGACGAGCTCGCTCCCTCGAGCCCGCCGCGAGCGCCCGAGGTGCTCCGCGCCTTCGGGTTCGAGCGCGACGCCGAGGGCTTCGGCAAGGGCACCCACGTGGCAGGCGGCGCCCGCGGGAGCCGCGGCGCGCTGCGCGGCGTCGCGCACGACGAGGACTACGCGGTGGTGGTCGAGCTCGAGGACCTCGCCGACGGCGTGCTGCGCACGCACCCCGACCGTTGGATCGAAGCGAGCGTGCGCGTCAGCCGCCGCGCGCTGGTGGTGATCCAGCTGTGGGACGTCGACGCACGGGAGAACCTCCGCTACGGCCGGACCGTCGAGCCCGGCCGCTGGGTGCGCCTCGCCGCGCCGCTCCGCGAGTTCACCGACCCGACCGGCCGCCCCCGCCAACGCCCCGTCCCCGACGGCGACCGGGTCACGTGCTTCGACGTGTTCGCGGGCGAGGCCGGAGAAGAGCTCGAGCTGCTCGTCGACGACGTGAGGATCATTCGCTGAGGACTCGTCGGCTGGTTCCTGGGGAGGGCGCACCTTCTGGGAGGTCGCGCCGACGAGTCCCTCCGCTACGCCACCGCCAGCAGCTCGTCGCCGGCCGCCACGAACAGGGTCCCGTCCGGGCCGAGCGCGGGCGGGCCGAGGGGGCCGCCGAGGGCGGCGGGGCGGAGCACGAAGCGCGGGCGACCCTCGGGCGCGACGGCCGCGATCCAGCCCTCGGCGCCGACCACGTGGACCACGCCGTCGCCGTCGACCAGCGGCGCGCGCGCGGTGCGCAGCTCGGGCAGGCGCCAGCGGCGCTCGCCCGTGGTGAGGTCGTAGGCGCACAGCCCCTCCATGGGGCTGGCCACGACCACGGTTTCGTCTCCGAGGGCGGGCGGCGCGGCCCACTCCAGCTTGTGGCGCCAGCGGAGCGCGCCGCCTGGGGCCAGGCACGAGAGGTCCATGCCGAGCTGCACGAGCAGCTCGCCGCCCGCGCCCAGCGAGACCGCGAGCTGGCCGTCGCCGCACAGGGAGCGCCCCTGCCCCAGGCTCGCGAGCACGCGGCCCGAGGTCCGCTCGAGCGCCACCACGCGCCCGGGGCTGTCGAACGGGGTGCTCGTCAGCTCGGGCTCGGCCAGCGCCGCGTAGATCGGCCCCTCGGGGCCGGCCACCACGTCCTGCGGGTGCGCCAGCGGGACGCGCCACAGCAGCTCGCCGCCCGGCGCGCTCGCCTCGAGGCAGCGCGGGCCGAGCCCGAGGCGCAGCTCGCCCGGCGCGCGCGCCGCGCTCCACCAGCGGGCGGCGCCCACGCGCGGCGCGACGGTCAGGTCGTGCAGCACCGGGTCCCAGCCGGCCGGCTCGCCGCCGAGCAGGAGCGGCGCGAGGTCGACCGGCCAGTCCTCGCACACCCACTCCACCTCGCGCCCGTCGGCGGCCACGCGCACCAGGCCCGCCGGCTCCACGCGCAGCGAGGCGCGCCCGGAGAGGTCGACCACCGCCGCGCCGTGGCCGCGCCGCGGGAGGGCGGCCCGCCAGCGCAGCACCCCGCGCGCCGGGCCCGCCACCGGCGCGCGCTGCGCGTTGCGCTCGGGTCCGCGCGGCCCCGGCCACGGCCCCTCGCCGCAGCCGAGCTCCGCCAGCCAGGCGCGCAGCTCGCTCGCCTGCGGCTGGCGGCCGGCCGCGCGCAGCGCGACCTCCACCGCCTCCCGCCGCTCCCCCGCGCGCAGGCGCGCCCGGCTGAGCCGCACCCAGCCCTGGGCGTCGCCCGGGTCACGCGCCAGGTCGCGCTCGAGCGCCCGCCGGCCGCCGTCGGCGCCCCGCATCAATCGGGGGTCGGGTCCGGGATCTGCGCGGGGTCCTCGACCTTGTGGCCGACCACGCGCAGCGCCTGCTCCTCGACCAGGCTGGCGCACACCCGCGCCACCTCGAGCCGCGGCTGCCCCGAGATCCGCACCAGGTCCTTGAAGCCGAGCCGGCCGTCCACCAGCGTCAGGATCTCGGGGTGCCCCCGCTCCTTGATCGCGGCGAGCTTGGCCTCGCTGCTCACGAACTCGAAGATCGCCGTCCCGCCCCCGAACACGGCCGCGAGCTGCTCCCACTCGGTGAGCTGCTGGATCGCCTCCATCAGGAACCGGTCGGTGTGGAGCGCGATCTTGGACACGCCCTCGCCCGGGTTGAAGAACTCCTCGGGGAGGGCGTTCTGGAAGAACGCGAAGGTCGAGCCGTCCCAGAACAGCACGTCGAGGAACTGGTCCTTGAGCTGCTGCATCTCGGCCTCGGTCAGCTCGCTCTCGTCCATGAGCCCGCGGGAGGCGAGCCCCGAGCCGAGGTCGCTCATGGAGTCGGCGCCGTCCTCGCCGAGGAAGAACTCCACGAACTCGTCGGCCTCGGTGTCCTCGACCCGGACGATGAACGCGTCGCCCCGATAGAAGTACAGCTTCTCCTCGCGCCGCCCCGCCCGCACGGTGAGCGTCCCGGTGCGCCGCTGGCTGCGCAGCGCCTGCAGCACCGCCGCCAGGCCGACCCCGTCGAGGTCGCCCTCGAGCGCCGGGAACGGGGTGGGGAGCGCCGCCTCCTCCCGGCGATAGCGCTCGACCTCCCCCTCGAACGGCTCGCCGTAGCCGAAGGTCACCCCGCACAGCGCCACGCGGTAGCACATGACGTCGTTGCCGGCGGCCTGCCCCTCGGCGAGCGCGGCCTGCAGCTCCTCGGGGGTCGGGCGGCGCACGTAGCCGCGCTCCACGCCCTGGTGCACGAACTGCGCGAACTCGAGCGCGGTGACCTGCGCCTTGCGGCGCAGCTCGCCGAGGTTCTGCGTCAGGTCGAGCTTGCGGAAGAAGCGCGCGGCGGGGTCCTTGCTCTGGGCGCGCGGCCCGGGCACGAACAGGCAGCTCTCCCCCGGCACCGCGTCGAACACCTCGCTCCAGCGGTCGAGCCCCTCGCCCAGGCGCGCCCGCTCGGCCGGCCCGAGCGCGACCGTCAGCGTCCCCGGCCCGTCCGGCGGCCCCTTGCTCGCGCGGTTGCGCACCTCGACGTCGGTCCGCCCCCAGAACACGACCTCGGCCAGGTCGTCGAGCAGCTTGCTGACCCGCGCCTCCTGCAGCGCCTCGGCGTCGACGGCCTCGGCGAGCCGCGCCTCGTCCTCCTCCATGCGGAGCGCGACGAGCTGCTCCTTGCCGATCGCCCCCTGCTTGTGCAGGTAGTCGACCAGCGGCGGCGTGGCCGGCTCCTTGCGCCGCTCGTTGCGGAGGTACAGCTCGCCCGGCAGGACCGCCACCCGCTTCTCCCAGCCGCGGTGGTGGAGCACCAGCGTGGCGGGGTTGCCGAGGCGCACGAGCACGCGCAGGAGCGTGAACACGCGCGGGCCCTCGAGCCGCAGGTTGCTGACCTCCTCGGGGCCGTGGGTGAACGCGTCGGAGGTGACGAACTCCTGCTCGAGGTCGAGCGCGAACGGCTCGGACCGGCGCTGCCGCGTCAGCTCGACCCAGTGGCCGAGCAGGCGCGCCGCCGGGAGCAGGTCGTCGCCGCCGAGCAGCTCGCGCAGCCGCGCGCGCGTCTCCTCGGGCGGCACCGGCACGAGGTGGCCCGCCTCGACCAGGAGCGCCACCTCGGCCAGCGCGTCGTGGTGCGGGACCCCCCAGCGCGCGAGGTGCTCGTCGAGGTCGAGCGTGCCGTCGAACGGGTCGCGGTCGGTCTCGACGCCGAGGCGCCCCAGCGCCGCGAGCACGTGCTCGCTCGCCCCCTCGGCGGCGCTCTGCAGGACCACGCGGCTCGAGGGGATCACGCGCCGGATCCGCCGCCGCTCGTCGGTGCGGCGCGCGACCTCCATCAGCAGCCCGGTCACGTCGATCGAGAGGCCGCGCCCCGCCGCGCGGTCCGCCTCGACCCGCCCCGGCCACGGGCCGGGCTTGAACTCGAACCGGGCGTTCCCCCACAGGAACAGGTCGTGGATCTCCTCGGTGTACTGCAGCCGCTGCGCGGCCAGCACCTCCTCGGACTCCTCGCCTTGCGCGGCGAGCTGCTTCTGCTTCTCGCGCAGGGCGCCCAGCGCGCTCTCGAGCCCCTCGCGCGAGAGGACGCCGGTGCGCCGCAGGATCTTGCCGAGGTTGTAGGTGCCGCGCCGGGCGGTGAACGGGAAGAAGATGTGCCCCTCGCGGAAGTAGAGCCGCAGCGAGACCTCGTCCCCGCTCTGGACGGCGAGCTCGCCCTCCAGGGCGTTGCTGGCGAGGAAGGTGAACACCTCGTCCAGCGACATGCTCGTGACGTTGCCGCTGAAGCCCATACGTGTCCCGCCGAACGAGGGGAGGCCGCTCCCCCCACGCCTGCCCGTCCCCGGGTCAGGCCCCCTGCTGTCGCTTCGCCTCCGCCACCGCCAGCCGGTCGACGCGCTCGTTCTCGGTGACCCCCGAGTGACCGCGGACCCACATCCATTCTATCTCGTGGGGCTCGGCGGCTCCCGCCAGCCGCTCCCACAGGTCGCGATTCTTGACCTTCTTCCAGCCCTTCCGGCGCCAGCCCTCGAGCCACTCGCTCATGCCGCGCACGACGTAGCTCGAGTCGCTGTGGAGCCGCACACGCGAGGGGCGCTTGAGCGCCTCGAGCGCCGCGATCGCGCCCATGAGCTCCATGCGGTTGTTGGTGGTCTGCGGGTCGCCTCCCACCAGCTCGCGCTCGTGCCGGCCGTAGCGGAGCACCGCCGCCCAGCCGCCGGGGCCGGGGTTCCCCAGGCACGAGCCGTCGGTCCAGATCTCCACCAGCCCGGCCACGCGCTCATGCTACTCGCCCCGCCCGCCCGCTCGTCTCCCTCGCGGGCGGCGTCGCTTGCCGGCCCGAGGCGAGGTAGCTTGGGGCCCGTCCGCCCCGATCTGCGCGGCGGCGGGCCGCGAGGAGGTCGCCTTGCAACAGCTGCGCTGGCGGACCGAGCCCGGGTCCCCCCCGACCCTCGCCGAGGTGCGCGCCTTCGTGGAGGAGGTCGCGGTCGACCTCGACCAGGGCTCGCGTTACCTGCGCGAGCTCCGCGCGGTGCTCGACGCGTCTCGCGACCTCGAGGACTACCTCGCGCGCCTCGCGGACCTCGAGCGGGTCGAGCGCTTTCGCCAGGACGGGAGCGTGGCCTCGCAGGGGGAGCGCGGCCGCTCGTGGGTGGACGACGAGACGTGGGAGGGCATGGGCGTGCTCGAGCGCACGCTCGCCAACCTCTTGACCGGCGAGACGCGCATGATGTGGGCCGGCGAGGGCGCGGCCGACTTCGCCCGGCTGGTGACGGTCCTCGGCGAGCAGGACCAGCCGCGGCGCGCGCTGTCGGTCCCCTGCTCGACCGGCAAGGAGCCGTTCTCGCTGGTGATCGCCGGGCTGCGCGCCGACCTGGCGGTGGAGGTGATCGGCGTCGACCGCCAGCGGGCCTACCTCGCCCGCGCGCGCAGCGGGGTCCTGGTGCCGCACTGGCGCGACCTCGAGCTGGACGAGGTGGACGCCTACTTCACCCAGGGCCCCGACGGGCGCACCCGGGTGGTCGACGCGGTGCTCGAGCGCTGCACGTTCGTGCTGGGCGACGTGCTCACGGGCGAGCTCCCGGCGGGGCCGTTCCCGCTCGTCTCCTGCCGCAACCTCCTCGGCTACTTCCGCGGGGAGCCGCTCGCGGCGGCCGTCCGCAACGTGACGGCGCGCGTCGCGCCCGGCGGCCACCTGCTGGTCGACCCGTTCGTGACCGGCTCGGCCGAGATGGCGCCCGTGCGCGACCTGCTCGAGAGCGGCGGCTGGAGCCGCCGCTTCCCCGAGGCGAGCTACTACCAGAGGCCGGCCTGAGCCCATGACGATCGACGTCTCGGTCCTGGTGCTCGAGGCTCGCCTGACCCCCGCGGAGCTCGAGCCGCTGGCGCGCAAGACGCTCACCCGGGGCGGGACCAACGTCTCGCTGCTGCTCGTCGACGAGCGCGCCGGCCCGGCCGCCCTCCGCGAGCGGCTCGGCGCCTACACCGCGCTGTCGGTGTGGGGCGACGAGGAGGGCGAGGGCTGGGACGCCTTCGCGCAGGCGCTGACCGACGCGCACGGCGGCCCGAGCCTGGCGTTCACCGTGGCCGAGCACGCCAGCGTCGGCTGCTGGCAGCTCCTCGAGCCCAGGCGCCCCGGGCCGGCGCACTGGCTGAGCGGGAAGGGCTATCGAAGCGCCCCGGCGCTCGGCCTCCTCGCCGCGTTCGGCGTCGAGCTGCCCGAGGACGAGGCGCACGCGCTGCCGCAGGCGCTCACCGCGGCCGAGCGCGGCCTGTGCCTGCGCAGCAGCTCGGCGGCGATCCCGCCCGGCGAGCTCGACGGCGCCCTGGCGCGCCGGATCGTGGAGGACGCGGTCCGCGGCGCCGAGTACGCCTGCTGCTTGCTGGGCCACGGCGAGTAACTACGGGCTCGTGGACGGGGTCCACGTCGGGCGCTGCTTCGCCGAGCTCGAGCGCCGCGCCCGATAGACCCGGGAATCTCGCCCCAGCACCGCGCGTTACGCTCCGGACCATTCAGGCGCGCCGCGGATAGAGTCGCGCGTCCCAGGGGGAGCCAAGGAGCCCGCGTGATCAGCACCGTCGTCCGCATCTGGGAGACCGTCCTCTCGCCCGCCCGGCGCAAGCTGCTCGAGGCGGTCGGCCTGCTCGTGCTGCGCCTCGGCGCCGGCGGCTTCATGCTGACGCACGGCTGGGGCAAGCTCTCCAACTTCTCCGAGCTGTCCGAGAAGTTCCCCGACCCGCTCGGGATCGGCTCGAGCCTCGTCAGCCTCTCGCTGGCGGTCTCCGCCGAGTTCTTCTGCGCGATCCTGGTCATGGCCGGCCTGGCCACGCGCCTGGCCACGATCCCGCTCATGATCACCATGCTGGTCGCCGCGCTGATCGTGCACGCCGACGACCCCTGGCAGAAGAAGGAGTTCGCGCTCCTGTACTGCGTGACCTTCGCCACCCTGTTCGCGACCGGACCCGGCGCGCTGTCGCTCGACGCGCTCGTCGCCAAGCGGCTCGGAAAGCGCGAGGGCTGAGCGCCGCCCGCGAGGCTCAGCCAGCCGAACCGGACGGGGTGCCGTGCCAGCGCACGACGCCCTCGCCCAACCGAGCCCGCAGCCGGGCAACCCCGGCCGCGGAGACGCCCGCGCAGCCGTACAGGTCGACCCGCCGCAGCGAGGGGGCGCGCTCGAGGGCGAGCAGCCCCGCGTCGCTGATCGCGGCGAACGGGAGCTCGAGCACCTCGAGCCGCGGCAGCTCGACCAGCGCGGCGAGGCCCGCGTCGGTGAAGCCGCCCCCGCGCGCCACGAGGCGGGTCAGCCACGGCAGCTGCGCGATCGCGCGCGCGGCGCCGTCGTCGAACGCGCCTTGGAAGTCGAGCTCGAGCTCGCGGAGCGAGCCGAGGCGCGGGAGCGCGCGGTCCGTCGCCTCGTCCGCGACCCAGCTGCCGCTCAGCCGCACCAGCGGGAGCGCGGCCAGCGCGTGGAGCGTGCGTGCGTCGAGCGGGAGCGCGCGCAGCTCCAGCTCGCGGAGGCGTGGGGCGCCATGGAGCGCTTCGAGCGCGGAGCCGTCGAGCCGCTCGGTCCGTGCGACGACCAGCCGCCGCAAGGTCGGCTGAAGGGAGAGCCAGCGCAGCCCCTGTGCGGTGAGCCGAGGAGTGACGTCGAGCACGAGCGACTCGAGCATCGGGAGGTCCGACAGGAACAGGAGCGCCTCGTCGGTGAGGCGATCGCACCACGTGAGCTCGACGTGCCGCAGCCCCGCGCAGGCGGCGACCACCGGCTCCAGCCCGCTGCCCGTGACCCAGCGCGCTCCGCTCAGCGCGAGCCGCTCCAGGCGCTCCGCGCCCGCGAGGGCCTCGACCCCGACGTCGGTCACCCAGGCCGCCCCGCCGAGCGCCAGCTCCCGTAAGGCGCGCACCCGGCCCAGCTCCTCGCAGCCGAGATCGGTCACGCGCCGCCGTCCGCTCAGCCGGAGCGTCCTCAGGGACGGAGCGTGTGCGAGGGCCGCCAGCAGCTCGGTGTGCACCTCCGTCCCGAAGCCCAGCTCGAGCGAGGACAGCGCCGCCGCTCGCTCGAGCCCGGCGAGGCCCGCCGCTGTCAGCTGGATCCCTTGCAGGGTGAGCTCCTCGAGCCCGCTCGAGGAGAACAGGCGATCCAGCTCGAGCGCCTCGCCCGAGCCCACGCCCCCGGCGCCCCCGTGCAGGATCGCGGCGCGGACGGGAGCCGCTCCCGTCTCGCAGAAGTCGTGGACGGGGGTCCACCGCCACTCCGGCGCGTCGGGCCGTGAACAGCAGTCGTACGGTGGCCTGGCGTCGGGCGCGGTCTCGCTCGCCACGAGCACGTGAGCGCTGGCCCCCACGAGCGGGAGCAACGTGGCGCGGTCTTCGGCGGCGGCCGCCGCGCGCAGCGTAGCGTCCGCTTCCGCCCCGGCGAGGCGGTAGGCGCGTCCGATCTGTCCGGCCCGCTGCGCCGCGCGCGCGGCGCGGCGGCGAGCCTCGGCCGAGCTCAGCCCGGCGCGATCCGCGCGCAGGGCGGTGAGGAGTCGTTGATCCAAGGAGGAGTCGGAACCCGGCCCGCGCTCGCGTCAGGACGACGGTCGACTCGGGCACCGTACTCCCGCCGCGCGGGGAAGTCCAGTCCGCCTCGCCGGCCGCGCCGCACAACGAGCCGTTCGGCGTCCGCCTCGCTGAGCACGGCTCACACAGGTCGAGCTTGCTTGGTCGTCAAAGGAGCTCAGCGCCGCCAGCGGCCGCGGCCTCCGCGGTGGTAGCCGCCGCGGTG
>CAZMSZ010000058.1:0-17514 GCA_964569055.1 uncultured Planctomycetota bacterium | reverse complement strand
AAGGAGCTCAGCGCCGCCAGCGGCCGCGGCCTCCGCGGTGGTAGCCGCCGCGGTGATAGCCGCCGCGGTGATGGCCGCGACGGCGATACGTGCGGCGCGGCGGGTCGCACGCGGCGGGGCCGTGGCGGTAGCTGCGCGAGGGATAGATCACGGTGCTGCGCGGCCAGGGCGTGACGTAGAGCACCGTCTCCTCCTGGGCCGGCGCGGGCGCGGGCTCCGGTGCGCGCTCGACCACCACCTCGACCTCGGCGCGCCGCAGCGGCGGCGGGCGGTGGGGGACGCGCACCGGCGGCCACTCGGCCTGGAGGTGGTGCATGGGCACCGCGCCGTAGGCGCGGTGGCGCGGGCCCGCGCAGCCTGCCGCCAGCGGCAGGAGCAGGAGCGCGGCGAGCGGGGCGAGACGCAGGGCGGGGCGGCGCACGATCACCTCCAGCCCCGGTGCCGGTGCCGCCTGCGCCGGGAGCCACTGTTGGCGAGTGGATAGTAGGTGGTGCGGCCGACCACCTTGCGGTAGGGCGTGAATCCGAGGATCAGGCGCCGGCGCGGCCGCTGCGTTTGGGCGCGCGCCAGCGCGGCCTGACGCGCGGCCTCGGCCTGGGCGGCCTCGGCGGCGGCCTGACGCGCGGCCTCCGCGAGCCGCTCCGCTGCGGCGAGCTCCGCGGCGGCGCGCTCCCGCTCGGCTTCGGCGCGCTGCCGCTCGGCTTCGGCCCACTCGCGCTCGGCGGCCGCGAGCTGGGCGGCGCGCTCCCGCTCGGCCGCCTCGGCCTCGAGCAGCGCCTCGCGCTCGGCCGGCGTGATCCAGCGACCGCGGTGGCGCACGAAGCCGAGCGCCCGCTGGCGCTCGTCCTCGGTCATCCACTCACCGGCGTGCAGCACGTAGCCGAGCGCGGTGCGGGCGGTGGGCTGGTCGGGGTCGAGCTCGACCACGGCCAGATAGACCGAGCGCGCCTCGTCCTCGTCGCCGAGGGCCGCGCACAGCGCCGCGTAGCGCAGCCGCTGCTCGACCGTGCCCTGCGGCAGCCCCTCGGCCCGGGCGCGGGCGAGCTCGTCCAGACCGTCGTCGGTCAGCTCGAGCGCCGCGACCTCCTTCGAGCGCACGCGCACGTGTCCGAGCGGGAGCCGGACGAGCAGGTCCTCGCCGTCCTCCGCGACCGAGCCGGTCAGCACGCGGCCGTCGGTGAGGACGACCCGGTCCCAGCGCAGGAGCGGCTCGCCGGCGCGGCAGGTCGGCGCGGCGGCGAGGACGAAAGCCGACGCGAGGGCCGCCAAGGCGAGCCGGCGGGGACGCGTCGAGTGGGCAGCGAGGCGAGTGGTCACGAGCAGGTCTCCCCTTTTCTCCGCGGTGCGGCGCCCGACTGAACAAGCGCCGTGCCGCGCGTAACTGGACGGGGCTCCGCACACGCACCGGCCCTGGACTGCAGGTCCCGCAGGCTCGCCTGCAGGAGTCGCGCGCTGCAGCTCTCGCCAGCCCGGGCTGCGGTTCTTGCAGTCCCGCCAACCACGCTGTTGGCGTCCCATGAGTTACGGTCGGCGCGCCGCTTGCCCTCCGCGCGACGGGTGCGGACGATCGGCGCAGGAGAGGTCGCATGAGCACCCCGTCGCTCCCCGAGCCGGCCGGCCTCGGCTCGGGCCGCGGGCCGGGTGTCGGCCCCCCGCGACGGGGGAGCGGGCGCGAGGAGGAGCGCGGCCTGCGGGTCGGGCGGGCCTTGCTCGCGGTGACGCTCCTGGTGGCCGGCGCGCTGGTCGCGACGGTGCTCGCCTCGTATGCGGCCGTGCGCGACGCCTCCTCCTCGCTGATCCGCGCGCAGGGCGACGCCCTGCAGAGCGACGCGCGCACGAGCTTGCGCGAGCGCGGCGCCGCGCGCCCGCCGGCGGCGGCGGACCTCGCGGCGCTGCTCGGGGGCGGCGAAGCCGGTGACGACGAGGAGAGCGGCGTCGAGTACGCGTTGGCGGTCGACCCGCGCAGCGGGCGCTGGGTCGAGGCGGGGACGAGCACCTTCGGCGCCGAGCGCGTGAGGCGCGAGGCGCTCGCGGGCGACTCGGGGCACCTCGTGCTCGCGGGCGAGCGCGCCCTGTTCGTGCGGCGGCTCCCGCCCGACCGCGAGCAGCGCGCCCGCTACCCCGGCACCCGGGTCCCGCGCGAGGAGCTGACCTTGCTCGCGGTGGAGTACGTGCCGCGCGCGGCGCAGCGCCTCGAGGCGGCCGCGGCCCGCACCCTCGCGGTCGGCGGGGCCTCCACCCTGGTCCTGCTCGTGACCGCGCTCGGGTTCGCGCGCCTGCTGCGCCACCGCGCCGCGCTCGAGCGGGCGCTCGCGCGCGAGGGGCGCCTGGCCGCGCTGGGCGAGATGTCCGCCGTACTGGCGCACGAGCTCCGCAACCCGCTCGCCTCGCTCAAGGGGCACGCGCAGCTCCTGCTCGAGACGCTCCCCGAGGGCGGGCGCGAGCGGCAGAAGGTGGAGCGGATCCTGGGCGACGCGCTGCGGCTCGAGCAGCTCTGCGGGGACCTGCTCGACTTCGTCCGCAGCGCCGAGCCCGCCCGGCGACCGACCGAGCTGGCGCCCCTCCTGCGCGCCTGCGCGGAGGCCGTCCCGGGGGCCGCGGTCGAGCTTGCGCTCGAGGGCGCGCCCGAGCGCTGGCCGCTCGACGGGGCGCGCGTGCAGCAGGTCGTGAGCAACCTGTTGCGCAACGCGGCCGAGGCCTCGGCGCCCGGCGCGCCGATCCGCCTCGAGGCGCGCGTGGAGGAGGCCGCCCTCACGCTGCTGGTGACCGACCGCGGCGAAGGGCTCCCGCCGGGCGGCGAGGAGCGGATCTTCGAGCCGTTCCACACCACGCGCGTGCGCGGCACCGGCCTCGGCCTCGCCGTCGCGCGCCGGCTGGTCGAGCTCCACGGAGGTACGATCACCGCCCGCAATCGCCCGGGCGGCGGCGCCGAGCTGCGGGTCGTTCTGCCGGGCGAGAGGGACTAATGGCCAAGATCCTGGTCGCCGACGACGAGGAGGGCGTGCGCGAGTTCCTGGCCGAGGCGCTCGAGCGCGAGGGGCACGACGTGACCCAGGCGCCCGACGGCCACCAGGCGCGGCGGCTGCTGCGCGAGCGGGCGTTCGACCTGTTCGTGACCGACCTCCGCATGCCGGGCCCCGACGGCCTCGAGCTGTTGCGCGAGCTGCGCGGGGGCCAGCCCGAGCTGGAGGTGATCGTGGTCACCGCCCACGGCACCGTGGGGACCGCCGTGGAGGCCATGAAGCTGGGCGCGTTCGACTACCTGCAGAAGCCGCTCTCGAGCCCCGCCGAGCTGCGCCTGCTGGTCGCCCGCGCGCTCGAGCGGCGGGCCCTGGCCGCGGCCGACGAGCGCGTGCGCCGCCTGGTCGAGCCGCCCGACACGCCGCTCACCTGGGGCGCCCCCGCCATGGCGCCGCTGGTCGAGGCGATCGAGCGGGTGGGGCCGACCCCCGCCACCGTGCTCCTGACGGGCGAGAGCGGCACCGGCAAGGAGGTGGTCGCGCGCACCTTGCACCGCCTCAGCCCGCGCGCGCGCGGCCCGTTCGTGGCGGTCAACTGCGCGGCGCTGTCGGAGCACCTGCTCGAGAGCGAGCTGTTCGGCCACGAGAAGGGCGCGTTCACCGGGGCCGAGGCGCGCCGCCGCGGGCGGTTGGAGCTCGCCGCTGGGGGGACGTTCTTCCTCGACGAGGTGGCGGACCTCAAGCCCAACTTACAGGCCAAGCTGCTGCGCGTGCTGCAGGAGCGCCGCTTCGAGCGGGTGGGCGGCGCCCAGACGATCGAGGCCGACGTGCGCTGGATCGCGGCCACCAACCGCGACCTGCGCGCGGCCGTGGTGGCGGGTGAGTTCCGCGACGACCTCTATCACCGCCTGGCGGTGTTCCCGCTCCACCTCCCGCCGCTGCGCGAGCGGCGCGAGGACATCCAGCCGCTCGCGACGCTGCTCCTCGGTCGGATCGCGGTCGGCCTCGGCCGCCCGGCGCTGCGCCTGGCCCCGAGCGCGCTGGCGCGCCTGCGCGAGCACGCCTGGCCGGGCAACGTGCGCGAGCTGGCCAACGCCCTCGAGCGCGCGGCGATCCTCGCGCGGCGCGCCGAGCTCGAGGCGAGCGACCTGACGCTCGAGGACCTCCCCACCCCGGGCGCAGGCGCGCCTGCGGGCGCGGTCACCCCCGCGGCCGGGCAGTCGCTCGAGGAGCTCGAGCGCGCCGCGATCGTGGCCGCGCTCGCGGCGGCCGGCGGCAACCGCCGGATCGCGGCCGAGCAGCTCGGGATCGGCGTGCGCACGCTGTACGACAAGCTGCGCAAGTTCGGCTTGCGCTAGTGCCGCGCGGGCGAAGTCCCTTGGAGTAGACGCGCGTACGCCGACGTGCCGCTCGCGTCCGCCAAGCGGGTCCGGTGCCGTAGCGTCTCGGCGTTACGGGACTTCGCCCGCGCGGCACCTGGGGCGGCTCGGCCGAAGCGGAGCGTCCGCTCGGGCCAATGATTAGGGGCGGCTCGGCCGAAGCCAAGCTGCCGCTCGGGCTTGCCCCAGTCGTGAAGCCGGGTCATGCGGCCATGCTACGCCGCGGCGTTCGCTTCTGGGTTACGGTCACCTTCGCGACACGCGCGCCGCGCGGCGCCGTCACCCGCTCGAGGACGCCCGCATGACCCTCTCCGACGAGCTCGGCCGCGCGCCCCCGCCGCTCCCCCGTGGGACCACCGTGGTGGTCGAGCGCGAGCAGGAGGCCGCGGACGGCACGCGGGTCGAGGCGGGCACGCAGGCGCGGGTCGTCGAGCTGCTCGCGGACGGCGCGGAGCTCGAGCTGTTGACCCTCGGCGGCGCGCGGCTGCGGGTGCTGCGGGGCGCGGTCCGGCTGCAGCGCGGCGGCGAGACGCCCCCCGCCGCGCCGCTCCCGGCGGTCGAAGCCTGGGAGCGGTTCGGCGGCGCGATCCAGCTCGTGACGCAGGTCGGCTCGCGGGCCTGGAACCTGGCGGGCCCAGGCAGCGACGACGACCTGCGCGGCTGCTTCCTGGCCCCGTTCGACGCGCTCGCCAGCCTCGACCCGGCGCCCGAGCAGATCGAGGACCCGGCCGCGGACGCGCTGTACTGGGAGCTCGACCGCCTGCTGCGCCTGGCGCTGCGGGCCGACCCCAACGTGCTCGAGGCGCTGCACGGGCCGGTCGTGCGCGCGACCTCCTTCGGCGAGGAGCTGGTGGCCGCACGCGCGGCCTTCCTCTCGCGCCGGGTGCTCGGCACGTTCGGGCGCTACGCCCTGGCCCAGCTCGAGCGGCTGCAGGGGCGGCGCCGGCGCAACGCGCTCCTGGAGGAGGTGGCGGCGCTGTGGCGCGAGCGGCCCGAGCTGAGCGACCTCGAGCTGATCGAGGTGCTCGGCGCTCGGCTCGCCGAGCGCGAGCGGCTCGCGCCGCGGGCCGCGCGCCGTGAGGCGCGCGACGCCCTGCGCGACCTCGCCCGCTCGCTCCACGACAAGGGGCTGGTGAGCGACCGCGCGCCCGCCTCGCTGCGGGCCTACCTGGCGGCGAGCTCGCCCAAGGACCCCGGCTGGGCGGAGGCGCGCAGCGACAAGCCCAAGAACGCGATGCACCTCCTGCGCGTGCTCCACTCGGGGCTGCGCCTGCTCGAGGCGGGCGAGCCCCTGATCCGGGTGGAGGAGGGGCCGTTGCGGACGCGCCTGCTCGCGATCAAGCGCGGCGAGGTGGCGCTGGACGAGGTGCTCGCAGAGGCGCGCGCCCTCGCGCGCCGCATGGAGGAGGTGGCCGAGCGCTCGCCGCTCCCCGCCGAGCCGCGCCGCGAGGTGGCCGAGCGCTTGCTGCGGCGCGGCCGGCGCCTGGCGTTCGCCGAGGCCGACGCCCACGTCGTGTGGGTGACCGCCCCGGCGCAGCGCGACCCGCTCCGCGCGCCCGAGCCGCTGCCGGAGGCGACCCTGGCCCGCTACCTGGCGGGGCGGCCCGAGCGGCTGCTCCTGGCCGCGGTCTCGGGCGCTCACGCCTACGGCTTCCCCTCGCCCGACTCCGACGTCGACCTGCGCGCGGTCCACCTCGCGCCGACCCGCGTGCTGCTCGGGCTGGAGCCGATCGAGGAGACCCACGCCTTCTTGGGCGAGGTCCCGCTCGAGGACGGCCGCCCACTCGAGCTGGACTACGCCTCGCACGAGCTGGCCAAGGTGTGCGCGCTCCTGCTGCGCGGCGACGGCAACATGCTCGAGCGCGTGCTCGGCGACTACGCGCTGCTCGAGCACCCGCGCGCCTCCGAGCTGCGCCGGCACGCGCGCGCCACCCTGCACCGCGGCTACGCGCGCCATTACCTGGGCTTCGCCCGCGGGCTCCTGCGCGAGCACGACAAGGAGCGCGCCGCCGGGACCCCGCGCGCCAAGCCGCTCCTGTACGTGTTCCGCACCCTCCTCACCGGCGAGCGCCTGCTGCGCACCGGCGTGCTCGAGGTCGACCTGCGCCGCACGCTCGAGGAGCACCCCGAGCTGAGCGCGGTGCGCGAGGTGCTCGAGCACAAGCGGGCCGCCGGCGAGCAGGCGCTCCTCGCCGCGCCCGAGCGGTTCGAGCCGCTCGTCGAGCACGCCTTCGCGCGGCTCGCCGCCGCCGAGGCCGCCTCGCCGCTCCCGCCCGAGCCCGACCCCGTCGCGCGCGAGGCGCTCTCGCGCTGGGTGGCGGCGCTGCGGCTGAGCGAGGGCTGAGGGAACAGGCGCCGGGCCGTTCCACGGGTGTCGGAGCTCGCGGATAGGTTCTGGGTTTGTTCGCAACGACGGCGGCGACCGGAGCCGAACGAGGTGCCGACGACCTTGGAGACGCTACGATGCGAGCATCGCCACCGTGGCCGCCGCTGGCGGCCGAGGGACGACGCGGTCATGGCCGTGCCCACCCCGATCGCCGAACCAGCCCGACGCCGGTTCTGCCGGCGCGAGCTGGCGCGCCTCGAAGCGGCGGGCGTCCTGCACCCCGACGAGCGCGTCGAGCTCGTCGGTGGAGACCTGATCGCCATGGCTCCGATCAGCGCGCGCCACGCCGCGTGCGTGCGCCGCCTGCAACGGCTGCTCACCGAACGGGTCGGAGCCCGTGCCTTGGTCGACGTCCAGCAGCCGCTCGCGCTCGGCGAGCACGACGAGCCTCAGCCGGACCTCGTGGTGCTGCGGCCCAGGCCCGACGACTACGCGAGCGCGCACCCCGAGGCGAGCGACGCCCTCCTGGTGGTCGAGGTCGGGCAGAGCTCGGTCGGGTTCGATCGCGACGTCAAAGGCCCCCGCTACGCGGCCGCAGGGGTGAACGAGCTGTGGCTGGTCGACCTCGTGTCCGATGAGGTCACGGTCTACCGCGACGGTTACCGCTCGATCCGCCGCTACGGCCGCGCCGAGTCCATCACCCTCGCGGCGTTGCCCTCCGCGCCGCTCGCCGTCGCCGACCTGCTCCCCTGAGCGTGCCGGATCCAGGCCTGGCCAGCCCGCCGACCCCTCGTGCTAGGGTCAGCGCCCCGCCACCGGCAGGAGGCCGCATGGACCCGCGCGCGCTCGACCCCTTCTTCCAGCCCCGCTCGGTGGCCGTCGTCGGCGCGAGCCGCGACGAGCAGTCGGTGGGGTTCGCCCTGTTCCGCAACCTGGTGCGCGGGGGCGCCGGCGGGAGCGAGGCCGACGGGTTCGCGGGGCCGGTCTACGCGATCAACCGCAAGGGGGGCGAGCTGCTGGGCCAGCCGGTCTACCCCAGCCTGGCCGCGGTCGGGGCGCCGATCGACCTGGTGCTGGTGGCGATCCCGCCCCGGTTCATTCCCGACCTCATGGACGAGGTGGGCGCGGTCGGCGCGCGCGCCGCGATCGTGATCTCGGCCGGGTTCGGCGAGCTCGGGGCGGAGGGGCACGCGCTGCAGGAGCAGGTCGTCGCCCGGGCGCGCGCCCACGGGATCCGGGTGATCGGGCCCAACTGCCTGGGCGTGCTGTGCCCCGGCGCGCGGCTCAACGCCAGCTTCGCCGCCAGCCCGCCGCCCGCCGGCAAGATCGGGCTCCTCAGCCAGTCGGGCGCGCTGGTCACCGGGCTGATCAGTTACGCGCAGGTCGAGCGGTTCGGGCTCTCGGCGGCGGTCTCGCTGGGCGGGAAGGCCGACGTCGGGGACGTCGAGGTGATCCGCTGGCTGGCGGACGATCCCCAGACCACGGCGATCGCGCTGTACGTGGAGGCCCTCGCCGACCCGCGCGCGTTCCTGGAGCTGACCCGCGAGGTCTCGCAAAGGAAGCCGATCGTCGCGATCAAGGGCGGCGCCACGGCGGCCGGCGCCAAGGCCGCCTCGAGCCACACCGGCAGCCTGGCCGGCTCGCTCGCCGCCTACCGCGCGGCGTTCTCGCAGGCCGGCGTGCTCCAGGCGAACACGATCGGCGACTTCATGGCCTGGGTGCGGGCGCTCGCCCACCAGCCGGCGCCGGCGGGCAACCGCCTGGCGATCGTGACCAACGCCGGCGGTCCGGGCGTGCTGTGCGCCGACGCGGCGGCCCGCCACGGGATCGAGCTGGCCGAGCTGAGCGAACCGACGCGCGCCCGCCTCGACGCCGTGCTCCCGGCCGTGTGGTCCCACGGCAACCCGGTCGACATCATCGGCGACGCCACGCCCGAGCGTTTCCGCCAGGCGGTCGAGGTCGTGCTCGCCGCGCCCGAGGTCGACGGGGTGGTGGTCGTCATGACCGTCCAGTCCATGACCGACCCGGTCGCCACCGCCGAGGCGATCGCCGCCGCGAGCGAGGGCGCGAACAAGCCGCTCCTGGCCAGCTTCCTGGGCCTGGCCGGCACCGAGGCCGGCTCGCTGCTCGACGCCCGCGGGATCCCCGAGCTCGACACGCCCGAGCGCGCGATCAGCGCCATGGGCGCGCTCATGCGCCGCGGCCGCTGGCTGGCGCGCGAGGCGCCGCCCACGCCGAGCTACGCGCACCTCCCCGCCCCCGACCTCGACCGCGCCCGCGCGGCGGTGGCCGCGGCGCGCGCCGAGGGGCAGCGCAACCTCGACCTCCCCCGCGCGCGCGAGGTGCTCGCCGCGGCGGGCCTCCGCTACAACGGCGCCGGCGCGGCCACCGACGACGAGGGCGCCGTGCGCGTGGCCGACGAGCTCGGCTATCCGGTCGTGATCAAGGTCAGCAGCCCCGACGTGGTGCACAAGTCGGACGTGGGCGGCGTGGCGGTGGGCGTGATCGACGCCGAGGGCGTGCGCGCCGCCTGCCTGAAGATCCGCACGCAGGTGGCCCAGCACCAGCCGGGCGCGCGGATCACCGGGTTCACGATCGAGGAGCAGGTCAGCGGCACCGAGGTGATCGTGGGCGCCTCGCGCGACCCGGCCTTCGGCCCGCTGATCATGGTCGGCATGGGCGGGATCTTCGTGGAGGTCTACAAGGACGTCGCGTTCGGCGTGGCCCCGCTCAGCCGGCGCGACGCGCTCGACATGATCGACCGGATCCAGGCCCAGCCGCTCCTCGACGGCGCGCGCCAGCGGCCGGTGCTCGACCGCGCCGAGCTGGCCGAGGTGCTGCTGCGCGTGTCGAACCTCATGGAGGCCCTCCCCGAGGTGGCCGAGCTGGACGTGAACCCGCTGGTGATCACCCCGCGGGGGCTGGTCGCGATCGACGCCCGGGTGGTCGCCGCGACCTGAGCGTCGGCGCAGGACGATCGGGCCTCGTTCTCGTGCTCGTGCTCGTTCGTGCTCGTCGAGGTGCTCGCAGCTCGGAGGGGCGTGGCGATACGAGCTGACGGTAGCGCGACAGAGTCGGACCTATATCTGGCTTCTGGCCACGTCTGCTGACGTCAGCGCTCTGCGTGCGACTAGACGGCCAGGGCGAGTCGAGCACGAGCACGAGCACGAACAGGGCTCCCGCTACCACTCCAGGCCGCCGTCGAGCGGCTCGCCCGGCGCGATCACGCGCACGCCCTCGGCGTCCAGGCGCTCGCGCACGCGGGCGCCGGGCGGCTCGAGGAAGCAGGCCACGACCTCCTCGCCCGCGCCCGCGAACAGGGCCCCCGCCGAGCGCCGCAGCCAGAACAAGGGCTCCGCCAGGAGCTCGCCCGCCGCCGAGACCAGCGGCTCTTGGATCAGCGCGTGGCGGGCCAGGAGCGCGTCGAGCCAGGCGCCTCGCCCCGGGCCGAGCAGCGCCAACAGCTCGGCCCGCTCGTCGAGCGGGCTCGCAGCCGCCTCCACCGCCGGCCGCTCGTAGAGCGCGTCGAGCGCCTGCTCCACCGCCGCCACCACTCGGGCGCCTTCGCTCTGGGGCGACGGGCGCGTGGCGCTCAGAGCCAGGACCGAGCGGGCGCGGGTGAGCGCCACGTACAGCACCTTGGCCAGCGGGCCCTCGCGGCGCGCGGTGAAGGCGTCGAGCCCGAGCACCAGCAGGACCTCCGCGTCGTACCCCTTGAACGAGTGGGCCGTGGTCGCGATCACCCGCTCGGCGCCGCGGGTCAGCGCGTCGCCGGTCTGGAGCTCGAAGGGGACCCCGGCCCGCGCGAGCAGCGGCGCGAGCTCGCGCTCGATCGGCCCGCGCAGCCCGTTGTAGAGCACGCGCACCAGGCCGGGCGGCACCCGCTCCTCGCGCACCCAGCGCTCGAGCTGCGCGGCGGCGGCGGCGAGCTCCTCGCCGCGGCTGCGGTACACGCGCAGCGTCGGCAGCGGCCCCTCGACCTCGCAGAAGCGCACCCGCCACCACGGGGCGCTCGGCGGCGGCGCGGGGCGGGGCGGCGCGGTGGGCTCGATCAGGCGCAGGCGCACCAGCTCGCGGTGCTCGGGGTCGTCGCGCGGCGGCCGCAGGCGGTAGAGCACGTTGAGCGCCAGCTCGGCGATCGGGCGGGTCGAGCGGTGCGAGTCGCGCAGCACGGTCGAGCGGCCGCGCACGTCGAGGCCCAGCTCGGACCAGCGCGGCGCCGCGCGCCCGTAGAGGTTCTGCGCGTCGTCGTAGAACAGGAGCACCTGCCGCGCTCGCGGCGCCTCCGGGAGCGGCTCGACCAGCGCGGTCAACAGGCGCAGCGTCTCCGCGCCCATGTCCTGCGCCTCGTCCACGAACAGCGCGTCGCAGCGCGGCGCGACCGCCTCGGGCCCGACGCGCTCGAGGTAGGCCGCCGCGGCCGCGTCGTAGTCGAACCCGAACGCGCGCGCGTCGAGCCCGACCTCGGCGAGCAGCGCCTCGAGCAGGCGCCGCACGTGGCGCAGCTCCACGCGCCCCCAGGGAAAGGGCGCCCTTTGGCCGGCGTCGCGCCAGGCGTCCTCCACGGCCTCGGCGATCAGCCCGCGCAGCGCCGCGTTGGCGTACACGCAGAACAGCCGCCCCGGCCCCTGCGCGGCCCGCGCCAGCCAGTGGGCCAGGACCAGGGTCTTCCCGCTGCCCGCCACCCCGCGCACCACGCGGGGGCGGCCGTCGAGGGGGAGCTCGATCAGGCGCTCCTGCTCGCGCGTGCGCACCGGGCGCAGCGCGCGGCGGAGCGCGAGCTGCGCGCCGAGCTGGGCGCGCTCGCCTGGCGCGGGCGGCGGCGGGAGGGCGCCGCCCTCGTCGTCCCGCAGCCCCGCCACGGCCCGCCAGCGCGACCCTCCGCGCCCGCGGGTCAGCGCGACCGGGGCCAGGCGCGCGGCGAGCGGGCGCAAGAACGGCTCGCGCAGCTCGTGCCGGCTGGCGAGCACCACCACCCGCGCCCGCGCTCGGCTGAGCGCGACGTTGACCAGGCGCTGCCACTCGTCGAGCGGCCAGGAGCCGCCCGCCGCGTGCACGGTGTCGAACACGACCACCTCCGCCTCGGCCCCCTGCTGGGCGTGCACGGTCGAGGCGGTCCAGCTCGCCAGGCCGCGGCGCCGCAGCTGCGTGGCCGCGGCCGCGGCCTGGGCCACGAACGGGGCCACGAACAACCCGCTCCCCGCGGTGAGCGCCGGCCAGGCGTCGAGCAGCTCGCCGAGGAGCTCGAGCGAGCGCGGGCGGATCCAGCTCCGCCCGCCGGGGCCGCGCCGCGCGCGCAGCTCGGGGAGGGGCGCGCCGTCCTCGTCGAGCACCAGCCACAGGGCGCGCGGCGCGTCGCCGAGCGGGCCCCACCCGTTCGGCTCCTCGCTCGCGCGCGCGAGCACGGCCGGGGCGTCGCGCAGGCGCCCGCCGTATTGATACTCCGAGATCAGCGCCCGCACCTCGGGGTGCATGCGGTGCTGGACCTCGAGCACGTGCAGCGCCTCGGCCTCCTCCGCGGCGGGCGCGGCTCGCGCCTCGACGGGCGCGGCCGCGAGGTGCTCGAGCCCGCTCGCCGCCAGCCAGGCCGCCTGCCCGCGCGGGAGCACGCGCGCCAGCCGCGCGATCGGCGCGAGCTGCTGCGGGTCGCCCACCAGCAGCACGCGGCGGGCGGCGAGCAGCCCCAGCGCCGCGGCGGCCGCCCGCGAGATCAGGCCGGCCTCGTCGATCACCACGGTGGTGAACGGCGTGTGCCCCTCGGCGAGCGGCTCGCTCAGCTCGAACCGGGTCAGCGTCGCGAGCGCGTTGTAGGCCGTGGTCACGACCACCCGCGCGGCGGCGTCGGTGAAGGCCGCGAGCGAGCCGTCCTCGAGCCCCCGGCGCGCCCGCTCTCGCCGCCGCCGCAGGGCCGCGCGGGCCTGCGGCTCGTTCGCCAGCGCGAGCCGCTCCTCGAGCTCGGCCAGCGCGCGGCGCGCCTCGGACTCGCCGCCCCACAGCACCTCCTCCAGGCCGACCTCGTGGAACGTCCGCCAGCGCGCTCCGCTCCCGACTCGCCGCAGGCGGCCGCGCAGCGGCGCGTCGCTCCGGCGACGCCGCGCGGCGCGCGCGATCGCCAGGGCGGCGGCGTCGGTCGCCTTGTTGGTGGTCGAGACCACCAGCAGCCGCTCGCTCGGCTCGTCGAGCAGCGCGGCGCCGAGCTCGCCCACGGTGCGGGTCTTGCCGGTCCCGGGCGGCCCCCACAGGACGCTCCAGGCGCGGCCGAACAAGGCGGCGAGCGGCGCGCGCGTCGGCTCGTCCACCGCGTCCTCGAGGGCCCGCGCCAGCCGCGCTCGCGCCACGTCGCCGTCAGCGGCAGGGGGGTGGACCCCGCCGCGGCTCGCCCGCAACAGCCGAGCGAGCGGCTCGCGGAGCGGCGCGAACCGCTCGCCCCGGTAGACGCGCTCGAGGTGCGCCAGGAAGTCGAACGGCTGCACGAAGAACGTCCCCGCGGTCGGCGGGGCGCCGGGGGGCTCCACCGCCACGTAGAGCAGGCCGCGCGCCTCGTCGACCTCGAGGACCGCTCCGCTCCAGGCGGCCTCGCCCGCGGCCGGCGCCGCGCGACCCTCGAGCGCCTCGGGCGCGAGCGGGCGCAGCGCGCGGCTCCCCTCCCAGCTCCAGTCGAACGCGACCCGCGTCCCGACCTCGAGCCGGAACAGCCCCTCCTCGCCGAGGCCGCGCAGGGGCGTCACCCGCCGGCAGCGGAGCCGCTTCCAGCGCGAGGCGTCGCGCCGCTCCGCCTCGATCGCGGCCGAGGCCTCCTCGATCGCGGCGGGCGAGCCGGGCGGCAGCGGCAGGGCGCGCGCGAGCCAGGCTGGCGCGAGCGCGCTCGCCTCCCGTGCTGCCGGCTCTCGTTGGCGCTCGTCCACCTCGGCTCCGCCCGTGCGCGGCCGATCCTCGCATTCCCTCACCGCGGCGGGACGGCCGGCGGGTGCGCGGACCTCCGGGACCGGGCTCGGCCTGTCGGAGGCGTCCGCTACCATGTTCGCCAGTTGTTCGGCCTGGCTGCCTCGGCCGGGCTGCTCGGGAGCTCGACCATGCAAGACCCCACCCGCCAGCGCCACCGGCCGCACCCTGGCTACGTCCCAAGAGCGCGAGTACGCTCGGAGGTATGGACCCGCAGGACGGATTCGAAGGCGTGAAGTCGCCCACCCTCGGGAACACGACCGCCGTCGTGTACCCGGAGCGCGACGACGAGCCCATGGGTGAGACCGACGCCCACGTCCGGGTGACCATCGAGCTGGTGCAAGCGCTCGACGACCTGTACGTGGACCGCCTCGACGCCTACGTCGCGGCGGACAACTTCCTCTACTACGTCGAAGGCGACCCGCGCGCCTGCGTCAGCCCCGACGTGTATCTGGTGCTCGGGGCCCCGCGCGGTGAGCGCCGGGTCTACAAGCTGTGGGAGGAGGGCGGCCGCACCCCGACGCTGGTGATCGAGCTCACCTCCGAGAGCACGCGCGCCCACGACCTCGGCCGCAAGAAGGCGATCTACGAGCGCGAGCTGCACGTGCCGTATTACATCCTGTTCGACCCGCTCAGCGAGTGGATCCGGGGCGGTGTCCTGGCCTTCGCGCTCGAAGGAGGCCGCTACCGCGAGCTCGCGCCCGACCCGCGCACCCAGCGGATGGCGCTCCCCGCGCTCGACCTCGAGCTTGCGCCGCGGGGCGGGTCGCTCCGGCTGTTCCGCCGAGGTGCCGCGGAGCCGATCCCGACCCGGCGCGAGCTCATAGAGGCGGCGCACGAGCGGGCCGAGGCCGAGCACGAGCGGGCCGAGGCCGAGCACGAGCGGGCCGAGGCCGAGCACGAGCGGGCCGAGGCCGAGAGGGCGCGGGCCGACGAGGTGGAGCGCGAGCTGCGCGCCCTGCGCGCGGAGCTCGAGCGGCTCCGCCGCGACGGGCAGCCCTGAGGTGGACGTGCGCTCGGTCGCGGTGATCTGACCGCGTGCACGTCTGCTGCCCGTTCTGCCACGACGAGGTCGTGGAGCGCGCCGAGGCCGTGCGGTGCGCTCGGTGCGCCGCGCCGCACCACCGCGAGTGCTGGGACGAGCACGGCGGCGCCTGCTCGGTCCACGCCTGCGGCGGGCGCGAGGCGCGGCCGTTCACGCGCCGGGCCGCGGCGCGGATCGTGCTCGGCGCCGGCAAGCAGGCGACCCTGCGCGTGCTCGCCGAGGCGCGCGACCGGCTCGGCGCCAAGAGCGTGGTCGCCCTGCTGCTCGTCTCCACGCTGTCGGTCGGCCTGGGGAGCGGCTACGCGGCCCGCGCGCTCCTCCCGACGGGGGTGGGTGCGCTCGAGGTCGCCCTCCTCGGCGTGTTCGTGGTGCTCGCCACCTGGATCACCGCCCTCCTCTATCGCGGTGATCGCCTGCACGACGACCTCGACGTGAGCGTCGCGGCCAGATCGCCGGGCGACTACTACGCCCGCCTGTGGCGCGGGATCACCGGCGAGCGCGGGAGCGGCGAAGGCGGCGGCGCGCGCGGCTGCGCCGACGGCTGCGCCGACGGCTGCTCGGGAGGCGCGTTCGACGGCGAGGGCGTGCTGGTGCTGCTCGTGTTCGCGCTGGTGGTCGGGCTCCTGCTCCTGCTCGGTCCGCTCCTGGTGTGGCTCGCGGTCGAGCTGTTGTTCCCGATCGTGGCGCTGGCGGTCTACACCCTGCTCTACGGCGCGCTGGCCCTGGCGGTGCATGCGAGCGACGCGTATCGGGGGCGCCTCCTCCCGAGCCTGGCGCGCGGCGTTCTGTACGCGGCGCTCTACACGGCCGTGATCGGCGGGATCCTGGTCCTGGCCCCCCTGTTCACGGGGTGAGGGGGAGGCCCTCCGCGCGCCGGAAGCGACTCGCCCCCGCCCGCAGCCCGGCCGACGTCCAGCTCGCCTCCTCGCCCTCGACCTCGTGCGCGAGGTGCCACAGCGTCTCGAGCTCGTCACCTTTCAGGCGCCCCACCCAGGCGGTCACCGTCCCGTGCGGGACGAAGGCCACCGTGAACGCGACCCGCTCGCCGAGCGCCCACCCGACCAGCGGGAACTCCTCGTCGGGGGCCGCGCGCCCGAGCGCGCTCCGGTAGCTGCCGCTGAGGCGCGCGCCCTCCTGGCGCAGTCGCATGCGCGAGCCCGCCTCGTTGATCCACTCCCCGCTCAGGTCGGGCTCACTCATGGCGCCGCCGCCGTGTGCGCGGAGGCCGGCGCGCGCGGCCCCTCGACGCCGCGCGGATCGACGGCGCACACCTCGTAGGCGTAGACCCGCCCCGCCGAGCGGCCCAGGTCCACGAAGCTCGGCTCGCGCAGCAAGCGGTCGCCGTGGATCGGACGCGGCGCGCCGGTCCGATAGACGCGGTATCCCGCGGGCGGCGGCCCCGGCGGAGGCGTCCACCGGAGCGCGACGACGGTCGGGCCGCGCGCGGACGCGGTGAGCCCCCGCACCAGGCCGGCGCGCGGGTGCACCAGCCGGAGCGGCCGCGACCGTCCGACGAGCGGCGGCGCGCCCGCCGCGAGCGTCGCCTCCGCCTCGACCCGCACCCACACGTCGTCGGCGAGCTCGCCGGGCACGAGCGGCTCGACGTCGTGGCGAGGCGGGTTCACGACCGGCCAGGCCCCGAGCTCCGTGAGGATCGCTCCGGCCGCGGCGCCGTCGCCGAGGGCGCGGAGGCGCAGCCGCAGGGCTACCCGCTCCGCGAGGCGGACGCGCACTCCGAGGGGTCGCCCCGCGATCACGAGCCCTCCGGGGTGAGCCGCGACCTCCACCGGCACGTCGCCGCCGTCGGGCGCGAGCCGCCCCGCGCCGTCCACCCAGAGGGTGGTGACCCCGCCCGCTCGGAGCCGGATCGCGAGCGCGGCGCCCCGCTCCACGTCGCGACCGGTCCAGGGCGCCACGAAGTACTCCCCTGGGAATACCAGGTGGCCCTGCGCGCCGCTCCGAGCGCGCAGGAGCGGGCGCTCGTCGCGCTGGCCGTAGACGGCGTACTCCACCCGGCCCGCGTCGAGCGGGACCACGCGCAGGGCCGCGCAGGCGAGTCGGGTCGAGCGCCCGGCCTCCACGACGAAGGGCTGGGAGATCACGCCCGAGCGCGCGCGGACCACGCGGTAGCGCCCGGGGAGCAGCGCCTGCGCGCCCCCTCGGGTCGAGGCGTAGGCGACCGTGCGCGCGGGCTGCTCGTCGCTGATCACGTGGTAGGGCGCGTCGATCAGCTCGCCCGGCGCCGCGAGCGCGAGCGCTCCGCACGCGACCTCGCGCACCACGCCCCCGGACACCTCGAGCGCCCGCTCGACCTCGCCGAGGTCGCGGACGAGGCGGTAGCTGCCCGGCCACAGCGCCTGCGGCCGACCGTCGCTGCGCGCGCGCCCCGCGGCGGCGCCTCCCGCGGTCAGGGCGAAGAACGTGGTCGGGGCGGCCTCCGCGGGCGCGACGATCCGCAGCGCGCCGAGCTCGAGCCGCGTCGCCTCCCCCTCGCGCACCCGCACCGGCCCGAGGCGGTGATCGGTCCCCTGCACGCGCAGGCCGTAGCTCCCCGCCGGCAGCGCGGCCTCGCCCGGGGCGAGGACCGCGGCCACGACCCGCGCCCGCTCGCCCTCGGTCCAGCCCAGGACCTCGACCTGCGCCGCCACGTCGGGCGGCGTCGCGATCCGGATCGTGCCCGCGGCGTGGGCCGCCGAGAGCGGCGCGAGCGCCACCAGGAGCGTGGTCAAGGCGATCCGCACGGGCCCTCCGCTCCGGCGCACCCTAGGCTCTGTCTCGAAGCTCGGAGCGCGCCCTCGCTCGCCCTGGTCGCCGCTGGCTTCGTTGCTCGTCGGGCACAATGCGCTGCATTGCTGTCCCTCC
>CAZMSZ010000057.1:20264-26926 GCA_964569055.1 uncultured Planctomycetota bacterium | reverse complement strand
CTGCCTTCCTGCCTTCCTGCCTTCCTGCCTTCCTGCCTTCCTGCCTTCCTGCCTTCCTGCCTTTGCCTTCCTGCCTTTGCCTTCCTGCCTTTGCCTTCCTGCCTTCCTGCGACCGGACCTCGGCTGCCGCCTGCTATGCTGGCCCCGCGTGAGCGACGAGCGGCGCAAGACACGGCACCGCGTCTACTCGCTGGTCGCGATGCTCCTGACCTCGGTCCTGGCGGTCGTCGCCATGTCCGCCTTCCTCCAGGTCGGGCAGCGGCGGATCGACGCGCGGGTCTACAGCGACCCGCTCCGGACCCTCCAGCGGATCGGACACGCCCAGAACCGGTTCCGAATGACGCGGGCGGCTGGCGAGCGGCGGTTCGCGGCCTCCCTCGAGGAGCTCGAGCTGGCCGGCCTCATTACCCGCAAGCTCGCGAGCGGGGAGGTGGGTGGATACCGCTACCGGGTGCAGGACGCCGACTCCCAGCGCTGGACGGTGTCGGCCACGCCCGTGGAGGCGCCGAGCACGCAGCTGCACTACCGCATGAACGAGCTGCACGCGGTCCGGGCGGAGCGCGGCCGACCGGCCACCGACCAGAGCCCCGCCTACTGGGACCCGCTCCGCGGGCTGCAGTGGTCGGAGGTCTCCACGCCGGCGCGCTGAGCAGGGAGACGGACCGGTCGCGTGGCGGGAATCCCGCGGACTGGAGTAGCCTGAAGGCGGAGCCGCTGTGAGCACCTCCTGGATCCGCGCGTTCGCCCTGCTGGTCGGGTCGCTGGCCATGGCCGCCGCGCTCCTGCGGGCGAGCTGGTCGCACATCGAGACGCTCACCCCCTGGGCGCAGGCGCCGCAGGTGGGCTGGAGCGCGGTCGCCCTGCTCCCGCTCCCGCTCGCCGCGCTCCTGGCCACGGCCTCCTACACGACCCTGCGCAACCCGCGCCTGTATGCGCTGCCGTTCCTGCTCATGCCGCTGGCGGCGATCCAGCAGCTCCACTACCTCAACCAGCCCGGGCGCCCGCGGCCGCAGGCGGGCGCGGTGCTGGCCGTCACGCAGCCCGGCGGCGCGGTCGAGGTGGTCAAGGCGGCCCGGCGCGGCCAGACTCAGGCGGCCCAGGGAGGCGCCCCGCGCCAGTTCACCGGCCTGCCGGACTCGGTCGCCAAGCGCCATCCCGAGCTGCCAGGCCAGCTGGCGCGCCTGTGCGCGCGGCTGCACGGGTTCACGTTCCCGCTCCTGGGGCTGGCGGTCTTGCTCGCCTCGCTGGCCGGCGTGGCCGCGGCCCGCCCGCGCCTGCGCGCGGTGACCCTGCTGGCGGTCGGCTTCGAGCTCGCGGCGCTGGGGGCCATCGCCCGCTGGGGGCCGCCCGACCTCGCCGCGCTGGGGCCGCGGGCGCTCCCGCTCCTGCTCGGGTCGGCCGCCGCGGCCACCCTGCTGAGCTTCGCCGGGTGGCGCTCGCCCGCGGGGCTCCAGGGCGGCGTGGCCGGGCTGACGCTGTTCCTCGTGCCGGCGGGGCTGGCGCAGCTCGGGACGGACCTCACCACGCTCGGGCTCGACCTCAAGGCGGTCCCGCCCGCCTGCGAGCGGGTCCTGACCATGGCCTTCCCCAGCCTGGTCCTGTTGGTCGTCGGGCACGAGTGGGTGATGGGCATGTCGCACTCGACCCAGACCGACGCCCTCACGCAGGTGTTCAACAAGGCCTACGCCGAGGCGATCGTCGAGCAGACCGGCGCGACCGAGCTCGGGTCGCGGTTCGCGGTGGCGCTGGCCGACATCGACCACTTCAAGAAGGTCAACGACACCCACGGCCACGGCGCGGGCGACGTGGTGCTCCAGGCCGTGGCGCGCGCGATCAGCCGCACGATCACCCACCGCGGGCTGGTGTGCCGGACCGGCGGCGAGGAGATCACGGTGTTCTTCCCCGGGGCCGACGTGGAGGGCGCCCGCGAGATCGCCGAGGAGGTGCGCGCGGCCGTCGAGGAGCTGGTGATCCCCGCCAAGACCAACTCCGGCCGCACCGAGCGGCTGCGGGTCACGCTCTCGATCGGGGTGGCGAGCAACCTGACCGCCGCCGGGTCCACCCGCCACACGCGCGTGCGCGACGTGGTGGAGGCGGCCGACCGCGCCCTGTACACGGCCAAGGCCAACGGCCGCAACCAGGTCGTCGTCGCCGATTGAGGGCGGCGTCGGCGGTCGCTCGCTGCTGTCGGCTTCGAGCAGCTCCGCTACTCGCCCAGCTCGATCCGAGGGTCGCGCGGCTGGACGCCGCGCACCGTCACCAGGAGCGAGCGGTCGGCCCAGGTCACGTCATGGATCCAGGCGGCCCGCGGCTCGTCGGGGGCCTCCTCGGCGTCCCGGGACGCCTCGAAGCGCGGGACCGCGCGCTTGAACACGTCGGACCGGTCGGAGGTCAGCAGCTCCTCGGTCGCGGCCACGTAGCAGGTCCGCTCGCTCCAGAACGCGAGCTCCTTCCCGTCCGGCCGCCAGGCGAAGCCGCGCACCGCGCCGTCGAGGCCGGGGGTGAGCTGCTGAAAGGCCCCGCTGCGGGCGGCGGTCCGGCGGACCAGCAGCTCGCCGCCGTTGAGGTAGGCGAGGTGCGCGCCGGTGGGCGAGAGGCTGGCGTGCCACGTGCCCCGCCCCGGCTCGCGGCTGGCGAGCGGCACGGGCTCTACGCGCAGCCCCTCGGGCTCGATCGCGACCAGGCGCACCTCGGTGCTGAGCTGCACCATGGCGACCCCGGCCGCGCGCGCCACCTCCAGGCGGTAGTGCGGCAGCTTCAGCGGCTCGCCCAGCCGCTCGGGCGCGGGCCGCAGCCGCCACAGCTCGAGGCTGTCGGGCCGCTCGACGAGCACCCGGTCCCCGTCGAGCGGGTGGAGCGCGAACCCCGTGAAGCCGCGGGGGCTGGGCCAGCCGAGCGTGATCGGCAACCCGGTGCGCAGCGCCGGCACGAGCTGGACCACGTCGGCGTCCCACGCGAGGAGGGTGTCGGCGTCGAGCCAGGCCAGGCCGGCCCGGCCGTCCGCGAGCTGGAGCGGACGCGCCAGCGGACGGGTGAGCTGGCTCCCGACGGTGAGCACGCCCAGCTCGAGACCCTCGCCGCGCGCGGCGAGGTAGGCGAAGCGAGGGCCGTCCCAGGCGGTGGCCCGGACGCTCCCCGGGTCGGGCAGCGTGGCCCACGGGATCCCGCCCGCGTAGACGCTGAGCTCGCCCACGGGATCGACCACGGCCAGCGCGTCGAGCTCGGGCGCGGGGAGCACGCGGTAGCCCCAGCCCTCGAGCACGGTGGAGTCGTGGGCCGCCGAGCCCACCAAGCGAAGGGTGCGGTCGCTCGGCAGAGCGTCGCGCTCGCCGAGCCGCGGGAGGAGCGGCTCGAGGGTGTCGTGGACGGGCGTCGCGGCGATCACCCACACGCTGTCCTGACGCTGGTACAGCTCGAGCCCGAGCGTGCGGCACAGGTCCTCCAGGGCGACCGGCCAGGGCTCCTCGCCCGTCCAGCTCGCGCGCCGGATCAGGAGGGAGGCGTGCTCCGTGGGGAGCCAGATCGGGGCGCCCGTGGCCTCTACGAGCTGGTGCACCAGCTCGCCCAGGGTGGCGTCGCGCAGCTCCAGGCGCAGCGCAGGCTCGCTCGGCGCCTCCACCGATCTCACGGCCCAGTCGCCGTAGGGCGGCGCGCCGCGCTCGCGGGGCGCCAGGGCCGCCGCCGCGCCGATCGTCCCCACCAGGGCCGCCCCCAGCCCGGCGATCCGCCAGCGCGCCAGGCGCCGGCGCGAGCCGGGCTTCTCGGGCGCCGCGCGCGCCGGGCGGCGCTCCACCCCACGCGGCAGCTCGCTCGGCCGCACCACCCGCGGCTCGGCGCAGCCCATCACGCTGCAGCGGCCGTAGTCGCGGAAGCAGTCGGGGTGATGCGGCGCCAGGCACGAGGCGCAGTAGACCGCCTCGTCGCGCACCAGCCCCCCGCGGCAGAAGCTGCACGACAGCGCGATCACGACGTCGGGTGCGCCGCCCCGCACGGGGTCGGCCGCCTCGCTCCGCTCGATCCGCAGCCGGATCCGATCCCACAGCTCGGCGGGGGGCGCGACGGGCGGCGCGGTCACCAGGGCCAGGCAGGCGCGGGTCTCGGTCTCGGCCGCGCGGCAGCGCGGGCAGCCGCGCAGGTGATCGCGGACCAGGGCGCCCGCGCTCGGGTCGAGCGCGCCCAGGGCGTGCGCGGCGAGCAGCTCGCGGACGGCGCCACAGACGCTCACAGGTCCCCTCCCTCGAGCCCGTGCCGCGTCGCGAGCGCCTGCTGGAAGCGCCGCGCCGCCGCCTCGACCCGGTTCTGCGCGGTCCGCGCCGAGCAGTCGATCACCTCGCCGATCGCGCGGAACGTCATGCCCTCGTAGTGGCGCAGCAGCAGGAGCGAGCGGTCGTCGAGGGACAGCCCCTCGAGCACCTCGTCCACCAGCCGCGCGCGCTCGCTCGCCTCGAGCGGGTCGGGCGCCTCGCCGGGCGGCAGCTCCGGCCTGGCCCGCGCCTCCTCGAGGCGCCGCACCTTCTGCTCCACCCGGTAGGCGTCGATCGCCACGTAGCGGGCGATCTGCAGCACCCAGCCGATCAGCTCGCGCCGCCCGTCGAACCGCTCCAGCCCCTTGTAGACGCGCAAGAACGTCTCCTGGAGCGCGTCCTCGGCCGCGCTCCGATCGCCGGTCAGCTTGACCAAGAACCCGAGCACGCGGTCGGCGTAGCGCCGATACAGCGCCTCGAACGCCCGGTCGTAGCTCTCGCCGGCCCGCAGGCAGCGCGCCACGAGCTCCGCGTCGGGGAGCGCCTCGAAGGAGGTCGGACCGGGCTCGGTGGAGCGTGCCATCAGGAAGGAGACGGAGCCGGGGCTCGAGTGCGAAGGACCGGGGCGGTGGCCGCAACCCCAGGAAGGACGAGGCTCCTCAGCTTAGCGCGACCCGGGCCCGCGGGCGCGCGCGTCGGCGCGGCGCGGCTCCCCGGGCGGCGCGCGAGCACCGCGCGCGTTGGCTATACTCCGCGCGCGGAGGGCCCATGTTCGAGATCGAGTTCGTCGACGGACCGCCCGCGATGGAGGTCGGCCGCCAGGCCAGGCTGCGCGTGCTCGCGCGCGGGGTCGACGGCAAGTTCGCGGTGCCGCTCGAGCGGGTCGCGTTCTCGTTCGAGCCGATGGCCTGGGGACGCGTGCTCGCCACCGCCGACCCCGGGGTGGGGCTGCTCGAGGTGATCGGGCTGGTCGACGACGGCGAGCTGCTCTCCCCGAGCTACTCGATCCGCGCGCAGCTCTCCGAGGAGGCGGGGCAGCGCCTCGGGAGCGACCGGCGGATCCGGATCGTCCCCGAGGCGCTCGAGCTCGAGCTCGCGTTCGAGGTGGGGCAGGGGACGCGCTGGACCCGCTTCGGGCCCGACGACCTGCGCGCGCCGATCGACTGGAGCCGCGCGCGCGTGGGCGACCCGAGCACGCAGAGCCTGTTCCTGCGCGAGGGGCGCCCCTACCTGCGAATCGCGCCGCCGAGCGCGCTCCCGGCCCGGGTCGAGATCACGTTCCCCAACGGCGAGGTCGCCACGCTCGCCCTCGAGGGCGCGCTGAGCGCGCGCCACGGCGGAGAGCAGCAGCCCGAGCCGCAGCCGCGGATCGCGGCGCCCCCCGCCGCCGCGCCCGCCGCCGCGGCGCCCACCCCCGCCGCTGGGGCCGCGGCCGCCGGCGCGCGGGAGGAGGTGGCCCGCCTGCAGCGCTACGTGAGCAGCTTCGGCGCGGCCCCGCGGCAGGCGACCGACCCGCGGGTGGCCCAGGGGATCCGCGAGCGGATCGAGCGCGAGATCGAGCGCGTGCGCGCGATCGTCGAGGGGCACCCGGGCGCCGACCGCGACGAGCTGCAGGCCCGCTTCCAGCGGGTCGTCGCCGAGGCGGAGCGCGGCCTATTGGCCGAGCTGGGGGCGGCGCCGAGCCCCTGAAGTGGCGTTCTCCGACGACGGCTTCGTCCAGGACTTCGAGCTCGGCAAGCGGCAGGAGCTGTGGCTCTACTGCCGGCTGTGCCGACGCACGTTCCCGGTGGTGTTCCGCCCCACCAGCAGCGCGGTGCGGCTCCGCTGCCTGTGCGGACACGAGGGGCCCCTGAGCGAGCTCGACGTGTTCCGCGAGGAGCACGCCGCCAAGGAGCACGCCGCCTTCTACGAGCGGGTCTACCGCGCCGCCAAGGACGCGCTGGCCGACGCGGGGCTGCGCCTGCCGCCGAGCGGCAAGTACCGGCGGGTGGAGGACATCGAGGAGGACAGCACGTTCGAGTCGTATTACGACGAGCTCGAGGACGCGAGCGCGATCGCCGACGCCTACGTGGAGCGCGAGGAGAGCGACGTGACCGACGTCGCGATCCGCGCGGGCCTGCGCGAGTTCGAGCGGCGGCTCGAGGCGACCGACGCCCCGCTCGCGCGCCACGAGGTCCTCTCCGAGCTGGTGGAGTGGGCCTACGTCCGCCGCCACCTCGACCCCCGCGCCAACCGCGCGTTCATAGCGGCCTGCGCCGAGGACATCGCGCTCGCCGACCGGCTGGTGGAGGCGGCCAAGCAGCGCGCCCGCCGCGGCGAGAAGCTGCGCCTCAGCTTCACCTCCTTCAAGCACCTCTTGATCCACCTGCGCGAGGAGGAGCAGCTGGCCGAGGCCCTCGAGCTCGCCGAGCGCGCGGC
>CAZMSZ010000057.1:18000-20164 GCA_964569055.1 uncultured Planctomycetota bacterium | reverse complement strand
ACCTGCGCGAGGAGGAGCAGCTGGCCGAGGCCCTCGAGCTCGCCGAGCGCGCGGCCGCCCTGGGCCTGAAGGGCTACGCCGAGCGCGCCGCCGAGCTGCGCCGCGCGCTGGGTTAGGCGAGGGCGGGGGCGCGAGAGGCTGTCGGATCGAGCCTCGTGCCCGCGCGCGTGGTCGCATGCGCGACCGTGCTTCGAAATGGGGCATGGGCACGGGCCGCGCGCACGGAGACGGGCACGGGCACGGGCACGGGCACGGGCACGAAATGCTGACGGCAAAGGGACAGGGACTTGGGTCCCGAGCCAACCTCCGGCGAGTAGACCGACGGGAGCGAGCCCCCTTAGAATCAGCCCGTGCTCCGGTTCGACGACCTCCTCGCCGCGCGGCTCCTCCACCAGCAGCGACCCGACCTGCGCGCCGTCTTGGCCGACGCGCTGCGCGCGCTCGACGTGCACCGCGAGGAGACCGGGTTCCGCTCGCTGCTGGGCGACCTGCTGCGACGCGGCGACGTCTCGCGCCCGCAGGCGGAGCTGGTCCAGGCGCTGGTGGAGCGCTACAAACGCGCGCGGGCGCTCGGGTTGTTCGCGCACCTGCTCGGCCAGCAGGCGGGCGTGCCGCTCGAGCAGGTCGCGGGCGTGGCCCGCGCGCTGGGCGAGCAGGCCGACTGCGCCGCGGTGGGGCGGGCCCTGGTCGAGGCGGGTCGCCTCGACGCCGAGGCCGAGGCGCGGCTGCGCTACCGCGCCAAGCGGGCGTTCGACCTCGACCAGCAGGCCCGGCTCGACGCGTACCGCGGGCGCAGCGCCGCCGAGGCCGCCGCCACCCTGGTCGCCGACGGCGCGCCCCTGCCCGGGAGCGCACGGCTCAGCGACACCGGGATCGCCGAGGCGCTCGAGCGCGAGCGCCTCCCCAGCGGTGTGTTCCGCCTCGAGCTGGCCTTCCCCAGCGCCGCGGAGGCGACCGGGATCCTCGACCGCGCCGCGCTCGACCTCACCCGCGGCGAGCGCGCCCCGCGCTTCGCGATCCCCGACTGGGTCGACACCACCGACCCCATGGTCGGGGTCGTGCTCGAGGGCTACCGGATCCTCGGCAAGGTCGGCGCGGGCGCCATGGCGGTCGTCTACCTCGCCGACCACGAGGAGCGCGACGGCCCGGTCGCGCTCAAGGTCCTCCCGCCGGCCGCCAGCGAGGAGCGCAAGCAGCGGTTCAAGCGTGAGATCCTGGCCAACGGCTTCTTCGGCCACGAGCACGTGATCGACGTGTACGGCGCCGGCGTGACGGGGCAGGGCTTCCACTTCCTCGCCATGGAGTTCTTCGACGGGACCGACCTCGAGGGCGTCCTCCAGACGGAGGGCTCGATCGCGGTGCGCCAGAGCCTGACGATCGCCCGGCAGGTGCTCCAGGCGCTCGAGGCCGCGCACGGCGCGGGGATCGTGCACCGGGACATCAAGCCGGCCAACATCCTGGTCGCGCCCGGGGGCGCCTCGGCCAAGCTGATGGACTTCGGGATCGCCCTGATCCAGGAGCTGGGCGAGTTCAAGGACAAGGTGTTCGAGTCCGACGCGGGCGGGGTGACCGGCACGCCCCAGTACCTCTCGCCCGAGCAGGCGTTCCGCGACCCGGTCGGCCCGCCCGCCGACCTGTACTCGCTGGGGATGGTGCTCTACGAGATGGTCAGCGGCCGGCTCCCCTTCCAGTCGAACACCGTCTCGGGCTGGCTGTCCTGCCACATGGTCGAGGACCCGCTCCCGCTGCGGAGCGCGGCCCCCGAGCTCGACGTCCCGCCCGGCCTGCAGGAGCTGATCGACCGGCTGCTGACCAAGGAGCCCAAGGCCCGCCTCGGGAGCGCGCGCGAGGCGATCGAGCGCCTCGACGCGATCGCGCTCGGGCTGGGGAGCGGCCGCCGCTCGCGGCGGTTCGGCGATGTGCGGCGGGGGCTGTGAGCGCGAGGGGCGAGGAAATACGAAATATCAACAGGGAATCAGGAATGCCAGAACGGCTGTCGCCCCAGGTCTGTCGCCCTCGAGGGCGCTCGCGGCCAGCGACAGCCGTTTCTAACCTGGATCTTTCAAGAGGCGCGAGCGTCCTGCGCCATCGGAAGCTCAGGATCGAGCCCAGAGAGCGCAACGACCGCAGAGATCGGAGACGAGCACGAGCCGGTTGGAATCGG